>NZ_JANNYP010000042.1:0-8959 GCF_031410135.1 Armatimonas sp. | reverse complement strand
CCTATCTCCGGCGCTTTCAGCTCCCTTTGAACCCGACGGGCACTGTTCCGGGGTTTACGCCACCGATGCCGATCTCGGGCGTTCCTCTGCCCTTTCTGCCCAAGAGTGCCCTTCGTGGGCGGCGCTATATCTTGGTGGATGAGTGGGGGCCGTACGACTTTGAGCGCCCGATTCTCTGGCCCCGTGGCGAGGGTACTTACGACATTCTGGGGCCGAAGGGAAAGTGGCGGCTAGTAGCTGCGGAGGGGGCGACGCTCTCCCAGACCTCGGGAAACGTGCCGGGCGAGGTGAAACTAAGTGTCGAAGCGGGGCGTGTGGGGACGACAAAAGTGGAGCTGGAGTATACCGGGGAGGCGACGCGCGATAGTTGGGGCAGGCTTACCCCCAAAGGTAAGCCAACTCGCTTTGGCTTCTCTCGCTTCTTTGCTCCCATTGCCTGGGACGTTACCTTCTACCCCTGGAGCAAGGCAGAAAACCCCACGGATATCCACAGCGTCCCCAGTGAGCGCCATCGGGATCAGGTTCGGGCTCTCGTGAAGCCTCTCAAAACTGAGAAACGCGACAGGCTTGACTACGCAGGGAGCTCCTTTGGCAAAGGGATTCCAGGCGATCACTTCTACACGTATGCTGAGGGCAGCTTTACGGTTCCTCCCGGCGCGTATCTTCTTGATGTCACCACCGATGATGGCTGCCGTGTCTCGCTTGATGACAAGCAAATTCTGGGTGATGCCTGGAAGTACCAGGGGCCGACCCTTTACACGATCCCTGTCACTCTCGGCGGGAAACACAAGCTGACCGTCGAGCACTTCCAGATTGATGGCTACGCGACTCTCAAGGTAGACCTGAGGCTAGGAAGGTAAACCTGCGCTGAGGATCGTGAAGTAGCCCCCCACAAGAAGCGCCGTCACGGCCAAGACGATCAGTGCTATGGCGAGCTGAACGGGAACATGGGTCAAGCGGCGCTCATCTCCTTCAATAACGAGAAGCGGCGTAGTCTGGCTGGGGGAGAAGACTCCGTAGAGGGTCAGGGTGATATCGGCAGGAATAAAAAAGACCTCGGTGCGGATATCACCGCCGTAAGAGCGTGCGTGCCACTTCTCGACGGGAATGTCGTTGTAGAACCGCGCGATGCGAATCGGCTTGAACCGCACCCGATCTAGAGGCACCATATACTGCTCGGTGCCATCGTCAAGCACAAAGGGAATGGTATCGGTCTCGTTGTAGGTTGTGCGCCAGGCTCCATCTCGGAAGATCTGGGTTACTTCGTGTAGATAGAGCCCCGGAATGCGACCGGCAATACTGACAGCAAGCTCTGCTTGGGCACGAACAAGCCCACGCACTTTCAGAGGAGTTAACGTGTTGGTCGCGTCTGCGAGTAGTGCGGGACGCTGGCGAAGGCGACGCGCATCACGGCTCACCCACTCCGCTCCAGTTAGGCAGGCTGCCGCCACCAGAATCCCTACCGCAAGTGGCCACAAAACCGCGGGCCGCCCTTGGGAGATATTGGGAAGGTCTTTCTCTGTTGCTGGCATCGGTAGCGGCGCAGGGCTTGAGGATACCTTGGGAGTCGGCAGCGTTTTCGGCGTCGGCGAAACAGTTGGTGAAGCAGTCGGAGAGGATGTCGGGGGGGGCAACGACATGCTTTTCGGGTTCCCAATAGCTTGTCGCAAGCGAATTTTCTCTAGCTCTAGGTTGCCCCAGACCCCGGCTCGCGCATCCCGTGCCCGCTTCTCCGCCGCCTCAAGGTCCCGACGAGCGGGAGCATACTGCCTTGCCCATGTTGCCAGCCCCTGCTCCACCAGCTCAATCGAGATATTATGCTCCCCGGGCAGGTAGGTAACATCGCCGTAGACCACGCCCTTGGCCGCCGTCCCTCGAACACCCACATTGACCTGTTTGCCCAGCACGCGCGCCTTTGCCCACTCTCGAGCCACGGCGGCAAGCTCGCCACTGGCTGGGCAAACGGTTCCGTGCAGGCGTACTTTGAGTGTCCAGCTATCCAGCTTCACCGAGAGCTGATCCCCGTGCTCCACCTCGATCACCGTTCCATGAAAGGCATCCTGGGCCATTGCCCCTCGCGAGAGCAGAGCCAAAGAAGCCCAGAACAAGAGTCCCATCCAAAAAGCCAAAGAACGCACGGAAGACCTTTCGCCATACGCGAGGCAATTTCCTGCGGGAGGAAGGTTTTCCCTTTATGATGAACCTAAGCTCTGGAGGATTAGTAAATGGTTTTCTCGGCACGAAATTTTTCTCTGGCACTGGGGCTTGCCGCACTCATGGCACTCCCCGCGACAGCACAAGACATTACCTTTGGCGGCGATGCACGCGCCTTTGCGATGGGCGGAGCAGGAATTGCCTCACTTGCGGGCAATAGTATCAGTGGTATGGGCTCCCGCAACAACCCCGCCTCACTCGCGTTTGCCAAGGGGCTAATGCGCTTCCATTTTCCCAATATCGGAGCACGGGCGGATGGTGCGATCTCCGTGACGAAGGCCGCAGACTACCTCATCAATAGTGGCTCGGGTGGCGATGCAACAAATCTCGCAAAGCGCTTCGCTTCCGAGGACTCCCGCTTTGGTCTCAATGGAAGCGTCGGGCTGCGTGTCGGGCCGGTAGAAGTGCTGGCAAGCGGAGTGGCGCAGGGCTATATCTTGCCCAATGCCGCGCTACAAACCTGGGGCAAGAGCGGCGGTACGGGCAGTGTCCCCTCCAACTCCCAGGCAGATGTCCTGGCAACCGCGATCTACTCGCTCCCCCAGGTCGGGTTTGCGTCCCAGCTGAAGTCGGGGACGGGTGGAGAGAACTTCACGGTCGCAGTGGGAGCGCGCATCAAGTACATGAACGCCGTCTACGCCCACTACTTTGCCGATAAAGCGGCGCTAGATGGTGGGACAGACGCGCTGAAAGCCCCCGAGATGGGTGGCAAGGACACGCTGACCAAACAAGGAGTGGGAGCGGATCTGGGGATCATGCTTGAGTCTAAAAAGCTCCTAGGTTTCTCAGGCGGCCTGGTAATTGCCAACGCGATCAAACCAAACTTCACCTTCACCGGACAGTTTGGGGCCAATGCAAACGGCGGCGGTGGCACACGCACGTACAATCTTCTCGCAACCACGGCAACAGCAGGGGTTGGCTTTCAGAAAGGTGGCATGACGGCCGTTGCGGATCTGGTGGACATGACAGGAGCCATTGGAAAAGCCGAGCTACGGGCCGGTGTGGAGCAGAAGCTAGGGCCCATTGCGCTCCGAGCGGGCTACAACAGCGCCACGGGCTATACCTATGGCTTGGGGCTTGGCGGCTTTGATATTGCCCTAGGCAAGCGCCAGCCGCTGGAAGTCGTTCGCACCCTCAGGTTCTAGCGCGGCAGAGCGCGTCCACGCGCTTGAGTAGAGTTGGCAGGCGATGTGCTCCGTGCATCGCCTGCACGTTTTTAGCGGCGTCCGCGATTTCGTAGCCCACCGCACTCACGAAAAGCGGGCTTGCACTCTCGCCACGAAGCACTTCCAACACCGGCGCGGCTCCTACAAAGCGTGTCTTGGCCACCCCGACCACGGGGATTTTCCGGTCAAGCGCCGCAAAAAGATGACCACCCAACCCTGGATGGCTCTCATCACCTAGCCAGACATAGCCATCGACAATAATCGTCGTTAGCTCGGGCAAGACCAGCGTGAGCAGTGCCAGCAAACAGGGCAGCTCGCGCTTGTAGAACTGACCCGGAACGTACTCCGCCACGTCTTCTATCCGTACCGTCCACTCCCGCGTCGGCGCAGCATCGTCCCAGCTTTCAAAGAGCACACACGCGGCTATCGCATGCCCATCGGCAAAGTACTGAACATCGGTCGCAGCAATCATACTCTCTATATAGCGGCTCAAGCCTCTTGTGGCAAAAGATCTGCTATGGCAATTGCAGTGTCTGGTGCAAAGAGGGGCGTGACACTAGCCGTGATGCGGAGGGTTTGAAGGCTTCGGTACTCGCCGTCTTCCGGGTCGCGGCGCACTTCAAGATAGCTTCCCACAACGTTGAGAATCCAGTACTCGGGAATCTGCGCCTCGGCATAGAGGCGTGCTTTCTCACTCCGATCATAGGCCAGCATGGAGTCCGAGACTTCACCCACAAGCAACGTGTCAGCCGCCCACGGATGGGCACTCTGATAGTCTCGGACAGTTCCGTGAATGACAGCAAAGTCAGGTTCGGGGTCTGAGGCTTCCCCCACAAAGAGAGGGAGCTGGCAGCGAACATAGGCGCTCGCTAGACGTGCGGGGAACATGAGCGCATCTTGAACCAGAGAGATGGCGCTGGCATGACGAGGGCCATGGGGCATCTTTTCTTTAACTTCTCCTCGAATCAACTCCAGCTTTTCCGTGGGGCCAAAAAGACCAATGTCATAAGCACGGTAGTACTCTTCACGTGTCCAAAGGCGGGTACGCGGCTGATACTCTGTGGGCAAAACAGCGGATTGTAGTAGTGTTGTGGCACTCATGGCTTTAGTTTACATCCATCTTGCGGTGGGGCCAAAGTCGGCGCGGTAGTATTCGGAGACATGCGTTCCGGGGGGGAAGAGCGCATCTAAGTCGGCGTGGTCTTCGGCGGTGAGCGTGAGGTTTCGTGCGGCCATGTAGGCTTCATACTGTGCGGCATTTTTGGGGCCGATGATCGGGCTGGTGACGCCGGGCTGATGCAACACCCATGCCAGCGCGACTTGCGACGGATCGTAGCCTCGGCTGTCGCACCACGCAACGTATTTTTCGACGGTCTGGAGCGCGGAGTCGTTATCGCGAGCAAAGGGGGCAGACTTGCTGGCATAGCGGGCACCGTCGGGGCGAGGTGCACCAGCGCGGTACTTGCCCGAGAGCAGTCCCCCTGCCAGCGGTGCCCAAGGAATGGTCGCGATTCCATAGGCGCGACACATCGGCAAGAGCTCGCGCTCGATGCGGCGATCTAGTAAGTTATACGGTGGCTGCTCACAGACAAAGCGGTTCAGGTGCAGGGTATTGGAGGCCCAGAGGCTCTCGACAACCTGGTAGGCCGCAAACGTGCTCGTCCCGATATAGCGTACTTTCCCCGAGCGAACCAGGTCGTCAAGGGCACGCAGGGTCTCATCAATCGGGATGCTGGACTGCGGACGGTGGATCTGGTAGAGGTCAATGTGATCAGTGCCGAGGCGCTTGAGAGAGTCCTCACAGCCCTTGATAATATGATAGCGGTGCGAGCCAAAGTCGTTTGGCCCCTCCCCCATCCGGTTAAAGACCTTGGTGGCAAGAAAAACCTTGTCGCGTTTTTCTCCGGCTAGAGCCTTGCCCACAATGGTCTCACTAACACCACGAGTGTAGACATCTGCCGTATCGAAGAAGTTAATGCCCTCGTCTATCGCGCGGTGCATCAGCGCAATCGAATCAGCTTCCGAGCAGTCGTCGCCAAAGTTCATACAGCCCAGGCACAAATCGGAGACCTGCACTCCCGTGCGGCCAAAAGATCGGTAGTTCATGAAAGAATTGTACCTGGAGTCTGCCTCAATTAGGGTACAGTAAAAGCATGTCTATGTCTGACGCGGAGATGACGGGTTCTTACGCCCTAGAGCGGGCTGTCATAAAGAAAATCATGACGCGCCTGATTCCCTTTCTCGCCCTTTTGTATGTGTTTTGTCTGCTAGACCGAGGCAATGTGAGTATCGCGGCACTAACCATGCAAAAAGACCTCTCTTTTAGTGACAAGGTCTATGGGATGGGTGCGGGTATTTTCTTTATCGGCTACTTTATGTTTGAGGTGCCTTCGAACCTCATCATGGAGCGTGTCGGGGCGCGTCTCTGGATCGCACGCATCATGATCACCTGGGGTGTTATCTCTGCCGCGATGATGTTTGTCAAGACCCCGTTGCAGTTTTACTCAATGCGTTTCCTGTTGGGAGTTGCGGAAGCAGGGTTTTATCCGGGGGTCTTGCTGTATCTGACCTACTGGATTCCAGCCTCCTACCGAGCGACCGTGATGTCGCGTTTTCTGGCGCTGACCGCCTTTATCAATATCTTCGGTGGGCCACTGGGCGGCCAGCTGCTCAAGCTCCATGGCTGGCATGGGCTAGCAGGTTGGCAGTGGCTCTTTCTCATTGAGGGGATACCTTCCGTGCTCCTTAGTGTCGCCGTTCTGCGCTTTCTGTCGGACTCTCCCCAAAAGGCTCCCTGGCTCACAGAACCGGAAAAAGAGTGGCTCGCCAACCGCTTGGAGCACGATGCCAAGACCCAGCAGCGTGTCCACCACTTCGACTGGCGCAAAGCGCTTCATGAGCCGCGTGTCCGGAACCTCTGCCTGATCTTTATTCTCACCTCGACGGCTAATAACGCCATTGGCTTCTTCACCCCCCAGCTCATCAAGGCCCGTAGTGAGGGGCTCTGGTCCGACACCGCCGTTGTCACTTGGGGAGCCATCCCTGGGATTGTGGGCGCAATTGCCATGATGCTGGCCGCGACCCACTCTGACCGAACAGGCAAGCGTCGCCTGCATGTCACGGTGGGCTATGGGATTGCCAGCCTTGGGATCTTGCTCTGTGCTCTCATGCCCAGTGCTGCGACCCTTTTGGTGGCCCTCTCAGTCAAGGATCTCGGGGAGCGCATCGCGGCGGGCTCATACTGGGCCGTGACCACCAACCTACTAGGAGCACGGGCGGCGGCGGGTGGCCTGGCCTTTATCAACTCCGTCGGGAACCTCGGCGGAATGATCGGCCCCAACCTCATGGGAGAGCTAAAAACCCGAAGCGGCGGCGCGTTTGGCCCGGGCCTCTTCACCGCGGTTGGCATTATGTTCACCGCGGCAGTTCTCTCCTACGTCATGCTGAAGCCCCCTCCTGCCTCAGAGCCCGAGATCGCACGCTAAAACTTGCTCTTGCACCACTTGAACTTCGGTGATACGATTATTTCGTCAATTCGCGAAATACAAAACTAATGACTAAGGAACAGCTTACCACCGCCTTCAAGGCCCTAGGGGATCCCACTCGCCTCGCGATCTTTCAGTGCCTCCGTGACTGCTGCCCCACTGCCGCGTTCGAGGACGATGGTCGGATTCGCCCCGCCGACGGCCCGACCGTTGGGGAGGTGTGCTGCCAGATCACGGGTGCGGAGAAGATCACCTCCACGGTGTCCGCCCACCTGAAAGAGCTACGGCTCGCGGGGCTCATCACGATGGAGAAGCGCGGGAAGTTTGTTGTCTGTGCTCTGAATCCCACGACCGTGGCAGAGCTTGCCGCATTTCTAGGAGAAAAAACAAATGCCTGCTGCTAAGACCCATGTCTCGCTCAATGTGAGCGATGTTACCCAGTCAGTTGCCTTCTACGAGGCGTTCTTTGGTGAGAAAGCCCACAAGCTGCGCCCCGGCTACGCCAACTTCGATCTAGAGTCCCCTGCTCTCAAGCTGGCGCTCAATGAGAGCGCTGTCACCACGGGCGGTGCGCTAAACCATCTCGGAGTTGTGCTCGATTCCACGGAGGCGGTCAATGCGACCCGTGAGCGCCTCGCGGCGGCGAACCTTATTACTCTTGACGAGGGCGACACCGTCTGCTGCCACGCACGCCAAGACAAAGTCTGGGCTCAAGACCCCGATGGCAACTCCTGGGAGGTCTACGTGATCCTGGATGACATGCAAGATGGTGCGTTCGAGGCCCCTCCGAGTGAGACCCAGCCCGTGGGCTGTTGCACGCCAAAGGCGCGTGGCCTAAGCCTTTCGATGGCAAAAACCAGTGGAGGTTGCGGCTGCTCATGAGGCGTGTGTTGTTTGTCTGTGTCCATAACGCGGGCCGCTCCCAGATGGCGGAAGCGTTTGTCAATCACTACGCCAGAGAGCGCGGCTTAGCGGTGATCGGCGAGTCAGCGGGAACCGTCGCGGGCACTCAGATCAACCCCGTCGCAGTTGAGGTGATGAGTGAGCTAGGCATCTCAATGGCGAGCCAGTCACCTAAGCAGCTTACCCAAGAGCTGGCCGATAGCGCCGATAAAAAGATCACCATGGGCTGCGGTGTGGATGCCGCTGCCTGCCCTGCGCGGATATTCTTTACCGAGGACTGGGGCCTAGACGATCCCAAGGGCCAGCCACTTGAGAAAGTGCGTGAGATTCGTGACCAGATCAGGGAGCGTGTCGAGAAGCTCCTGACAGAGCTTGTATGAAGCAGAAGTTTCTGGCGGAGCTTGTGGGCACCTTTGGGATTGTCTTTGCGCCGGTGGCACTCTCGGCCTCGGGCAAGCTTCCCGGCGGTGATGGCTCGCTGGCAGCAGCGGCGTGGGCATCAGGGCTGGCGGTGCTGGCCATGATCTATACCTTTGGGCACATCAGCTCCGCGCACTTCAACCCTGCCGTCACGCTGGGTTTTGCAGTCTCGGGACGCTTTTCGTGGAAACAAGTCCCTGGCTATGTTCTGGCGCAGGTGCTGGGGGCAACCCTTGCGGCAGGGCTCACGGCGCTGATCTTTGGGGCAGGAGCCCACGGTACCCATGTTCCTGCGGCTTCAATATCCATGCTCTCTTGTGTGCTCCTTGAGCTGACCCTCTCGTTCTTGCTCATGATGCTCATCCTGGCCGTCGCCACAGACCCGCGCGGAGCCACGCCGCTTGCCGGAGTCGCAATCGGGCTGTGTGTGGTGTTTCTCGTCTGGATTGGCGGCCCCGTCACGGGCGGCTCAATGAACCCGGCACGCTCCCTTGGCCCGGCTCTGGTTTCTGGGGGAGCCGCGCTTTCGTCGTGGTGGATCTATCTGCTGGGGCCGTGTCTAGGAACAACGCTCGCCGCTCGCCTCTACGAAGCCCTGCGCGACAGCAGCTAGTGTTCTAAAAGCCCGAGGCGCTTGAGCAGGGGTGTGAAGGTCAAGCCCTGGACAATCACAGAGAAGACGACAACCCCGAGTGTGGTGACGATAAGCTCTGCGCGGAGTGGCAAGGTCTTTGGTAAGCCGAGAACGAGGGCAAGGGCGAGAGCACCACG
>NZ_JANNYP010000041.1:0-3022 GCF_031410135.1 Armatimonas sp. | reverse complement strand
GGCTCCCCAATGCGCCGCATCAGCGCACGGAACTGTTCGCGGTCTTCGGCCATCTGGATTGAGCGCAGCGACGTTCCCAGGAGCTTGACATTGAACTCGTCCAGAATCCCTAGCTCGGCGAGCTTGGCCGCCATGTTCAGGCCCGTCTGCCCCCCGAGGGTTGGCACGAGGCCATCGGGGCGCTCACGGTCAATGATCTTGCGCAGGAACTCCGGGGTGAGTGGCTCGATATAGACCCGGTCGGCCATCTCGACATCGGTCATGATCGTCGCCGGGTTGGAGTTAACCAAGACAACCGAGCAGCCCTCCTCACGGAGCGCACGGCATGCCTGCGCCCCGGCGTAGTCAAACTCCGCGGCCTGACCAATCACGATCGGCCCGGAGCCGATCACCATAACTTTCTTAATTGCTGGATCTTTTGGCATAGTTTTCTACCTCGTTTCCCTCCCTCCCCCCGGCCCCCTCCCTCCCGATAACGGGAGAGAGGGGGAGTTCGAGGGGGTTTTACCCTCTCCCATTATTGGGAGGGGGTGGCGCGGAGTGCCTGGGGAGGGGAAATGTCTTTCTTTTTCCTTGTCAGGAGTATTCCTGTAATAATCAAGCCGCCCCCGAGCACGTGCCAGAGGGTGATGGGCTCATGGATCATAAAGTACGCACCCACGGCGGCGGCAAAGGGCAGGGCGTACATGGCGCTAGTGGCGGCAACGGTTCCTACGCTTCCGACCGCGGCGTTCCAGGCGACAAAGCCAAAGAGCGTGGTCGGGACGGCGGTCCAGAAGACGGCAAGCCAGGTCTGGGGCGCGACGGCGGCAAAGTCAAACGAGCTCCCCCGCCAGAGAACGTAGGGCAGGCTCCAGAGCGCCCCAAAGCCCACATTGCCGAGCGTCACTTTGAGCGCGGGTGTGGACTGGAGCTGGTTGCCCAGAAGCGTCAGGAAGCCGCCGTGCAGGGCGGCGCGAAGCAGCGCAAGCGCATCGCCGCGCCAGGTATCGCCACTAAAGTGGAGGCCGCCGGGTGCGTGGGTTGCCACCAGTGCCACCCCGATCAGCGCGATTCCGGCACCAAGGAGCGCTTTCTTGCCAAACGGCTCGCCGTACAGACCACGTGCCCAGAGCGCCGTCGAGAGTGGGATCGTTCCGTGCGAGAGCAGCGTGAGATTGGCGACGGAGGTGTAGCGAATGGCGAGGGCCTGGATAATCTCCCCCACGACAATGGAAGAGAGCCCGAAGCAGGCGTACATGGCGAGCTCGCGGCGGGTGAACTTGAGCAGCGTGCGGTCCTGCCAGCCCAGGCCCAGTGCAAGTAGCGGCGCAACAAAACAAAAGCGCAGGCCCGAGAGAAAGATGGGGTCGAAGGCGAGGCCACTGGCGGGGCGCATCGCCACTTTAAGCGCCGTCGCATTGACGCCCCAGATGGCAATACAGAGGATAATAACCGTCCACGCAAGGCGTCTACTCATTGCCGTGCCTCAGCAGGAATTTTGTAGAGTGTCAGGCTCTCACTGCCCAGGAGAAAGTGCTCGCGCTCATTGGCATTTTGCAGCACCTCAGGTGCGACTTTGTTCCAGTACTTGAGCCGTGCCGGGACTTTCGTGAGCATTACGTACTCAGCCTGGAAGGTCTGGATCGGCTTTTTATCATTCGCCAAACCAGGGTAAAAAACAGGGATTCCGCGCAGGCTATTTTCCAGGCAGAGTGGCGCGGCTTCCCCTAAAACGATTGTCCCAGCGGGGAGCTGCTGCCCAAGTTTCCGACTTGCATCTCGTAGTGTGTAGGCGCGGCTCACGGCCCAGTGCCCCACAAAGACAAGATTGAGCAGGAGCGCCAGTGCCACTAGGCCCGTATGCAACCGGAAGTGCCGGGGCCATCGCCGCTGCCGAAGCGCCAGAGTAAGACCCACCAAAGTCAAGGCCGTCGCGAGCCACTCGGCCACCCCAGGCTTGAGCGCAAGGCAGAGTGCGGAAGCCAGGAGATGATCTAGAAGGAAAAATGCAGGAATCCCAAGCCCAAGAGCACGAGCCCGCCGCCTTGTGCGCCAGAGCCGCCAGAGGGCAGGCAAGCGTTGTAACGTAATTACCGCAAGCCCGATCAGCGCGGGTAGGAACAGTAAGAAATAGCGTGTCGGAATGTAGCGGCTCAGCGCGAGTGATCCCATTCCCAGCGCGACCCAGCTCACCAAAACACGCCAGAGAAAGTCGCGCTTGCGCCGCCGCCAGCCGATTCCAAAGAGCCCGACCAGCCCTAAGGTCGTCACCACCGGAGCCTGGGTCTCTAAGCAGTGCAGCATATAGCGCTTGGTTGTCCGCTGGGAGCCAAAGAGAGCGTAGCTCACGCACCGACCCGCTTCGGCCACCGAGCGTGGCTGGGACTGCCGGGTACGGTAGAAGTTGGTCATGTGCGCGATCTCAGCACGGTGGGGAATTCCCCAGAGAGCGCCGTAGATTGCCAGCCCCACCAGTGCGCCGGCGACATAGGGAAGCGCCTGTTTTCGACGTGCCCAGCCAAAGGCCAACAGGGGCACCGGCAGGAAGATCGCATAGGTCGCTTTGAAGGCCAGTGTGGAGGCGGCCAGTAGCCCTGCGACAAGAAGTCCCCCGCTCGTGCCCAGTGAGAGACACCAAAACGTGGCGCAGTGGATCAGGGTCGCAGGAAGCTCCATCAGCGCGAGGCGGCTGTAGCCCCAGAAGAAGACATCGGTGCCCAGCAGTGCAAGGCCAGTGAGGGCTGTTTTCTTCCCAAAGCCCCGCCGAAGGCCATCCCAGAAGAAAAAGAGCGCAAGCAGCGAGGCAAGCACCGAGAGGCTGCGGGCGACGATCAGCCCGACACCAAATTTTCCAAAAACCAAGCGCTGCGCCAGATCTAGGAGCGGCATCAGGTTGGCGTTGTTAAACCCGTCCAGCCGTGCCTGCCCAAATAGAATCGCATTTCGGGCGTTGTAGGTATAGAACCCCTCGTCCGTCCAGATGCCCGAGCTCCAGTCTAGCAGTGGCCATGGGTCTGCATCGAGCCAAAGAAAGCGCGAG
>NZ_JANNYP010000040.1:0-2107 GCF_031410135.1 Armatimonas sp. | reverse complement strand
TTGGTGATGCGATTCCGACCAACAGTCAGACCGGGGCACTTTTAAGCACCACCGATTGTCACATAGGCGTTTTATCCGGGGCGGGCTTAGAGCACGCTCTACGCCTCAAGGACGCAAACCAGATTTTTTTAACACAGGTGCCCACGTCAGTTCGTCAAACGCAAGATTCTCATGAGATTCTGTCAAACATAAGATTCTCGTGAGATAAGGAGCCTTTATGGACACCTATTTTTCTCATTGTGCAGGACTCGATGTTCACAAGAAGACTGTCGTCGCCTGCCGCGTTTTCCCCGGACCCGATGGCAAAGAGATTCAGCAAGTACGAACCTTTGGCACGATGACTGCCGACTTGCTGGAGCTTTCTGACTGGCTGGCTGAAGTGGGCATCGCCCAGGTCGCTATGGAGAGCACGGGCGAGTATTGGAAGCCCGTCTACAATCTGCTGGAGAACAATTTTGAACTCTGGCTGGTCAATGCTCGCCACATCAAGCAAGTGCCAGGCCGAAAGACGGATGTCAAAGATTCGGAGTGGATCGCTCAGTTGCTTCAATGCGGCTTGCTCAAAAAGAGCTTCGTGCCTCCGCTTCCTCAACGCGAACTTCGTGAACTGTGCCGTCACCGAGCCAATTTTATCCGTGAACGAGCAACTTTGGTCAACCGGGTTCAGAAGACACTCGAAGGGATGAACATTAAACTTGCCAGTGTGGCCAGCGATGTGATGGGCGTCTCGGCTCGTGCGATGCTAGCTGCTCTAGTCGAGGGCAAGGCAGATGCTGCGGAGATGGCGGAACTTGCCCGAGGCCGTATGCGCTCCAAGCAAGAGCTTTTGGAGCGTTCTCTCGATGGGCGAGTGAGTGCGCATCAGCGCTTCATTCTGTCGGAGCTACTCTGCCAGATTGACAGTTTTGAGGAAACGATAGCTCGCTTTGACGAGCAGATTGTGACTTACTGCCACCCTTTTGAAGAGGCCGTCGTACATCTGGATACGATTCCGGGTGTGGCTCGTGCGACGGCGGAGCTGATTGTGAGCGAAGTGGGAACCAATATGACTCGTTTTGCCACTCCTGGTCATCTTGCCTCTTGGGCAGGTCTTTGCCCTGGTAACAACGAGAGTGCGGGTAAGCATTTTTCGGGTCGCACTCGTCCTGGCAATGCTTCTCTTCGTGCGGGCCTTGTTCAGGCAGCGCACGCTGCTGCTCGGACAAAGACGTATCTTGGTGCGCAGTTTCGTCGTTTGGTAGTGCGCCGTGGGAAGAAGCGAGCGCTTCTTGCGGTTGCGCATTCTATCCTGGTGATTGCCTATCGTTTGATGGAGCGTGGTGAAGACTATGTAGATTTGGGTGTTGACCACTTTGACAAGCGAGAGCCAGAGCGTCTTGCTCGCAGCTTGACGAAGCGCTTGGTAAGTTTGGGCTTCGAGGTGAACTTAACTCCAACGGCAAAGGCTTGAGTCTAAGTCCAGTGGGGATTTTCAAACCAGACGCCATGAACGGGGTTCACCTTGAAGCATGAAAATGCCCGAGGAACGCCGCCCGAAAGCGGCTATTTACAGGATAGGTGCTTGGTTACGAATGCCCGTGACTTTCCCTTGCTTGCGCCAGTCCCATTTCTTCAAACTAGGGCTGGCGACGATATTGAACTCGTAGATCTTTGCACGGAGCGCTGGGTTGACTTTGACTATCCTCTCTCGCTCTTCTTTATCGAGGTCGAGTATTTTTCGTGCGAGGGGAGCTTGTTTTTTGGCGATGTCTCCAATATTAGGAGGGAGAATATCGCCATAGAGCTGGCTGTCTGGTTTGTCCAGCACATCGGTGGCTCCAACCGTGAAGGAGTATTTGCTTTTGGCAATATCTGCGCGTAGCTGTGTGAGCTGAAGTTTGAGGGGAGCGGATAGCTTGAGCTCTTTTTGAGTAAAAATCGCCTGGTTTTTCAGTGTGGGTTGCGCTAGTGCGGCGAGCCCACTTAGGCTAAGTAGTCGTCCAAAATCAAGTTCCAGTTCTTTGATGTAGAATAGATTAGTTAGCCACTCCATTTTCTACTGTGAAGAAACCATGCCAAATAGGGAAATCTATATCTGCCGATGTGAACTTTGCCAGCAAGACGTTGA
>NZ_JANNYP010000039.1:0-4026 GCF_031410135.1 Armatimonas sp. | reverse complement strand
GAGGGCAAGTGCTAGAGAGATAAGGGTAAAGCGAGCGCGAGTGGTTTTCATGGAGACACCTCCGAGGAAAACCCTCGTTTTAGCGAGGGGAGGAATCGGGAACCGTATGGAAGTTCCCGCGATTGATTTTTCAAAATATTTCTACCTTACCTTTCCGACTGTTTCATTATAATGAGAGTATTCTTGTAGTGAAACTCGTGGCACAAGTCAAACTCCTGCCCACGCCGGAGCAGAAAGAACTCCTGAAAAGAACTCTTAAGTCTGCCAATCAAGCGGCGGACAGAGTTTCTGAGTGGGCTTTTACGGAGAAGTCTTTCAAGCGGTTTGACTTGCATTACCAGTGGTACGAAACTCTCCGAAAAGAAACGGGCTTGACTGCTCAGGTAGTTGCGCTTCTCTTTGCCAAAGTTACGGACTCTTATAAACTGAACAAGCTCACTCGCCGCACCTATAGACCCCATGGTTCTATCGCTTACGATTCCCGAATCCTTGGCTACGACCTTCCAAAGCGAATGGTTTCTATTTGGGCGATTGGGGGCAGACTTAAAATCCCTTTTGTCTGCGGGGAGTATCAAGCCAAGCTTCTTGAAGGGCAAAGAGGGGAATCCGATCTTTGCCTGGTTGATGGTGAGTTCTACCTTATGGCGATTTGCGATGTGGAAGACCCTCCCCTTCGCAAGATTGACGAATGCAAGGGGATAATCGGGGTTGATCTTGGCATTGTTGAACTTGCTACGGACTCCGAAGGCAACCAGTACAGTGGACATGAAGTCCGAACCCTTCGCCGTCGTATGAGGAAGCTTCGTGCGGGACTTCAGTCGTGTGGTTCTAAGTCGGCCAAGCGTCACCTTCAACGGTTGCGCCGCCGTCAATCGCGGTTCAGCCGTTGGGTGAACCATAACATCAGTCGCCGACTTGTCGAATCTGCGGCGAAGCTCGGGAAGGCACTTGCTCTTGAATCGTTGACAGGGATTCGGGAGAGAGGGAACGGTTTTAATCGAGAAATGCGCTTTGAACTTGGAAACTGGAGCTTCTTTCAACTGCTCCAGATGATTGAGTATAAAGCGAGGCGTGCGGGTATCCCTGTGGTTCTGGTTGATCCCCGAAACACTTCCCGTACGTGCTCTGCTTGTGGTTATTGCGATAAGCATAATCGTAAATCTCAGTCAAAATTCAAGTGTCTTGAGTGTGGCTTTGAACTCAATGCAGACCGCAATGCGGCTCTGAATATTGCGTCCAAAGCACGGGGCACCGTAACTTGCCCTATGGACGGGATTACCGCTTAGGCGGTAGTTACTGTCAAAGCCCCCCGCATTTATGCGCGGGGATCAGTTACTTCGTTTCTTTGTCTCCCAGATTTTTATAAAACAAGAGTTCGTAGCCTTGCGGGGCCGCTTTGCGTAGCTGCTCCAGCCGAGGCATCGGGCCAATGAGCGCACTCGGCTTGGCCCCCGCTTCGTAGATCCAGAGCTCACAAGCCAGTGCATTGGGCCCCGTGATGCGATCTATAAAAACGCGCAGTGCCGCTCCTGAGAGTCCGAGCGGCAGCTCCACGGTAAGTTCTTGAGGCGGCTGGCTTTTTCCTTTCCAGCCCGGAAGCTCGGTCTCCGAGATTACCGTTGCCTCGCCACTGCCATCCGGGTTGCTCACGCGAACGCGCTGCTTGCGGCCCCGTCCGCCCCAGTCCCACCAGGAGATCCCGAGCTGGTGCGCTTTACCCGGCGTGAGCCCGGAGATCAGCAGCTCGACAGCAGGACTCGCCTGCACCGACGAGCCAAACCAGGACGCAGCCTGATTGGTGAAATCCGGCGGCGTGTAGGCATTGCCCATCAGCACCGAAATCCCCGGCCCTGCCGTTGTGGAGGCGGCGGGCACGGGTGGGGCGGGTCTTGCACCGATATCGTAGGGGCGCGGGTTGCCCGGCTGGGGCGTGTGCTCGCGGGCCATCAGCGCCTTCATCTTCGCAAGAAGCGCCGCGTGCTTTGGATCGCCTGCGAGGTCTTTATCCTGATGAACATCGGCGACGACATTGTAGAGCTTCAGCGGCGTGTTGGCATCTTTGATCTGCACGCGCAAGCCCACAAAGTCCCCGATACGCACCGCCTGCTGCTCACCCCACGGATCGGGGCCGGTGTTGGGGTAGCCATGGCGCGCCAGAATCTTTTTATCCGTGTCTTGTTTGCTGGGACCGTGGAACTCCCAGTAGAGAAAGTCGTGGGGTTTCTGGACACCCTTGCCCGTTACACTGGCCGCCAGCGAGAGGCCATCGGTGTCCTTGGGAGCACTTACGCCCGCCAGCTCCGCAAACGTGGCGAGCCAGTCGTAGTGGGCGCTGGGAAGAGAGACCTCACCCGGCTTGACCACCCCCGGCCCCCACAAAATCGTCGGCTCGCGCATCCCTCCTTCGTAGAGATCGCGCTTGAAGCCGTCCAATGGCCCCCAAGAGTTAAAGATCTGCGGGTCTTTAGAAGGGCCATTGTCGGAGGTAAAGACAATCAGGGTGTTTTTGTCTAAGCCTTGCTTCTTCAAACTTGCCGTCAGATCACCCATCGCGTCGTCCAGGCGGCGGATCATCGTGGCATAGCGCTTCTCCCAGTCCGTCCACTCAGCAGGAAGCGTGGGGTCAAGCCAGGCGTTTTTCTGTGCACTATTGAGCTTTAGAGGGAGGCTCACGCCTTCGGTTGGATAGGGGCCGTCAGGAACTTGGTACTGCGCGTGGGGCGCGATATACGCCAGGTACATAAAAAATGGCTGCTTGGGGTTCTTCTTGGTCTGCTCCGCAATATACTGTTTTGCCTTGGCAGTGTACAAGTCCGTCGAGTAGCTATCTTTGTAGAGCTCCGTGACGTCTTTAGTGCCGTCGAAGATCGGGTGCTGCGCATCGGGGTAGTGGACGTGGCCGTCCACGTGGCCGTAGAGCCCAAACCAGTGGTCAAAGCCGCGCTTCTCAGGATGGGCGGGCATGTCCGCTTTTCCGCCTCCGATCCCCCACTTACCCACCGAGTAGGTTGCGTAACCTGCGGATTTTAAGACGCTCGCCATTGTCGGCGCTTGGGCAAGCTCGGGGAGTGCGCGGTCAAACTGGTGGTCACGGATGGGGGAGTGGCCGGTGTGCTTTCCGAGCATCAGACAAGCGCGGGTCGGCACACACACCGGCGAGCTGGCGTAGTGCTGTGTCCATTTCTGGCCCTCCGTAGCGAGCTTCTCCAAGTTGGGGGTGCGGAAGCGCTTCTGTCCAAACGGAGAGATATCGCCGTAGCCGAGATCGTCGCAGAGCACAAAGATGATATTAGGGCGTGGGGGCTTAGCGGGCTGTGCCAGAGCCGGAAGCACTAGGAGGCCGAGTGCAAGAGCTGCAAGGAGTTGTTTCATCGGGTGCTTACTTTCACATTAAGAACACTTCCAGCGAGCGGGTTGGGGGCCGCATACTCCCCCACCGCCGTCTTCTCATCGCGACCAATGCTCAGGCCATCCTGCGGCTGGGTCGGTATGAGCCCGGATGCTTTCCCGGTTGCCACCAGCTTGTCATTCACAAGAAGTGTCATTGCGCCGTCGCGTGCCAGCTGTGCTTCCAAACGGCACCGACTAGGCGGAAGCGGTTCGCTGGCGGTAATGGCGGTGAGTTTCTGGGCGATCCGTACACTGAAAATGAGCTTGCCGTCGTTGAGGTGCAGCGCGTAGCCGTTTTGCTGGCCGCCTTGCGCGAGGATCACTCCCGTGCGCCCCTCGGCCAGCACATCGCACTGGATAAGCAGTGCCCGGTTCGCAATCTGCGGCGTTGACGGAGCGGTCTCGGTGGCCTGCTTCTTCTCCACCACATGACAGCGCTCCGCCCACGCGTCCCAAGCGCGGGCGAGGGTCGCGACCCGTCCAGGCTCACGACTCGCTAAGTAGTCGTCCAAAATCAAGTTCCAGTTCTTTGATGTAGAATAGATTAGTTAGCCACTCCATTTTCTACTGTGAAGAAACCATGCCAAATAGGGAAATCTATATCTGCCGATGTGAACTTTGCCAGCAAGACGTTGA
>NZ_JANNYP010000038.1:0-4553 GCF_031410135.1 Armatimonas sp. | reverse complement strand
AAATTTGGTAGCCCGGCACGGGCTTTGTTCCCTCTGGCGTGACGGCGTTTACGCCGTCACGCGACGCTAAAGCTCGTCGTCGTCTACTTGCGAGAGCGAGCTGGATTTCTGGTACTCGGTGACGCGACCCTCGAAGAAGTTCTGCTCTTTTTTGATGTCCATCAGCTCCGCAAGCCACGGGAGGGAGTTGGTGATCCCAGGGTTGATCGGGCACAGGCCGACGCCCTCTAATCTACGGTCCGCGATGAACTCGATGTACTGCTCGAACTCCTCGGACGAGAGCCCTAGGCCCGCCACGGGGAGACAGTCTTGGATAAAGGCTTTCTCCAGCGCCACGGCCTCTTTCATCAAGTCCACGAGTTCTTGCTGGAAGTCCGGTGTCCATATCTCGGGGTTCTCTTCGATCAGACCGAGAAATAAATTGCGGAAGACCTCGATGTGGTTGGACTCATCGCGTAGGGTGTAGCGAAACATCGTTCCGATCCCCGTGAGCTTGCCCTGGCGGTAGAGCGAGAGCACCATGCCAAACAAACCATAGAACTGAGTGCCTTCCATGCACTGCCCAAAGACAAAGATATTCTTTGCCAGAAGCTGCTTGTTCTCCCGCTTGGTCAGATCCAGGTCCCGGCGCAGGGAGCGAGAGACACGGGTGACAAACTCATTCTTCTTTCGGATCGTCTCGATGTCTTCAAACATCGCCTCGCACTCATGGGGATCAATGCCCAGTGAGCTGATCATGTAGAGAAGTGAGTCAGCATGGATGTTCTCTTCATGGGCGTGGCGACCCAGCACTAGCTTCAGCTCGGAGGCGGTCACGAGCTCGCGCACCACGTGCTGGATGTTATCCCCGACGATGCCCTCGGCAGCGGAGAAGTAGCCAATAGCCATGCGCACGATCCAGCGGTCAATATCCGAGAGAGCGCTATCACTGCGCCACTGCTCGGCATCTCGCTGCATGGGGACATCTTCCGGTTCCCAGTGATTGGCTTTCATTTTTTGATAGAGATTGTAGGCCCACTGGTAGCGCAGGGGGAGCAAGTTAAAGGTCATGGTCGAGCGACCATTGATCACACGTTTTGCCGCAAGCGCCGCCGCCGCTTTCTCTTCATCAAGGAGAAATGTCTTCTCACCAAGGGTATAGGTTGTCTGCATGCCGCTGAAATAACTTTCTAATTAAGATACTACTATGTTTGCTACACTAGGACTAGTAGAGGCCGGATTGGCAAGACCCTACATGTAGTGGACGAGGTTGATTATACGTGCCACATATGGGACTGTCAACGGTTTTTACCCGTAAACTTACGAGCAAACACGACTATTTTTAAAAGCAAACATAATAACAAACGTTTGCCTATAAGGGGAGTTGACAAAACTCATGTTTGCCCCTTATAATCGCCTCATGTCTACCCAACTTTTTGAGGAGGATGCGCCTCCTGTGGCCGCTCCTAAAAACGGTCGCTCCACACGCAATACACCTGCTCCCACTCCTGAGACACTCCCGTCCGAGCCTGAGATCAGCCTGAGTGATCCCTTTGCAGACGAGCCCGAGGTAGTGGCTGTTGCGCCTACGCCAGAGCCTGAAGCGCCCGTTATTATCGCGACGGTTACCGAGGAGCCCAAAGAGCCTATCGCTCCTCCTGCTCCCACAGTGACTCCCGCACCCCGTGCCGCTGCTACGGTATCCGTATCTGGGCCACGCCAGCTTCCGGACGAGCGCCAGAGCTTGACCCTGACCCTGAAAGCGGGTGGCTGTGACGGGCTGGTGATCGTGGGGCTGTTCGAGGATGGTACACCTGGCGAGGTGCTGCTCCTCCTCCGCAATGCGCCTGTGGGAGCCGCCGCTGCACTGGAGGCCTTCGCGGCAACCCTGACCCTTGCCTTACCCTACGGTGTTCCCGCAGGCGTGATGGCAAGTCAGCTCCTAGGACTCATCACGGACAGCAACGCACGCGAGGCAGCGACCGCAATCACCACCTCGCTCAGCGCTCGTTTCTAAGCCGAGAAGACGCCGTGTAGTGCTGACTCCTGGTTCTGTTGAACCAGAGTCAGCACGGTATCCCCAATCTGGAGAATGGCATTTGGAGAGGGGAGAAGTCCCTTGTCGCCGCGAAGCAGGGCGATGATATGGGCATCCCCCGGGAGCGCAATCTCGCCAATGGCTCTGCCTAAGACGGGGGAGTGCTCCGAGAGCTCAATGGAGACAATCTCTAGGTGTCCACGTGCCAGAGCCGCAATCGGGATAAGGTGATCCACTTCAATCTCTTGCTCGATTAAGTTGAAAATCAGGCGGGTCGCCGAGACTGTGGTGTCAATTCCGAGCTGGGCAAAGAGGGCTTCATTGGCAGGAGAGTTCACACGCGAGATCGTCCGGCTGATGCCAAAGCGCTGCTTGGCCATCTGACAGACAATCAGGTTGTCTTCATCCTCACCCGTCGCTGCCACGATCACATCGGCGCGGGCAAAGCCCATCTCCGCCATGACACGTGCCTCGCAGCCATCGCCCTGCTGCGCCACTTCACCAAGGTCTTCGGCTAGACGCTGGGCGCGTGCGCGGTCTTTTTCCAGTAATAAAACTTCGTGGCCCGCTAAGACCAAGTCTTTTGTCAGGTAGTAACCGACGTTGCCACCACCAATGATAATTACATACATCTCTGAGGGTTACACTTTCTGAGCGGCATCAAGATAGCTACCGAGCTGAGCCATGAAGCTATCAGGACGGCGGCCTTCTACCAAATCGCAGAAGAGCCCCGCAGCAGTGGACGTGGTGCAGAGGGTCTGGATTCCCATCTCCGCATAGACCGCCGCCCGCGAAGGATCATAGATACGGGTAAAAACCTGGGGGACATTAAAGATTTTCTTCGCGATCTGGGCCGCCATGATATTCCGGTTGTCGCCGTCGGTGACGCTGATAAAGGCATCTGCCCCCTCGATCCCGGCGCGCTTCAGAACATCCATGTCCGTGCCCGGTCCGACGATCTTCTGCCCTTGAAACTTGCTGCCCAGCCGCCGAAACGCCTCGGAGGTACGATCAACAACCGTGACCTCGTGACGCTCGACCAGCAGGCGCGCCAAGGTAGAGCCCACGCGCCCACAGCCCACAATGACTACTCTCATAGGAAGAGATTGTACCCGATTTCACAAATCACGTCGCCCAAACACAAGTGCTCCTAGGAGAAATACCAGCACGACATAGCCTCCGATATAGGCGAAATCTATCGGCTGGGCTTGCTGACCGGGAAACGGACTGGCAAGCGTGATGGTCTTGCCATCGAGAGTAGGAAACGGCCCGAGAAGCTTGGTGGTCCAGCGTGCCATCCGGCCAATCGGCATGGCGTAGCTTGCCCCCGATGCCAAGACACCCAGAGCTTGGATAGCAAATGTCCGCTCTAAAAACCGTAGCAATCCCTCCGCCCACCCGATTCCTGCCGCCATCACGGAGAGCCCTGCTGCCAGAGGAAACGCACTAAAGGTCGAGAAAAACAGCGCCAAGCTCGTAAACACGAGAGGATAGAGTGCCAGGCAGGGGAGGGCTGCAAAGATATTGCGATGAGAGTGATGGGGGTCTCGTACAGTGGCGACGACGAAGAGCACCAGAGTCCAGAAGAGCAAGCTACCCAGAACAAATCCCAAAATTCCCAGCCACTTGCCCGCGTAGACACTGGTGCGCGTGAGGGGCTTGGGCAAGATCGTGCTCAGCACCCCGCGATCCACCTCCGACGAAATCGCCCCCGAGGCCAGCGCGATCCCAAACACTGCCCCAAAGAACTTTAAAATATCGGTGCCCAGAAAGATATAGAGCCCGACAAAAATCCGATCCGCTTGGTCGCGTGGTAAGAGAAGCAAGCGCCCGGTAAGCGGCACGAACCCTCCCAGCACCACCAGCACGGCAACCAGAGTGGCCAGCCACCCCGCCCGCCGCCGGAGCGCCTCTTTCAGTGTCAACCAGGCTATCGTGAGCATCTAGCGTCCCTGGTCAAAGGGGTTGTTGTTGTGGGCGTACTGAGTGATGTAGTTCTGTGCCTCCGTCGCCGCAGCAGAGCCAGGGGACTTGCCCACCACCTGGCTCCAGAGCTTCAGCGCCTCGGGGGTATTGCCCGAGCGGTAGGCCGTGTTTGCCTGGCTTAGTAGATTTTGTGCCTCTTGTGCGGCTTGGGCCTGTGCTCGCTCGACATCTGCCGCTTTGATATTGGGCGTGCCGGGAGCGGCCCGATTCGGGTGCTGGGTGGTGCGGTCCGGGGGAGGAGCAACGGTCGAGGGACCAGCGGGAGCCGTGCTGCCCAGAATCCGCGCGACAGCATCGTACTCCTGCTTGGCGGGGCCATCATCGGGCTTGACATCGAGTGCTTTTTTATACCAGCGCAGGGCGGCCTGAAGGTCGTTGCGGTTTTGGGCGGCGTGGCCTAGCTCACGGTAGCTCCAGCAGCCACCGTCTATGGATTTCTTGAGAATGTCGTCGGTATTGGACTTATTCAGTGCCACGCGCTCAAAAGCCGGAGCGGCGGCTTCGTAGTTTTTAGCGGCGTAGAGCGCGGCAGCCTTGTTGTAGTCCTCGG
>NZ_JANNYP010000037.1:0-1287 GCF_031410135.1 Armatimonas sp. | reverse complement strand
CGATGTGCACGGCGAGGTGATCCACGGAATTCTCCGCTAGCCGCCGGTTGGAAACCGGCGTCAACAGTGGCTTCGTCCCTCAGCCGCAAAGCCCGTGCCGGGCTCGCCTCCCCCGCGCCTTAGAGTGCGACCCCTCCGGCTTCGCGAAGGGGATCTTGCTTTGGTAGCCCGGCACGGGCTTTGCGGCGGAACGCCACTGCAGACGCCTCATTTCATGAGGCGGCTCTGCGGATCAGCCGTGGCCCAATATCGCTAAGCTTCGGGCAACCGGCAAGGCCCATCGAGAGCTTGAGGTCGTCTTGGAGGTGCTGTAGGACATGCGCGACCCCTGCTTCACCACTAACGGCAAGCGCCCAGAGGTAGGGGCGGCCAATCAGCACGGCGCGGGCTCCGAGGGCAAGGGCCTTGAGGATATCGGTGCCGCGACGGATACCGCCGTCCACATAGACCTCAGCATGGTCTTGCACCGCGGCGACGATCTCGGGGAGGGCTTCGGCGGTGCTGACCACGCTATCGAGCTGCCGCCCGCCGTGGTTAGAGACGACGATACCGGCCACGCCGTGCTGGACGGCCAGAAGGGCGTCCTCGGCGGTGAGAATCCCCTTGACCACAATCGGCAGGTGTGTGATGCTCCGCAGCCAGTCCAAAGCGTCCCAGGTCAGGCTCGGGTCAAACTGCGCCGCAACATAGGCCAGAAGTGCGGAGCCCTCCGCGGTGTCGGGGATGGCCTGCTCGAAGTTGGCGGCGCGGATGTGGGGAGGAACTTTGAAGCCGTTGCGAATGTCCCGCTCCCGCCGCCCCGGCCAGGGAACATCCACCGTCACACAGAGCGCACCAAACCCTGCCGCCTCTGCCCGTTCCACCAATGCCTTTGTTAGCCCACGATCCCGGTAGCAGTAGAGCTGAAGCCAGCGCACGCCGCTCGATGCGGAAGCGAGCTCCTCGACAGAATACGACGAGAGCGTGCTGACAACTTGAACCACGCCCGCCTCCGCCGTGGCACGGGCGACGGCGAGCTCCCCGTCGGGGTGGGCCAGGGCATTGAGGGCGCAGGGTGCGGTGAGAAGTGGCATCGAAACAGGCTGCCCCAGAATCGTCGTGCTCGTCTGGCAGGCGCTCACATCCACCAGCACGCGCGGACGCAGCCGCAAGCCCGCCCAGGCAAGCTCGTTCTCACGAACCGTAATCTCGTCGTCTGCTCCGCCGACGTAAAAGTCGAAGATCGGCTGAGGGAGAATCTCGCGAGCACGCTCTTCGTACTCGCGTAGGTTCAGAGGAGGAGTCATC
>NZ_JANNYP010000036.1:0-7876 GCF_031410135.1 Armatimonas sp. | reverse complement strand
TTTCTCCGCGATCCAGAATGTTATTTCGATGCCGTTTACGACGCTCCTGATGGTCACTGGCTTGCAGCAGTATGTTACTGAAATCGTGGTCGGATCGGGCATCGTAGCCAACCTGATTGCAGGCATGGTCTTACGTCGCTTGGTGCCTGGAAACACGCTGCGTCCCTTGCTCCTCCTGAGTGCTGTCTACCTGCTTCTCTTCTTCATAAACCTGGTTCGCTACTGGCTTCAGCTGGGAGTCGTCGGTGACGCAATCGCCCCACAGTGGACGGCGGTTGCTTTTCTGACCTCAGGAGCCCTCCAAGAGCTCCGCTATGCACGACGACGACGGAGGACACTTGCATGAGCACCTTAACACAGCGATTCTTAACTGAGCTTCACTCCGAGTGGAGCCACCTGCCCACAACTGAGCGCCAGAGTCTGCAGGAGCGTATGGCCACACGCCTGGAGGCCCTCACCCTCGCCGAGCGTGAGCTTGGAGCAAGCGAGGCCGAGGCACAGCAGCGCGCCGTTCGTGCCGTGGGCCAGGAGTGCACGCTCCAGCCCCAAACACCGATTCGTCTTGCCCCCGTCTGGCAGGTGACCCTGATCTGGATCGCGCTGGTCAGCTTCATCCCAACACTGCTACGTGTCTTTCTGCCGGTTAAGAGCATCATTTTCCAAGGCGGCACGGCGCTCCAGTCGAACTGGCTGGTGCCCGCCCTGCTGGGGGTGGTTGGGGCGACTATCTGCGCGGCACTCTGGCACCCCCATGCAGCGCGACGAGGAGTTCTCAATGCTCTGGGAATCTCTGCAGGACTTATCCTCCTAGGGACACTCCTCACACTCCTGGCACCGAGATCCAGCGGGCTTTCCGAAGCGATTCAGCAGAGCATGGTGCGAGGTAACATCACGTTCCTGCTAGCAGAGATCGTGCTGACTCTGGGGACACTCTTTGCCCTGCCACACCTTCGTCGGAAAAAACTCTTAAAGGGAAGCTGATCTCATGCTCAATCAAGTAGATGCCTACCTCGACGCGTTGAACCAAGGGCTTAAATCTCTACCCATTCACGAGCGTTTGGAGCAGCTCGACGAAATCCGAGCGCCCCTTGAGGGGCTTGCTGAGTTAGCTCAGAAGCGAGGCCACAGCCGCCTGGATGCTGAGGCACAGGCAATTGTCCAGTTTGGCGAGGTCCGTGTGATTGCTCAGCAGCTCAATCGTGCGGCAACAAGGCGGCGCTGGGGGCATACAGTGGGTGTGGCCGCGATCTACATGGGAATTGCAAGTTGTTTCGCGATGCCGTTGCAGTCTCTTTTCACTCTGGGGAGCACGCTGTACAGAGATGCGCTAGGTAAGTCACCGAGCGAAGGCACTACTGTCTTGGTTTTTGCGGCAGTGTTGGGCAATATCCTGACGGGACTGGTTGCCGGTGCGCTCCTGCGCCGCTTGGCTCCAGGCAATACGCTTCGCCCGTTGCTGCTGGTGAGTGCCGCACATGTGATGTTCTCTGTTTTTTCTGTTCTACGACAAACCGGACCAGCCTCTATGGCGGTTCCGATCTTCGCAAACGGGATCTGGGGAATCGTGTTGAGCTTCTTTAACTCCGGGGCGCTGGAAGAAGTGCCCGATGCGCTACTCCGTCTGCGGAGGCGCGTAGTATGAGCACTTTAACGCAGCGTTTTCTCACTGAACTCGACGGGGAATGGAGCCATCTGCCCAACGCGGAGCGCCAGAGCCTCAGAGCGCAGATTGTTGCGCGGCTGGAGGCTCTGATTGCCGTCGAGCAGCTGCTAGGGGCTAGTGAAGAGGAAGCGCAACGCCGGGCAGTTCGGGCGGTAGGCGAAGAGGGAGTTCTCCGTCCCCCGACTCGGATTCGTCTTGTGCCGCACTGGCAGGTGGCGCTGGTCTGGACGGCAGTGGGTGGTTTATTGTCTGAGGTGATCGCTCTCTTCCATCCGCTCATCAACTCGCTGAACGCCTTTGTCCCGCTGATCTACGTTTACAGCGGCTTGGTGATCCCGCTGACCGCGATCCTTACCACCTGGCTCGCGTTTCGGTGGCACCCGCGTGGAGCCGTTCGCGGCGTGCTCTACGGCCTGGGAATCGGGCTTATCCGATCTAGTTTTCAGTATGTCACCGTCTACTACGCGTTCCGTGCTCCCATGCCCGCGTCCGACCGCCACGAGGTGCTACGTGATTTTCTGATTCGCGATGTGGCGCATCTGGTCGTGACTTTGGGCACCCTTTGGGCACTCCAAAAACTCCGTGCAAAAAAACTTCCCAAAGCTCTTTAGCAAGCGGCTTTGATCTGGCTATAAGGAAGGCACCATGATCTTACAGAACCGACAACTGCATCTGAGTCTCTCCTGTGATTGCCAGCGCAATCAGAGTGAAGATTCGCGCCTCTGCGCTCTGCGGGAGTCGGTTTTGACCAGCAAGGGAGAACGAGCTAGCTAGCTCAAGTCTCCCAAGCCTGAACGAAACGGCCCCCGGCGCAAGCAAGCGCAGGGGGCTTTTTCTTTTGTGGCCCCGTGGTCTAAAGGTCATGACAGCGGTCTTTCAAGCCGTCAATGCTGGGTTCAAGTCCCGCCGGGGCTATGTGTTTTTTGTGTTTTGCGTGGACGGTAAACATCCCGCTATGGGGCGAGCAAGTCGCCGCCTCGCTCCGCTCGGAATTTACCGACGAGGGACGAGGAGGCGGCCAAAGGCCCCACAGCCCGACATTTACCGTCGCTGCAAGAAATCCGTGTGTTTTGTGCGCCTGTGGTGTAGCGGTCAACATCTCAGACTGTCGCTCTGAAGAGGCGGGTTCGATTCCCGTCAGGCGCGGTTAATCTCCTGTAGCTCAGTTGGTAGAGCGCCGGTCTGTTAAACCGGATGTCGGGGGTTCGAGTCCCTCCGGGAGAGTTTGGGTTTGCCTTTGTAGCTCAATTGGATAGAGCAGTGGCCTACGAAGCCAACGGTTGCGGGTTCAACTCCTGCCAAAGGTGTTTAGTTGCAAGTTTTGCAAGCTAAGGAAGGTGAATGTGTGAGGTACACAGGCTGTCTTGAAAACAGCTCAGGCGAAAGCTGGGGGTTCGAGTCCTCCGCCTTCCGTGTTTTTGCATCCCAGCGGCCACAGGGCCGCTACCCTTCGGCAAGCGAAGGGTTTGTGGAGAGTGACTGCGAGAGGCTTCGCAGGCGGTTTGGAATACCGCTCGGCGTGAAAGCGCTGGGGTTCGAGTCCTCCGCTCTCCGCTGGTTTGGGAAGTAGGGAGTTTTTGGAGAGTAAACCTGGCAGGGGCTGGGACCTCGGTGCTAACGAGTGGGCGCAGGGCCGAAACCTTGCGTGCGGTTCAAGTCCGCTGCTCTCCGTTTGGTGTCCCGCCGATCAGAACGACGGGACTGGAGAGCTAAAGCTACGAAGGCCGCTTCGGGCCATATTCGAGATTCGGTATGGGCGGCACGCCCTTTGTAGCCAAAGGCTCTCCAGCCCGGCCGTTCTGATCGGCGAGGCGACAATTTAAGAATAATCGTGGGTGGTGTAATTGGCAACACGTCTGTCTCTGGAACAGAAGAGCCCTGGTTCGACCCCAGGTCCACGAGCTTGGGGGAAATCCCCTTATAGGCCCCTTTAGCCCAATTGGTAGAGGCACACGGTTTAGGCCCGTGTCATGTGTGGGTTCGAATCCCATGGGGGGCATTTCCGCCGGTTTCAACCGGCGGTCTGGGATGGTTGCAGGTGGTGTAAGAGGCAACATGCCTGCCTTTGAAGCAGGAGATTTCCCGGTTCGAGGCCGGGTCTGCAAGTCAAAGAAGAGAAAAGGAGTGAGTTTGCCGGAGTGGTCGAGTGGTTCAAGACGGCAGCCTGCAAAGCTGCTGCGCCTTGCGCATCGCGGGTTCGAATCCCGCCTCCGGCTTTAAAAACTAAAGAACACTGGTCGGGCCGATAAGGGTGCGTTCTCGTAACTATAACGGTCCTAAGGTAGCGAAACACGAAGGAAACTTCGTGCAAGCGAGCGCTTCGCTTCGGCATTGCGCGTGCCCACTGCCCGGCTTCGGCGGGGTGCAGGGCGACGCGCACCCTGAGCCCTTGCCCGACCATCTGCCCCGGTTGCGTCCAACTGGTAGAGACACGCTGCTTAAGACAGCGAACGGTGTCGGTTCGAATCCGACTCGGGGCATTTTGGATATTTTTCTCCCTGTACCCCAATCTGGTAGAGGGCGCACGTCGAGAGCGTGCGGATGTGTCGGTTCGAGTCCGATCAGGGGGATTTTTGTTTTTCCAGATTTCTGGAGAGTGTGGCGAAATGGTCAACGCGCCTGGTTGTGAGCCAGGTTACTGCGGGTTCGAGTCCCGTCGCTCTCCCTGCAAAAAATGCCCTCTTCACGCCACGAAAGCGGGAAGAGGGCAGATGCCTAGCTTGTCAGCTTCAAACCACCGCTACCGTCCACATCCACGCTGATCGTGTCGCCCTCGGTGAACTCGCCGCGTAGGATCGCGGAGCTGAGTGGGTTCTCGAGCACGCGCTGTATGACTCTTCGCAAGGGCCGGGCTCCGTAGAGAGGATCGTAGCCTTGCTCGGCAAGAAGCGCCTTGGCGGCGTCAGAGATCTTGAACTTGAGCTGGCGATCCCCGAGGGCTTTTTCGGTGCGCTGCAAGAGCAGATCCACGATGCGAGCCAGCTGTGGACGGGTCAGCGCCTGGAAGACAATCACCTCGTCAATGCGGTTGAGCAGCTCGGGCCGGAGGTAGTTTCGCACCTCAGACAGCGCCACTGGTTCAGGATCGCGCCCCGCTGCCGAGGCTTCCTGGATCTGTACTGCACCGATATTTGATGTCATCAGCACGACAGTATTCTTAAAATTCACCACGCGTCCCTGGCCATCGGTGAGGCGACCATCGTCGAGGAGCTGGAGCAGGACATTGAAGACCTCGGGGTGCGCCTTCTCGATCTCATCTAGCAGAATCACGCGATAGGGGCGACGGCGCACAGCCTCGGTGAGCTGGCCGCCCTCTTCGTAGCCGACATAGCCCGGAGGCGCTCCGATCAGCCGTGCGACGGCGTGCTTTTCCATGTACTCGGACATGTCAATGCGCACCAGCGCGGCCTCATCGTCGAAGAGAAACTCCGCGAGTGCTTTGGCCAGCTCGGTCTTACCCACGCCCGTGGGGCCTAAAAAGAGAAACGAGCCAATCGGGCGGCGCGGGTCGGAGAGCCCGGCGCGGCTACGACGAATGGCCTCACTCACGGCGCCAATCGCACGGTCCTGCCCGACCACCCGGTCGTGGAGTGTGGCTTCGAGCTGGAGGAGCTTGCTGGCCTCGCCCTCAAACATGCGGCTCATTGGGACGCCGGTGATTCGTGCGACGATCTGAGCGATGTCGTTTTCATCTACCACGGCGTCGTGTCCCGTCGTCTGCTCCCACTCCACGCGGGCCTTGATATGCTCCTCGCGCAGCAGCTTCTCTTCTTTCTGAAGCTCGGCGGCTCGGGCATAGTCGCGTGCCTCGGCGGCGGCAAGGCCCTCTTCTACCAGGCGCTCCAAGTCCGCTTCCTGCTCGCGGAGCTCCTCGGGCATCTCGGAGAGATCCATGCGCACGGCAGCCCCCGCCTCGTCGATTAAGTCAATGGCCTTGTCGGGCAGAAAGCGCTCGGTGACATAGCGTGCGGAGAGCTGGGCGGCGGCCTCAATTGCCTTATCGGTGATCTTGACCTTGTGGTGCTTCTCGTAGCGCTCCCGCAGGCCCGTCAAGATTCCAATTGTGTCCTCGACCGTAGGCTCTCCGACGAACACCGTCTGGAAGCGGCGCTCTAGCGCGGCGTCTTTTTCGATGTTTTTTCGGTACTCATCGAGCGTAGTGGCCCCGATGCACTGCAGCTCTCCCCGAGCCAGCGCGGGCTTGAGCAGGTTGCTGGCATCCATCGCACCCTCTGCAGCTCCGGCTCCGACCACCGTGTGTAGCTCGTCAATAAAGACCACAAACTGCCCCGCGGCCTTCTGGATCTCGTCCATCACGCCTTTAAGACGCTCCTCGAACTCGCCACGGAACTTGCTACCCGCCACCATCGCACCCAGATCAATGGAGAGGAGCTGACGACCCCGAAGATTTTCGGGCACCGATCCGGCGATGATCATCTGGGCGAGGCCTTCCACAATTGCCGTCTTGCCGACACCGGGATCGCCGATGAGCACGGGATTGTTCTTCGTGCGCCGCGAGAGAATCTGAATCACCCGCCGTACTTCATCGTCGCGTCCGATCACCGGGTCGAGCTTGCCCTCGCGTGCTAGCGCCGTCAGATCGCGCGAGAACTTCTGGAGCATCGGGTACTTGCTGTCCGTGGGCTCGTTGTCGGAGCGCTGATTGCCCCGTATCTGCTGAAGAGCGCGGTAGATGCGCTCCTCGTCCACATGGGAGGCCACTAAAATACGGGCCGCGGGGGCGTCATCGGTCTTGAGCACCCCAAGTAGTAAGTGCTCCACCCCGACAAACTTGTCTTTCAGGCGGCTGGACTCGCTCTCGGCATAGTCAAGCGTGCGCTTAGCACGTGGCGTGATAAAGATCTGGTCGGAGGCACTTTTTTCCGCCGTATACGCCTTAGGAACCCGTGCCAGCTCCTCTTCCAAACGTCGGATAATACTGCGCTCATCCGCTCCAATTCGGGCCAAAATCTGCCCCGTCAGGCCGTCGTTTTGCTCTAAAAGCGCCAGCAGGATATGCTCGGTGTCGAGCTGGTTTTGTTTGTAGCGGCGCAGAATATCCTGGCTCGCTGAGATGGCATCTTTTGCCCGCTCTGTGTAGTTCTCTAGCATGATCTTACCTCCTAACCCCCGCTTGGCGGAGGAACTATAAGGGTTTTAGTCTGTGGCGCTTCTTAGGCGCTCGACTTCTGCTTGTAGCTCTTCCATCTGCTCCAGGAGTCCTAGGATAACTTCCACCCCGGCTAAGTTGACTCCCATTTCTTGGGTCAGGCGCTGGATCTGGCGAACCCGCTCGATGTCTTTTTCGGAGTAGAGCCGGTTTTTACCGACCCGCACGGGCGTGACGAGTCCGAGGCGCTCGTACATCCGCAGGGTCTGCGGGTGAATGGCTGGCTCTTCGGGTTTCTCGATTCGTACCAGACGTGCCGCGATGGAGATCGTGTAGAGCGGCTCATCGGTGCGTCTCATGAGACATCTCCTGCAAGCTCTGTTAAGAGTGTCCGCTCACGCTCCGAGAGCACTTTGGGGACGGTGATCCTAACGCGGGCATACAGATCGCCGTGCCCGGTTTCTTTTAGTTTGGGCATGCCCTTACCGGTGAGGCGTAGCTGCTGACCGCTCTGCGTTCCCGCGGGAAGCTTGACCGTGAGGGTCTTGCCGGTGATGGTGGGGACGCTCATCTCGCCGCCCAAGGCCGCCGTGGTGTAGGGAACAGACACATCCACGGTCAGGTCATCGCCCTTGCGCTCGAAGCCACTGTGGGGGAGCAGGCGCACCGTGAGGATCACATCACCGCCATTGACCCCTTGGCCTGCGAGTCGAATCTTCTGCCCGTCGCCAACCCCTGCGGGGACCTTGACATCCACACGCCTAAGCTCCGTGCTCCGTCCGCCCCGGTCTAAGTCGTAGCGACCGGTGGGGACTTGAATGGAGATGCCCTTGGTGCCGCCATGGTAGATTTCTTCGAGTGTTAGACGTAGTTCTGATTCTAGATCACGGCTGACAGGTGGCGGCGCTCCAAACGGATCGCCACCAAAGTTGACCGTGGTTCGTCCTCGCTGTTGCCCACTGGGCGCACCCCCCTGACGGAACTGCTCGGCAAAAAGCGTCCCAAAGAGATCCGAGAGATCGCCGGGAACCCCACCCCCGAAGTCCATGCGCTGCCCACCGGGGAAGCCACCCGCGCCGCTTGGGGCCGCTCCGCCAGGAAAG
>NZ_JANNYP010000035.1:0-19974 GCF_031410135.1 Armatimonas sp. | reverse complement strand
TCCCAGACTGAGAAGGCTGGCGAGTAAGTGTTTCTCTGCCTGATAGATTGAGGGTGGGTCTAGCTGATTCTGTGTTACGAAGGTGATGATTTCTTCGAATGTGTCTTTGATCTGTTGTACAATTTCTTGGGAGTTGGGGGTCATGGCAGTCTCCTGGCGTTATTTTTGTGGTACAGACATTATGCCTGAAATTGCCACCCCCAACTCCTTCAACCAAAATGAGTCACACCCAAATGTTTTTTGCTATGCCTCAAGTGGTATGTATCTTGAACACGATGACAACGGTGTTACGTTAGAGCGCTTTGACGATTGGTGCTACTACTGGGAGTAGTCATGCAGCGCAAGCGTACACGCGACTCAGATCGTGAGTGGCTGAGAAAGCGCCTGGTGGCGCAGCTCAAGCTCGACGAAAAACCAACCCTGCTGGAAGATGTAGATACGGACATTGCACTGTCCTTGCTAGCAGAGCAATTTCTAGAGCAGACACGGAAAGACCGGCGCACTCAAAAACGGCGTTGGCTCATGCATCCGTTTCGCAACGCTAGTTGGGGAACCGTACTCCTTCTGATTCTCTGTGGTCTGCCCTTAGCGTTCCTTGCTCCTGAGGGTATTGCGGGCGCCCTGGCAGTGGGCTGGGCGGATCGCAAGAAGGGGCCTTCTCGCGATGCCCTTTTTATGGTGTATTCGTTGCGCTGGTACAAGCTGGCGGAGCTACTACGGGAGACGGGGTTGCAGACGCGCTCAGGGGAGAGTGTGGCGATGTTGATTCAGGTTTTAAGCCAGCTCAACAGCGATCAAACCCGCGAGGAGACGGAGCTAGAGGCAACACTGACCCGCCGCATCGCGGATGTGTTGCCGTTTTTGAGCACGACGGAGCTGGAGCGCCTGCCCGAACCGTGCTGGGCGTTTTTAGAAAAGGCTATCGAGCAGCGCGTGACGGTGGATAAACTGGAGCGGCTTCCGTGGATGAAGGCGGGCTTTACGGTCGCAGCGATCCTGGCTCTTGGTTCTGTGAAGAGGCGCAAGGTGGAAAAAATGGAGCCACTGATGCGCCACCTCGCGGAGCACGACACGGAAGGTCGGGTGCGCGAGGTAGCGCGGGACTATCTGGCTACTCCGTGAGCCGTCGCCAGGCTTCTTCGTACTTTTCGGCGGTCTTGGCGATGATCTCGGCGGGCAGGTCGGGCGGCGGGGCTTGCTTGTTCCAGCCAGGCACGGACTCTAAAAAGTCGCGGAGAAACTGCTTATCGAAGCTGGGCTGGGCACCGCCGGGCTGGTAGGTGTCGGCGGGCCAGAAGCGCGACGAATCGGGGGTGAGGGCTTCGTCGATCAAGATCACCTCGTTGTTTTCGTTTAGCCCAAACTCGAACTTGGTATCGGCGAGGATAATGCCGCGCTTCTCGGCGTGGGCAAGAGCAAAGCCGTAGAGCCCCTGCGCGGCATTGACCACAGCATCGTAGTGCTCTCCGAGGAGCGCTTTGGCCTCCGTAGGTGTCATGGGCTCGTCGTGTCCCGCGTCTGCCTTGGTGCTGGGGGTGAAGATTGGTCTGGGGAGCCGGTCGGACTCGACGAGGCCAGCGGGAAGCGGGTTGCCCCAGAGGTTGGGGCCGTCGGTTTTGTAGGCTTTCCAGCCCGAGCCAGAGAGATAGCCTCGGATCACGGCCTCTATTTTGAGCGGGCGCGTGCGCTTGCAAAGCATCGCCCGGCCCGCCAGTGTCTCGTCCCAGATGCCACCGACTGTTGCGAGTGCCTCGGCGATTTCTGAGTCGTCGGCGGTGATGAGATGGTTGGCGATGACGCTCTGCGTGATCCCGAACCAGAACACGGAGAGCTGCGTCAGAATGCGCCCCTTGCCCGGAATGCCCTGCGCCATCACTACGTCAAAGGCCGAGATGCGATCTGATGCCACGAGAAGCAGCTTATCCTCGCCCACGGCATAGAGATCGCGCACTTTTCCCTGACCGAGCTTTATTAGCCCTTTAATATCTGTTGTTAAGATTGCCTCTATGCTCAACGCAAGACCTTTCCGATAATCTCCGACTCTGAGACCGCACCAAAATCGCGGGAGTCGGTGGAGTTGTTGATATTGTCGCCTAGGACATAGATGCCCTTGGGCGTGGTGAGATTGACCACCCCCCCCCGAAAGAGGGCTGCGGTGGGGAACGTGCCAGCAGGTGTGGTAATCGTGGCAGGCCATTGACGAGTGCCTGTGGCGTTCTGGATAAAGATCACCCGCTTTACGACATCTTCATCGCGGTTTTTCATGCCCACACGAACCCCAATGACAATCACATCGCCCTCCCGGAGGGGGGAGAAACGCTGCCACGCCTTAAGTATTGTCACCTTTTGCCCTGGCTTCAGTGTGGGAAACATCGAGACACCGACCACTTGCGCCCGGCCAAAGCAGAAATATGCCCCGACAGCGAGAAGGAGGATAGGAATCAGAACCAAGCGCTCAATAAACTTGAGGCGCTCTAGGCGCTGGCCGCGCGTTACGTCATCAGGCATGGGTGGTTTTTACTATATCCTAACCGGCCCCCCGCCCCCATAAATGGGGGAGAAATGCGGGGTTTTCCTTTTATTTCCCCCGCTTGCGGGGGTCAGGGGGCTGGGTTACGCCGCCTCTGGCCAAAGCCCCCGAGCAGGTTCTGCATCCGAAGCTGCTGTGTTTTATTTCCCTCGGAGACAACATCAATAAAGCCAATCATCATCTCTTCAAAGGTCTGCTCACCCCAGGTAACGAGCTTCGTGGGATCGGGGTTGTGCGGGTTCTTGGACGAGTTGTCGTACCAGGCCTCTATCAGAATCTTCGTTCCGGACGGGACTTTCTTGGGCTCTTTGAGCATGTAGCGCGTCTGCCAGTTGAAGTCGTACTTGGGCACCGAGAGCAGCGTCTCCTCTTTTCCATCCGGGTAGGTGGCGCTTATCCGAAACGCCTTGCCACGGACGTGCATGTGCGGCGAGTAGGAGTAGATCGTGGAACTCACCGGGACCGTCAAGCTACGCGAGGACTTATAGCTCTCTGCACCAGGCGGAATCCTCAAGTTCAGGCTGAGAATCCCAATTGTGTCCACTACCTCTTTGGGAGGCTCCTTGGCGAAGATAAGCCCGAGCTCACTCAGGTCTTTTTGCTCCGTGCCATTGGGAGTGTAGTGCACCTGGAACATGAGATCCGTGCCTTTCGGGACTTTCTTGGCGATCCCCTCAGGGAATACCATAGGACTCTCACCGGGCACATACTCCGCAACAAAGCCATCTAGGCCGTTGGGGACACCGCCGCGCTTGTCGTCTAGGAACACCAGGACATGGTGAATGACGCTCCGCGCTCCGGGCTTAACCTCAGCGGCTTGAACCCACTTGTCCTCCGTGAAGCCTGTCGGGACGCGGAACCACTTGTAGGGCATCACCCCGGTTGCTTGAACGGTGAAGGGCTTGTCCATCTTCAGCACCATATCGGGCTTGCCGATATTCCAGTCCGACGCAAATGTCTTAGGGGCGGGGAGCTTCTTCGAATCGCCCTCAGGAGTGCCTTGCTTGATCCAGGCCAGCACGGTGGCCTTCTCTTTGGCGCTCAGGCTACGATCATTGACGAAGTTGCCGTGGCGCGGGTCGGCGTGCCAAGGGGGCATGCGGCTATTAGTGACCGTCTCCCCGATCATCGCGCTCCAGCGCTTGGCATTGGCATAGCTCTGGAGTGGAAACGGCCCCACTTGCCCAGGACGGTGGCAGCTCTCACACTTTTCTTGGAGGATCGGCGCAACATGCTCCGAGTAGCTCACGCTTCCCACTTCCGGCAAGACAAGCGCCGGAATCGGCTCTGGCTCACCCTCACCTCTGGCTCCCCCACTTGTGGGGGCGGGGGAGGCTGGCTGATTTCGGTCAATGAGGCAACCTGGAACATCAGCCGTGCTGGTGACAGCGACGGGCTTGCCTGCCAGAAGCGCATCCAGTGCATCGGTGAGGTAGGTCTTGCTCGCCTTGGGCTTGCGGCTCCCGAGGCCGTACTGATCGTCCACACTGCCCCGGTAGCGCAGCGTGGCTTGCCCATCCACCACAAACGCCTCACAAGTGCGAGTGGCTTTCACGTAGTCCACGAACTTCTGCTCGCGATCGGGAAGAACCGGAAACGTCACACCCGCCGCTTTTGCCGCCGCGAGGCTCTGCGCATCGGTCTCACTGCCATTGGGATTCACCGCGACAAAAGCCACGCTCTTGGCCTCGTACTTCTTGGCCAGCGCCGCCAGCTTCGGCAGAGAGAGCTTGGCAATCGGGCAGTCGGCCCCCATCACGTAGAATACAACGGCTTTTTTCCCGGCGAGGCCATAGAAGTGAAACTCCTTGCCGTCCACGGTTTTCGTGCGAAAATCAGGCAGCTTTGCACCGACCAGCGGGGCGTTAATCTTATGCGGCTGTGCGATCGTGGCGACGACCAGAACCGCAGGAATTGTGAGGGCAAGGGCGAGCGTTTTCATAGCACTCTTAAAGACAACGGAAATCGGGTTTTGGTTCACGAATTCTGGGGCGGTATAATATCCGCATGGCCTTGACCACGGAAGATGTCCGTAAGGTAGGGACGCTGGCCCGCCTTGCCCTCGCAGACGACGAAATTGCGACGATTACCCCCCAGCTCAACGACCTTCTTGACCAGTTTGCACGGCTGCAACAGCTCGACACGACGGGTGTCGAGCCCACGAGCCACGCGGTGCCCGTCAAAGCGCTTCTGCGCGAGGATGAGATCACTCCCTCACTCTCGCAGGCGGAGGTGCTGAGGCTCACGGCGCACACGGATGAGATCATGAGCGGCTTTATCGTCCCGCAAGTGCTGGCAGGAGACTAGATAATGGAGCTGGTACATCTCACGGCAAGCGCGATTGCCGCAAAAGTGAAGGCAAAAGAAGTGACGGCCCGCGCGGTGACCGAGGCATTTCTGGCGCGAATTGCCACACACGACGAGTCCGTCGGGGCGTTTCTAACCGTGATGACCGGGCAAGCGCTCGCGCAGGCCGATGCCGTGGACGCGAAAATAGCAGCAGGCGAAGACCCCGGCCCACTGGCGGGCGTTCCGGTCGCGCTCAAAGACAATATGTGCACGGTGGGCGTCGAGACGACGTGCGCCAGCAAGATTTTAAAAGGCTTTGTGCCGCCGTATGATGCCACGGTGGTAAAGAAACTCCAGGCTGCTGGGGCGATTACGATTGGCAAGACCAACTTAGACGAGTTTGCGATGGGCTCGTCCACCGAGAACTCCGCGCTGAAGCTCACGCACAACCCGTGGAACCTCTCGAAAGTGCCTGGTGGCTCGTCGGGGGGGAGTGCGGCAGCCGTCGCGGCGGACTTTGCGCCCCTCTCGCTCGGCTCGGATACCGGTGGCTCGATCCGCCAGCCCGCGAGCTTCTGTGGCGTGGTGGGAGTCAAGCCCACGTATGGCCGGGTGAGCCGCTACGGCTTAGTCGCGTTTGCGTCGTCGCTGGATCAGATTGGGCCGTTTGCTAAAAACATCGAAGACGCTGCCCTGGTGATGAACGTCCTCTCCGGCCACGATCCGCACGACTCGACTAGCGTTCCACAAGCCGTTCCCGACTACACGAAAGCGCTTACTGGGGATATTAAGGGCCTGCGCATTGGGGTGCCTACGGAGTACTTCGCCGCCGGGATCGTGCCTGAGATTCGGATTCTGGTCCAGAGCGCCATTGGCGTACTGCGTGGCCTCGGTGCCGAAGTCGGGGAGTGCTCACTGCCCCACACCGAGTACACGCTCCCCGCCTACTACATCGTCGCCCCCGCCGAAGCCTCTTCGAACCTCGCCCGCTACGATGGCGTGCGCTATGGCCACCGAACGCAAAAAGCGACCAGTCACATTGATCTCTTCGAGAAGACCCGCGAAGAAGGCTTTGGCGATGAAGTCAAGCGGCGCATTCTGATTGGCACCTACGCACTCTCAGCAGGCTACTACGATGCGTTTTATTTGAAAGCTCAGCAAGTCCGGACGCTGATCCAGAAAGACTTCGAAGACGCGTTCCAAAACTTCGACGTGCTCATCACCCCCACGGCACCGACCACGGCCTTCGGGATCGGGGAGAAGACCGACGACCCCCTCGCGATGAAGCTCTCGGACATCTGCACACTCTCGGCCAACCTTGCCGGGATTCCCGCGCTCTCGCAGTGCTGTGGCTTTGACACGCACGGCCTACCGGTCGGTATGCAGCTCCTCGGCCCCTCGTTCTCTGAGGAGTTGCTCTTTAAAGTCGCCCACGCATATGAACAGCAAACGGACTGGCATACCCGGCGGCCCGTGCTTTAAGGTTGGCTAAAGCACGGCGCGAGTTTTCGTCGGGATACTTTTGCAGAAGTGCTAGGATCGGCTTGAACTCATCGGCAGTGTTGGTGCGGTAGCCAAGGTTTTGGAGTGCGGAGCTGCGCACCTGATCGCTGTGAATGGTCTGTGCCAACGGCAGAAGCGTAGACAGAGGCTCCTGATTGCTGTAGAAAAGCTGCTGTACTTCTTGGTCATAGGCTTTTTTGCCCTCTTCAGAGGTCTGCAAGCGTAGCAGGGCAAGAGCTGCCTGGGTGGTCTTGGTATCTTGTTTGATCCGGGCCGCTGAGCAGACTGCCCGCAGTAGCTCTGGGAGCTCGTCGGGGTACGCGTAGCGCTGGATCAGCTCCAAGGTCTCTGAGGGAGAAAGGCAGGTGACATTCTGCAGAAGCTGGTAGCGTTGTGCGTGGATGATCCGGGTGGTGACAGTGCCGGTTGTGCCTGTCTTGATCGTTTGACGTTGGCTTGCCTCTGCGGGCATTTCTTCCAAGACACGGCGCACCCCAATACCATCTTTGTTAAGCAAGCACGATGAGCCAAGCTGGGAGAGGGCAGAGCTCTGTAGGTTTTTATCGGTGATGCGCTTGAGTGCACCAATAGCGGCATCGAGCTTGCCGCCTTTGTAGTAGGCCGAGACCAAACTACTGAAGATCCCTCCATGGAGTGTCGGGGTGATCTGTCCGACGAGACGCTCGCAGTTTTCCGTATCGCCGAGTCCTGCGTACTGAACTGCGACCCGCGTGAGCGCCGTGGAGCGAGCGGGCTCGGAAAGCGAGGCGGCGTTGCGAAGAGTGGCATCTAGTCCCTGGCGCTGGCTCTGCGCCGTCAGAACCTCGGTTTGGAGTGTCTGATCGTCTTGCGCACTGCGCAGCGCCTCAGTAAACTCCTGGGCCGCAATCTGCGCCCCGACCAGCTTCTGGCGCAGCTCTTTGTAGCTCAGTCTCTCTTCCCCATCCGTAAAGGGCAGGGTCTTCACGAGGGCTGCGGCTCCCTTTCTATCCCCGAACCTGAGCTTCGCATCGGCGAGAGAGTAGTTGAGATTCTCTTTGTTGTAGGCTTTGGTAAAGTCCAGTGTGGACAGAGACGAAATGACATCGGTGCCATTTTGCTTTGCTAAAACGGCGGCGACACCCAATACACCACTACCTGTGATCAACGCTAAAACTCCGAGCCGCACGGGCAGGCTGAGTCCAGGGCGTGAAGCATCTGCTTTCTTCATAGTCTTGCTCCTTGGTGGATTATTTACCGTTTTTAAGAATTTGTCAAGGACAGGTACAATAGTGAACCATGCCTCGCTCTGTATCCCTCTCTGTTCGACTCGCCACCCGCGCTGATGCTTCAGAGTTTCTCGCTCTCATCCAGGCGCTGGCCGACTACGAAGCACTCTCTGGCCCCACCGAAGCTGCCAAAGAGCGCCTCGTTGTCGATGCCTTTGATTGCCAGCCGCCGCGCTTCTTTGTGCACCTCGCTTTTGAGGAAAATAACCCGGAGCCGCTGGGCTACACGATTACCTTCTTCACCTACTCGACTTTTCTGGCAAAGCCCACGCTCTATCTCGAAGACTTTTTTGTCCGCCCTGAGGCACGCTCCAAAGGCGCAGGGAGTGCTCTCTTTGACTTCCAGGTGCGCGAGGCCAAGCGCCTAGGCTGTGGGCGGCTGGAATGGACGTGTCTCGACTGGAACACGCTGGCGCAGGGGTTCTACGAAAAACGCGGTGCCCACCATCTTGATGACTGGCGTGTGTACCGGCTAACGGAAGAAGATTTTACGCGATGGAACTAACCGACCCCGAGCTTGCCGTTCTCTGGCACCTCTACGACTCTGGCCCCCGTGAGCCGATTGTCTTGCTGGACGACGCCCGAAACGATCCGCCGCTTCCTCTTCAGCGCGGCCAGCTTTCCGAGGAGCAAGTGAGCCACGCCCTTGAAGCACTTATCGAGCGTGGGTTGGCGCGGCTCTGGAGTGAGTCCGAACTGGAAGCGGAGCAGGCAAAGTGGGAGAGTGAGAAGCTCCCCCGAGGCTTTGGCGTGGACTTAGACGATCTCGATGTCGGCTGGGCGGATCTGACGCGTGAGGGCTGGCGGATTGCGCTCAACCGCTGGGGAATGGATCGGCGCTTCACCAGCTACGACGATAGCACGCCCGGGGTTCTGGTGATCTACAGCGAGTCGCCTGCGGGCTGCATGACCGAGCGCGACCGGCTGACCTACAAGATTGATAACGGCCAGTTCTACACCTACGGCCTCGTCCCTCAGCCCGGCCCCGTGACCCGCGTCGGGGAGATTGAGAACCTTAAGGGCTGGTGGTACAACCGCTTCCACCTCATCCGCCCCGGCTATAGCGCCCGTATCGAGTACCTTCCCTCTCCCCTTCCTTCGTAGAGGGAAGGGGCTGGGGGATGGGTTCAGTCCCAGTCGGTCATCTTGCCATCGAGTGGCTCACGGGCAGCGAGCCACTCAGCGGGAATGGAAGCGCGAACACTGACAATCCCGCCGACTATCGCGCAGGTGGTGTCGCGGTCACCGAGGCCCGCCACCGTCAGCCAGAGCGCCTCTTCGTAGCTATCCAGATGCGTTCCTGCGCACCAGAGGCAAAACGGCACGGTGTCCTGGCACGAAATGCCCGTTCCATTGCCCAGCGCCGCGACAGCTGTGATAACGTGCCGAGCCTCCAAGCGAATTGCTTTTACAATCCCTGCCCGCACCAGGCTATCGGGGACGTGTGGCACAATCGCCTCGAGAAACTCGCTTCGTGAGATCTCTTGTCCTCGTGTTTGCCAGGCAACCGCAGCCGCGATAGCCACGGCAATCGCGCCCGCTATCCCTTCTGTACTTGCATGTGTCACCACTGCACTTTTCTCCGCCTCTGCCTTCGTTTTTTCCAGATCGTCGGCGAAGAACGCCCCGAGCGGCGCAACCCGCATCGCGGAGCCATTGCCAAAGCTGCCTTGCCCGTCGAACATCGCGGCGGCGAGCTTTGTCCACTTCCCACCCACCCGATACTGGCGCATGAGATCATGCATCGCTGGGCCATAGCCACGCCCCGGCTCGTAGCGCTCACCAAACTGAAGCGCCAGCACGTCCTGGTTGATCTCGCCGTACTTTTCCAGCACAGCGACAATCGAAATCGCCATCTGCGCATCATCCGTCCAGCGCCAAGGCGCACCAGGAAGCGCCCGCTGCGCAATCAGCCCCTCGACCACGTTGGGATTGGAGAAATAGCCCTCCCCAAACCCATCCCCGACGGAAAGCCCGTCCAGAGAAAGCCGCGCACGTTCGATTGCTGTCATGGTTTTACCTTTCTAAATAACAACTACTGATAAGAATTTCCGTTTGTTCATCTGTGAGGAAAAGCATGCGGCTATCGTTTCCGCCGCCTTCTAGATAACAACGCTCTGGGATGCCACGCGCTTGAAGTGCTAAGTCGAGAACCCGCACCAGCCGCTCTGTCTCAAATGCCCAGTAGATCCAACGTGGATTGTGTTCTCCCAGCTCACTTCGGTGAAAAACCGTGTATTCTATTTCGTCCAGACAAACCACATAGGAATCTTCGTCTTGATTTGTCCAAGCTGCATACCGAAAGACCGGAGCGTTTTCTAGGCGAACAAGTAACGGTTGGGCACAACTCCAGACATAAGGAAAGCCCTGCTCACTTGCGTTCTCATCGTCCAAACGGCAACAACGCGCAAGGCCGTTGTACAGACGCTCCCAGGCAAAGATGGCGGTCGGATCATACCAGTCTGTTGCGGACGGGTAGATTAGATCGAAGCGGAAGAAGCCAGCTGTGTCTAGGGCATCCGCCAGAGCCTCGCCGAGTGGCTCCCGCACCGTCCAAGCTCGCCGCACTGCCTCCTCTGTCTCAAGAAAGCTGACTTGCCGAAAGGGAAAATCGGCTCCTCGGTAGCGGGTCAGCGAGTCCGAGAAACAGGGATCGGAGCCGAGCGGAAAGGCACAGACATCATCGGGGTTCTGGAAGGAGAAAACAGGTTCGTGCTTGTGAATCGTCTCCAGCGACTCGTGCCAGAGAAACGCTGCTCCGTAGCAATCAGCCATGGCTTGTGCCTGCCGTGCAGCCTCTTCCCGATCAAGAAACCCGTAATAGGGTTCTCCATTCAGTGGAGGAAGCTGTGTGTAGGCGCTGGCCACCAGATACTCTGTTTGCGCCAAGGTAAGCGGTACTGAGAACGAGACTAACTCGCTCACGGATGGAACTCTCCGATCACTTCGATCTCTCCGATCAGCGCGGTGTTGAAGGCGTCCAACTCCTCGGCGGGAATCCAGTACTCGTCGTGGCTACCGATTGCACCGACGGTCTTGAGTTCATAGCGGCTTAGAAACTCCGTCGAAACGCTGAAGCGAGTGACATAGCCGACGAAGCCCGAGGCGGCGTCTTTGGTGTTCCAGTCGCGTGCGATCTGGATGGCATAGCTCTCGCTGGTGACGGGGTAGAAGATGGGCTGTTGGGGCAGGCGTGGCGGAAAGGCCCGGAAGCCACTTGTAGCGATCAGGTTAAGCTCTGCCTGTCCCACAGGCCGGTAAAGCGTTGTCGTCATTTTTCTTCTCCTTCGCCGCCGGTTGGAAACCGGCGTCTGCAATGGCACTGCGTGCCGCGAAGCCCGTTCCGGGCTGGCCTCCCCCTGGCTCGTTCCTCGCCATCCCCCTCCGGCTTCGCGAAGGGGGGCGAAATTTTGTAGCCCGGCACGGGCTTTGCGGCGGAACGCCACTGTTGACGCCCCATTCCATGGGGCGACTACTCTGTCTGGTAGCCCTCGCGGGTTTCCATGAGAATCTCGCCCAGTCGGTTCTTGCCTGTGCCTTCGGTGCCGCAGCCCCAGTAGTAGTCATTGGTTGTCTTCTCGATGAGAATCTCGTCGCCGGTTGCCAGCAAAAGTTCGGTCAGCTCGGGGTGAGCGACGAACTTAGCGGCAAGGGCGCGGCGCATGGCGTCGTCGCGGACGGCGTTCCAGTCGTCTCGGAGGGGACGGTGGCGCTCGCGGCCTTTCTCGGCGGCTTCCATCGGACTAGCGGCGAGCCGGATCTCATCTTGGTGCTCAGAGAATCCCACAAACTTTTGCGCCTGGAAGTAGTGCTCACTAGTCGGCCAGAGCTGTCCGTCAAGCGTGAAGGGGTGCGCTGAGAAGTTGGAGAAGACCCCGTAGGGCACTTCACTGATACGGTAAAAGTAGATTGCCATAATTTACTTGTCGTTTATACACGAAGTTTTGCTAAAGAACAACCCCCTAGCCCCCGTCCAACGGGGGCTAGGGGAGGAGAGCTCTAATCCAAAAAGACGGGTTCGCGCTTGGTGAAGCTAAAGAGCTGTGCGGGACGGTGGGCACCACCACGGCGCTGCTTCTCTAGGCCCTCCAGTAGCTCGGTGGAGAGCATCTTCTTGCGGAAGTTACGCTTGTCCAGCTCGCGGCCCAGAATAATCTCGTAGACCGTCTGGAGCTCGGTGAGTGTGAACTCGGGGGCGAGCAAGGCGTAGGCGACACTGGTGTAGCCCAGCTTGGCACGCAGGCGGTCTAGTGCGGTTTTGACGATCTCAGCGTGGTCAAAAGCCAGCGGGGGCAGCGCATCGGCAGGCCACCACTGCGCCTCCGCGGCATCGGTGCCTGCACGAGGCGCGATGCTGGGCTCAGGAAGAAGCGCGTAGTAGGCCACAGAGATCACACGGGTTCGGGGATCACGGTCTACGTTGCCGAACGTGTAGAGCTGCTCTAAGAACTCAGCACCGGCGATACCTGTCTCCTCCGCCAGCTCACGATGGGCAGCCGCGTCGAGTCCCTCGGACATCTGAACAAAGCCACCGGGTAGGGCCCAGTGGCCTTCAAAAGGCCAGACCCCGCGCTTGATGAGCAAAACGTGAAGCTTGCGCTCACGAGCCGTGAAGGCGACCACATCAACGGTGACCGAAGGCCGCTCGAATGAGTTGGGGTCGTATGGAGTGGGAGAGTCTGTTGTACTCACTTTTATCCTATAGTTAGTTAATCTAGATTTTAAGAACGGACCTGAAAACTGCTACTGTCAAGTCTACCAGCTACATAGCGAAAAAAACGTATTCTCTGCCATATTTTTCTCAGGTGTGACGATTTTACCGCTGTCGATCAGGCGACGAGGGCGGTATGGTAGCGCTGGTTGCGGGAGCTGGCAGGTGCACGGGGAGCGAGAACCTGGAGGAGATACGGAAGATCCTCACGATCAGGCACCATGAGCACAATGCCGTGTTTGGGGAAACGTACCGCCCCGCGAAGCCGTAGGCCCGTGATCATCTCGCCGGTTTCAACAGACTGCTGTGCAAGGGCACCGAGTAAAATCGTGGCATTTTCTAGATGCAGAAAGGCTTCTCCTGAAGTGCTGAGTGTAAGGCGAGCAGGCTGATTGTGTAGGCCCTGTCCGCTGACACGTAGATCCATGCCTTCGGGCAAGCATACTTGTGCGCTGCCGTAGTGTGGAACCTGGACTTCTTGTGAGCGGACGAAGAAGCCGATATTTTGTCGGGCAGCCAGCGCGGCCCAGAGCCGCTTGGTGGGGGCTTGAATCTTCTGAAGCAGTGCGTTCATGACAAGGATGATTGGTGCGGAGAGAATATAGCTTTACTAAGTTTTAGTTGAAAATTTTCAAGCACTATGGAACACGCGATAAAATGAAAGACTAGAGGAAATCAAAATGCTATCGTTTGCGTATTGGACATCGCCCAGCATGTGGCTGGTGGTCGTTCTGGTGGTTGTGTTGTTCTTTGCAGCCCCAAAGCTCCCTCAGCTCTTTAAGGGGTTAGGGCAGGCAACGCGTGAGTTTAAAGAAGGAATTGAAGAGCCCGAGGCCCGGAAAGAGTAGTCAGGGCGTCTAAGATGAAAACGGCGCTTTCCTACGGGGCGACGTTTGTGACGGGGTTTGCGGCCTGTGCGCTGATTCTCTATCTGGCGCAAGGCCGACCAAACGTCGGGCGCGAGGCAACTCTGCCGCCTGGACGTCAGGCACTCTCGCAGGCCTTGGCTAAAAGTCCCCCAAGCAGTGGTGGGCACGCTTTCTCCGGGTTACCGTCGGTTGCCGATGCGGCAGCCTGCGTTGCTCCGGCGGTGGTAAGCATTGAGGTTGAGGGGCATGAGAGCGTCCCCGGGCGCGGGTTCTTCGGGCAGTTTCGCACGGAAGAGCGGCGCTTTGAAGGCTCCGGTTCGGGGATTATTCTCTCGGCGGAGGGCTATGTCCTGACGAACTATCATGTCATCTCCCCGCTGATTAGCCAGCCGACCGCGAAGTGCCAGGTGACGCTTGCCGATGGTCGCCGCTTCTCGGTGACCGTGATCGGGGGGGATCAGGCCAGCGACCTTGCGGTGATCAAGCTCCTAGGGGCAAAGACACTCACTCCGGCGCTACTGGGCGACTCGGACACGCTTCGGGTAGGCGACTGGGCAATCGCGGTGGGCAGTCCCCTGGGCTTTAACTCCACGGTCACCCTGGGGATTATCTCCGCTCTGAACCGTCAGTACCCACACCAAGACAGCACCGCCGTGGAGCGCGTCATCCAGACCGATGCCTCGATCAACCCTGGCAACTCTGGGGGAGCCCTCGCCGATGGCGAAGGGCGCGTGATCGGGATCAACACCGCCATTGCCACCACGACGGGAGCTGCCGCTGGGATCGGGTTCGCGATTCCGATCAACACCGCCCGCAAGATCGCCGCGCAGCTGATCGAGAACGGCAAGATGCTCCGGCCCTATCTTGGCGTGGTCTACACCCCACTTTCCGAAGTTGAACGAAGTGCTCTGCCGGGGAATCTTGTCCTGCCTCCCGACAATAAAGGCGTGCTGGTGCATGCCAACAACGGAGCCGCAGTGGTGCAAGGCTCGCCCGCTCAAAAGAGCGGCATCGTGGAGTGGGACATTCTACGCACCGCCGACGGAAAGCTGCTTGAGGATAGCGAGGGGCTCCGCAAGATCATTGCCAGTCATGCGGTCGGGGAGGTGCTGAAGCTCACACTCTGGCGCGACGGTACCGAGCAAGATCTCGTCATTCCCCTCGAAGAGATGCCCGAGGGCTTCAGCCAACCGAATCGGTAAAGCCTCCCCCGGCTTCGTGGAACTCAGCCACCCCCTCCGGCTTCGCGAAGGGGGGCGTCTAGGGTCTGCTTGGCGCGGCGCAGGCCCGGGGAGAGAATCACAGCGAGCAAGGCACTGGCAGCGGCGAGGCTTGCACCAAGCGCCATGGCATAGGCCGCGTCCGTGTGTGATGCCACCACCCCCGCCCACGCGCTCCCAAAGGGCGTGAGCCCCATCATCAAAAACGCATGAACCCCCATCACACGTCCTCGGAGCGCATCCGGTACCGAGGCTTGAATCAGGCTATTGCTGGTCGCAAAGACACAGATCATGCAAAACGACGAGAGCGGGGCAAGGAGAAACGCCAGCTCTAGCCGATGACAGAGCGCAGTTCCCAGCGAGAAAAGCGGGTAGAGCACCGCGCCAATCGTGACTATCCTGCCCTTGAGCGGCGACGACGAGAGCAGGGTGCAGAGAATCGCACCGAGTAGCGCTCCAACACCACGCGCACTCATGAGCTGGCTGTAGTGCGCCGCATTGGCCCCCAGTGTGTACCTTGCCAGAGCGGGCAGAAGAATCCAGTCGCCGGTCATAAAGATCGAGAAGCTCGCCAGAATCGCCATCATCGCCACAATCGGGGGGTGCTGCTTGAGATAGGCAAAGGCAACACTTACCCCCTTGAGCGGCGACTCTTTCCCCGTGGCTCTGGGCGCGAAGTCGCCGCGCATCAGGCAGAGCCCGATAATGACGGCGATATACGACAGGCCGTTAGCCAGAAAACACGGAGCCATCGCGCGTTGCTTATCCGCAATCAGAAAGCCCGCCAGCGCAGGCCCGAGCACGCGCGCGGCATTAAAGAGCGACGAGTTCAGACCAATCGCATTGTGGAGATCCTCTTTGCCCACGAGCTCGACAATAAACGACTGCCGCGCCGGAATATCAAAGACATTGGTGATCCCCAGCAAGACCGCAAAGATCGCTACGTGCCAGAGGCGCACCTGATCGGCGTAGACTAGGGCCGCCATGATCAAGGCCAGCGCCCCCTGAGCCACCTGCGCCCATAGGACGATCTTGTGCTTGGAGAACCGATCCGCAAACCAGCCGCCATAGAATGCCCCGAGTAGCATCGGGAGCGAGCCAAGTGTCATCACCCAGCCTTGAGCGGCACTCGCCTCTTTCTCACTCCCCGCCAGCAGTGCCACCAGCCACCCCTGCGCCGTCATCTGCATCCACGAGCCGATCAGCGAGATCGCCTGCCCCGAAAAGAAAAGCTTGTAGTTGCGGTGGCGTAGAGCAGAGAAAGCGGTGGGGGTTGGCACGTGTCTATGCTACCACGGAGCGCACTGGCGATTGTCCCGCCCCTCTAACGGGCGGGACTACTCCACGGCGAGGTGCAGGACGTCTTCTTGCGTGGCCTTGGTGGCGTCTTCGATCTCGCCGGTGATCTTGCCGCCGCGCATCACGAGGATTCGGTCACTCATGCCCAGCACTTCGGGTAGCTCGGAGGAGATCATCAGGATCGCTTTTCCCTGGGTGGCGAGCTTGCGCATGAGCACATAGATCTCGTACTTGGCCCCGACATCCACGCCGCGTGTGGGCTCGTCGAAGATCAGGATCTCAGAGTTGGCCTGGAGCCACTTAGCGAGCACGACTTTCTGCTGGTTGCCGCCGGAGAGGTTGCGCGCGAGCTGCTCCTGGTGCGGGGTTTTGATCAGCAGGCTCTCGACATAGCCGCCAAACGCCTCGCGCTCTTTACTGCCGTCTATAAAGCCCAGCTTCCCGAGCTTCTCTAAGTTCGGCAGGCCGAAGTTGTTGCGTAGCGCTAGATCGAGCACCAGGCCCTGGCGCTTTCTATCCTCGGTGAGCAGGCAGATTCCCGCTTTGACGGCCTCTTGCGGCGAGCGCAGGGGGAGTGTCTTGCCGTCTAAAATCACCTCACCGCCGTCTTTTACGTCGGCTCCGAAGAGTAAACGAGCGACTTCGGTTCGGCCCGCGCCCACGAGGCCCGCGAGCCCGAGGATCTCGCCGCGTCGCAGCTCAAAGGAGACACCTTGGACGGCTTTGCCTCGCGTCAGGTTCTTCACTACCAGCCGAGGCTCGCCGATTTTTTGCTCGGGATCACGCGGCGGGAACTCGGCGGAGAGGGCGCGGCCCACCATAGACTCGATCAGCTTCGGACGTGTCCACTCCGAGACAGGCTTGGTGGCGATCCACTGACCGTCGCGCATCACGGTTGCGGTGTCACAGAGCTGGAAGATCTCGTCAAGGCGGTGCGAGTCATAGACAATCCCGATTCCCTGGGCCTTGAGGTCGCGGACAATGGCAAAGAGCGCGTCCACTTCACGGCCCGAGAGTGCCGCCGTGGGCTCGTCCATGACCAAGATTTTTGCGTTCTGGGAGAGCGCCTTGGCGATCTCGACCAGCTGCTGCTCGGCCACCGTCAGCTCCCCGACAGGCGTGGTGGCGTCAAACGGCGCGGCGAGGCGCTTTAAAATCCCCTGCGCGGCTGTGTTTTCGTCGGCGCGGGTGATAAAGCCGCCCTTGGTCTTCTCGCGCCCCAGAAACAAATTCTCCGCCACCGAGAGCTGCGGAATAAGATTGAACTCTTGATAAATCACCGCAATCCCGCGCTCCGTGGCATCACGCGGCCCGGCAATGGCGACCTGCTCGCCGTTGAGGTGAATCGTCCCCGCATCGGGCTGGTGGGCGCCGGAGAGCACTTTGAGGAGCGTGGACTTGCCCGCGCCGTTCTCCCCGAGCAGCGCGTGGATCTCGCCCGCCTCCAGCTCCAACCGTCCCTCACGAATCGCCAAGACGCCGGGAAAGGACTTCTGGATTCCCTCCATCTTGAGGAGCATTATTCGTGGCCGCCTTTTTGTTGGAGTGCAGTGACAAGAACCGCGAAAAGGAGCACGCAGCCGACCACAGTGCCGCGCCAGATATCTGGGTTGGAGAACGTGAAGTTGATGGCGGAGAGAATCGTGATGACCAGCGTTGCGCCCAAGATCGTCCCCGGCACCGAGCCGCGCCCGCCCGTCAGGCTCGCGCCTCCGACCACAGCCGCCGCGACGGCGTCCAGCTCGTAGCCCTGGCCCAGCTGCGGGTTGCCCTGCCGTCCGTAGCCCGCCCAGAGGATTCCCGCCAGGCCGCCGAGCAGTGCACTGACTCCGTAGGCGAAGAGCTTGATCTTAAAGATATTCACCCCCGAGAGCCGAGTCGCTTGCTCGTTGCCGCCCAAGGCGTAGAGATAGCGCCCGATCCGGGTGCGGGTGAGCAGAATATGCACCACGACGGCCACCACGACGAGCATCGTCCAGAGTGGCCAGCCCTTGGAGAGATCGGTGATGAGCGGGTAGTCACTAAGAGAGATCGGGAGCTGCTTGTTGACGATCAGTGACTGGCTACGCAAGACCAAGAGCGCAGCGAGTGTCACCACAAACGGCGGGAGCTTAAGCTTGTGGATGAGAGTCGCGTGGAGCAGGCCGATAGCTAGAGCGCAGAGCAAGGTAATCAGAATGGCGAGCAGCGCGGCGGGGCCTGCGACCAGCCCGACCGAGAACTTGGTGACAAAGAGCGCCACGAGCATTCCCGCAAAGGCGATAATCGAGCCCAGAGACAGATCAATGCCGCTGGTGATGATCACAATCGTCTCGCCAATGGCAAAGAGGGAGAGAAGTGCCACTTGCTGGACAATATTGGTCATGTTGAGTGGCCCAAAGAAGTTGGCACGCTGCTCTGTAAATGCCATTCCGAGGCAGAGCAAGGCCAGCACCGCTACCACGCTCAGCTCCCGCGACTTGAGCAGCCGAGCCACAATGCCCGGCCCTGACTGTTTTCCCGTATCCTGTACCGCCACTCTTGTTCGTTCCTATCTGACGCAAAAATCAATGCATCATACACTTTAGAAAATCAAAAGGCCATGCGTCCAGCGACGCACAGCCTTTGTGAAATAACCTCCCCTGTGGGAAGTTTGAAACTTACGTGGACTTGAGGCCGAGCTTCTTCATGTTCTCGACAAACGGGGCGACGTTCTCCGGGGTGACCGTGGTCACGCCGGTATCGATCTTGTTGCCGTCCACTTTCATTCCAGCCTTCTCCAGCTCGGGCCTTAGCTCCTCAATCGCAGCCTTGGTGCCCTTGCGGTTGATGAGGTAGAGTAGCTTGGCGGAGAGGCGACCGAACTCGTAGGGCTTCTGAATGACCGCGGCATCCACTTTCTTGGCTTCCAGACCTGTCAGGGTTTCAGGAGCACCATCGAAGGTGATGATCTTCACTTTACCGAGCAGCTTGGCGCTCTCGACAGCATTCAAGATCGCGGGGCCGTCGTAGGCCCAGATACCGAGAAAACCGTTGATCTTATCACCGTATTTGGCGATAGCATCTTGGACATTGCTCTGCGCCTTGAGGGGATCCGCTTGATCCTGGAACGGCTCCTGGAGCATCGTGATCTTGCCCTTGGTGGCATCCGTAAAGCCTTTGTAGCGGTCAATGGCGTTCTGTGCAGACATATTACCCACGAAGGCGACAAAGTTTCCGCCGTTGGGCAGGAGCTTGAGCGCGGCCTCACCGGCGGCCTTGCCTGCTTCGTAGTTGTTGGTGCCCAGATACGCCAGGCGCTTACTGGTCTCGCTATCCGAGTCGAAGCAGATCACAGGGATGTTCTTCGCAATCGCATCGTCAATGACCGAGGCGAACTCCTTGCCATCAATAGGGGTCACGGCGATTCCATCAGGGTTCTTCGCGACCGCGTCCTCAAAGGTCTTCTTCTGGTCGGCGTGGGTGGGTTTTTGGCCACCGGGTGCCATACGCGAGGTCTCGCAGTCTTTTAGCTCCGCCTGCGCCGCATCCAGCCCTTTTTGAGCCGCAGTCCAGAAGTCTGCGCTATTGTTGGTAATCATGGCCACCGATAGCTTGCCGTCTGCCTTGCGCGGTGCGTCAAAGGCACTGCTTCCGCCGCCCTCAGGAGCCTTTGCAACCGGTGCCGAGGCGTCGCCGCCGGGCGTAGGCGTCGCCGCCTGATCTTTACACGATGCCAGGGAAAACAGCGAGACCAGTGCGGTCAGCGCGAGGCCCTGGCGAAAAAGCTGGGATCGCTTCATTCTTTTGGTTATCCTCCGCCGCCAGTATAACATATCTCACTCTTCGGATAGGCATTTTTCGATGGGTGAGATGGCTTCGGGATGCCCGGTCTCTTTGGCAAGCTTATCTAGTGCCTGAAAGGCCTCAACATAGCGCAGGAAAATATGCCGCTGGAGAGGGTCGCGCTCGCCCCAGCCGGTGAGCAAGCTCCTCGTCTGGAACTTTTCCCAGAGCGGGAGATTTGCGGCGAGGAGTGCCGGTGAGTCAGGGCGAGTGCCAGGAAGATAGAGGCGCTCCGTAACGCCCCACGGAGCACTTTCGAGCTCCGCAGCGACTTCACGGAGGCTTGTATTGAGAACCTTGCGGCGAGCAAAGCGCATGTCGCGGACTAAGAGCACCGCGCGGCCCTCGGTGAGCGCTTGACGGAAAAAGGCTCGCTGGAAGGTGCCATCGGCGAACTGCGCGGTGGAGAGACTCGCACCTGGAAGAACTGTATCGAGAGTGGGGTATTGTGCAAGTAGATGACGGTAGTACCAGGCATCAT
>NZ_JANNYP010000034.1:0-7916 GCF_031410135.1 Armatimonas sp. | reverse complement strand
AGGTAGAGAAACCAGGGCTTGTTGCTTGCTTGGCCCTGCTGGATAAAGTCCAGCGCGTAGTCCCCAAAAACATCCGTGGAGTAGAACTGGCCGGGGGCGTAGGGGCGCTTGGTTCGTCCCTCGGGCCAGCGCGTGTAGAATGGGTCCTCTTTCCAGCAGGAGTTGTAGCCCCCCAGCATCCCGTAGAACTCATCAAAGCCGCGCTCCGTGGGGGGATTTTTGGTGTTGAGGTGCCACTTGCCCACCATGTAGCTCTGGTAGCCAGCCGATCGGAGTACCTCGGCCAGTGTCGCACAGTTCCCAGGGAGCGTCCCACTCAGGTTCGGAAAGCCTGCCTGGTGGGGATGGAGCCCCGTGAGAATTGCGGCCCGGCTGGGGCTACAGCGCGCCGAGTTGTAGAACTGCGTAAAGCGCAACCCACCCTGGGCGAGCTTGTCCAAGTGGTGTGTCTTGATCTCGCTCCCGTAGCAGCCCAGATCCGACCAGCCGAGGTCATCGGCGAGGATGAGCAGGACATTGGGTTTACTCATTTTGGTTCCTTGATGAGGGCACGGCTGGGCGTGCCGGTGGCGAGAAAGTAGCCGAGGGGCTTGTCGTTGGTGTCCGTGATGAGCCAGATCGCTCCTTTGCGGATGTTAGAGCTGTAGCTTGTCCCCGGTTTCAGCTCGGCGTAGCGCTGATGCTCCCCCGTGGGGCTGATCCACCAGACACGGACGGCTAGCTCGGTCTGGTTGAGAAACGCAACCGTAGCGGGCGTCCCCTGAGGCTTGGAGACGGGCAGAATATCCCCGGCACTCACGGGGTGCCAGGCCAGGTCTGCCGTGACGGTCGCAGATGGCTTCCACGCGGGGGCAAAGCGAGTCGGGGCCAAGGCACGGAGCTCGGCAAGCTTGGCGGCGTGACGTGGTTGGCTTGCCAGGTTCGTCCACTCATGCGGGTCTTTGCTGATGTCGTAGAGCTCCTCACCGCCATCGGCGTAGTGGATGTAGCGCCAGCCCTGTGCACTGAGCCCGTAGCTCCCCGGAGTGTCCAGGTAGGTGACTGCCGCCGGTTTCCAGCTCACCTTGGGGTTCTTGAGAAGCGGCAGCAGCGACGGCCCTTCGTGGACGGGAAAGGCGGGGAGCCCACAGAGATCCAGAAGAGTCGGGGCGAGGGAGAGCAGGCTCACCGGCTTGTCACAACGGGCGGGTTTTGTGCCCGCCGGCAGCCCAACCGTGTTCTTGGGCACGCGGATAATCAGGGGCACGCGGGTGCAGGCGCGCCAGGCGGTGTACTTCTGCCAGTGCTGCTTCTCGCCCAGGTGCCAGCCGTGATCGGACCAGAGCACCACAATCGTGTTATCACGCTCCGGGCTCTTCTCCAGCGCATCCAGCACGCGCCCGAGCATGGTGTCGGCGAAGTAGATAGCCGCAAGATACCCCTGGACTCCCTGTTTCCACTGGTTCTGCTTCTGGATATGCTCGAAGTAGCGGTTGGGGCCACGGCGCTTCCCCTCGGCAGGCAGGTCGTCCAAATCGTCGGCCTTGTAGCCAGGGGGAAGCTGGATTTTATCGAGCGGAAAAGGCTCGAAGTATTTCTTGGGGACAAACCAGGGCTCGTGCGGCCGGTAGAGACCACAGGCGAGAAAGAGAGGCTTGTCGTGCTTTTGACGGAGCTGCTCCCCAACCCAGGTGGAGACAGAGTAGTCGCCGCCAAACGCCTCATCCGTGGTGTCGAGGGCTCCCCAGTCGGTCTCGATATACTGCCACTCCCCTGCCCGTGGCAGCGAGACGGGTCGCTTGGCGGGGTAGAGCGTCTCCGGGAGGGGGTTCTCGGTGCTTGCCTCGGGGAAGTAGCGATCCCAAGACCTCGCATCGGTGAAGTAGTGCAGGAGCTTGCCCGAGCCCAGTGCTGTGTAGCCACTCTCCCGTAGCACCGCAGGCAAGAGCTTAGCGTCGGGCAGAACCTCGCGCATGGGCTGCAGGTTGGTGTAGAGCCCCGAGGTGGCGGGCGAGATTCCCGTGAGGATCGCCGTGCGCGACGGGTTGCACGAGGGCGCGGCACAGTGTGCATTGGTAAACAAGATCCCAGACTTCGCCAGCCGATCCAGGTTCGGAGTCTTCGCCTGCGGGTGCCCTCCCAAGCAGCCTACCCAGTCGTTCAGGTCGTCCATGGCGATAAACAAGACATTGGGGCGGGACAGTGCCTGCGCTGTCCCCATGAAAAAAAGCACCGCGAAGAGCCCCCAGAGTCCTCTCACTCGCCATCGCCTCCGTTGTTGCCACGCTTTGCTTCAGGCTTATTGACCTTGGGGAGCCATTTTCCAAGCTCTGCCTTCACGCCTGCCCGCTCGGGCTTGCTCGCTAGGTTCGTCCACTCATGCGGGTCTTTCTCATGGTCGTAGAGCTCCTCGCCGCCATCGGCGTAGCGGATGTAGCGCCACTTCTCGGTGCGAACGGCGTGGTTATTACGCCCAAAGGTCGTGATGGCTGGCATGTCCCAAGGCGCTTTGGGATTGGCCAGTAGCGAGCGGATGCTCTTGCCCTCGTTGTGGGCCGGGATTGGGATTTTGGCGAGGTCGCAGAGCGTGGGGAAGATACTCATGAAGTCCACGGTGCGTGCGCTCACGCCGCCTGGCTTGGTGATGCCCGGCACGACCCAGATCAGCGGTGCGTGCGTGGCCTCTTCCCAGAGCGCGAACTTGCGCCAGTGCTCTTTCTCCCCGAGATGCCAGCCATGATCGCCCCAGAAGACAATCATCGTGTTTTTCTTTTCCGGCGACTTGTCGTAGGCATCTAAAATTCTGCCCACTTGATCGTCGCAGTAGGAAATGGCGGCCAGATAGCCCTGCACTGCCTCTTTCCACCGCCCACTCGCCAGCATCTCTGCATGATCGCCCTTGGGCTTGGCCATCTTCATGCCGCCTGCGGGCACGTCGCCTAGGTCGTCTTTCTGTGTCGGCGGGAGCTGTATGCTCTCCAGCGGAAATTTATCGTAGTACTTTTTCGGGACATTCCAGGGCATGTGCGGCTTGTGCACCCCCACGGCAAGAAAGAACGGCTTGTCGTGTTTCTGCCCAAGGTGCTTGATCCCGTAGTCCATGATCGCCTCATCCGACGTATGCGAGTCATCGGTGAGGGGCTGGAACTTAATACCGCCCACGCCATCGTTCTTGGCCGACGGGTGAGGCGTCTGCTTGCCCTCTTTAGGGACGGAGTAGTCGCTCCACTCGCCCTCACGATGGGCATTGGCGTGGTAGATCTTGCCCGCCCCGAAGACCTCGTAGCCTGCTTTGAGAAACTGCGTGGTGAGGGTCTGCTCTTTGGGGATCACCGGCTGCCACGGCTCGCCATTGTCGTAGACGCCCGTCGTGCCGGGGCGCAGCCCGGACATCAGCGCCGCGCGGCTGGGGTTGCAGACCGGGGCCGCGCAGTAGGCGCGCGTAAACGTCACGCCCATCTTTGCCAGACGGTCTATGTTGGGAGTCTTCGCCTGCGGATGTCCGCCCAAGTGCCCCACCCAGGTATTGAGGTCGTCCACCGCGATAAAGAGCACATTGGGCTTACTCTGTGCATGGCTCACGGTTGTGAGCAGGAGTGCCACAATCATGGCAAGGAAACATTTCACAACTTTATCTCCACGGAGCGAATCGTGCCTGTGAAGGCGAACGGGACGGTGTAGGGGCCAACGGCTCCGGCGGTGTCTTTGCCCACATCCAGGCCATCAACGGGCTGCTTGGCGAGCTTGCTCGCCGCCTTTGCGGTTGCCGAAGCGCCATCGAGTGTTAGCGTGAGCTCGCCCAGCGGCGTCAGTGTTGCCGTCGCGGAGTGCGCTCCGGGGGGGAGCGGGAGACTTGCCTTGGTCAGCGCCCCTCCCGACTTCAGTGCCCAGTGGAGCTTGCCCTCTTGAACAAAGAGACTGTAGCCATTTTGTGCGCCTCCCTGTGCGACGACCACCCCCTGCGAGCCGGGCATGCTCTCAAACTGAGCCGTGATCGTGATGGTCTTCCCGACGACCGCAGGGGCTTGGGTACCCTCTAGAGAGTCGCCACTCTTGAGAGTGAAGCGGGTCGCCGTGCTGGCACCAGCCTTTGCGTTCTTTACGTTCTCTGTATTCTGCTTGCCGCGCCAGCCCCCCAGTGGGAGTACATCGGCACGTTTTGCCCAGGTGTCCCATGCGGCGGAGAGTGCTTGCACCCGAGCGGGGTCTTTTGCAGCAAGATTGGTCTGCTCACTGCGGTCGGTCTGGATATCGTAGAGCTCCCAGGGCTGGTTCTCCTTGGCCACCAGCTTCCAGCGGCCTTCGCGCACCGCCCGGTTGCCCTCGTGCTCCCAGAAGAGCGGACTCTTGCGGGCGAGTGGCTTGCCGGAAAACGCAGGGAGAAGGCTAACTCCTTCTTTGGGCCGTACCTTTCCGCCCGGATAGCTCCCCTGCCCCACTTCAGTGACAGTGGCGAGGATATCAATTAAGTGCCCTGGCTGGCTCTCCCACTTTCCGTTGCGACCGCGCGGGATGCCCGTCGGCCAGTGGGCGATCAGCGGGGTCGAGATGCCGCCCTCGTGGGTGTAGTGCTTGTACTCACGAAAGGGCGTGTTCTGAAGCCACGCCCACGACTGCCCACAAAACCAGCTGGAGTCGGCCTTGCTGGGGTCGCCTTGGCTACGTCCGTTCGGGCCAGACTCGGCATTGCCCCCGTTGTCGCTCATGAACAGAATCAATGTGTTGTCCAGCTCGCCTCGCTCTTTGAGTGCCGCGACAAGCCGTCCGACGGCGCTATCCATCTTACTCACACAGGCCGCGTAGGTAGCCATGAGGTGGTCGAAGCGATCCCTCTCTTTCTCGGGGAGCTTCTCCCAGTCCGAGATCACCTCGGGACGGGTTGCCAGCGCCCAGCCCTCACCTGCGAGCCCGAGGGATTTTTGACGTCCCAGCCGGTCGGCGCGGAGCTTATCCCAGCCTGCCCGGTACTTGCCCCGAAACTTGGCGATCTCCTCGGCAGGTGCCTGGAGTGGGAAGTGCGGCGCATTGAAGGCCAGGTACAAAAAGAGCGGTTTCTTCGCAGTCCGGGCTTCGTCGAGAAACTTCACCGAGTAGTCCACCCAGAGATCGCTGGAGTACCAGTCTTTGGGCAGAGCCCCCTCGGCGGGCTTGCCATTAAGAAAGAGCTTCGCTTTATCGTCGTCCGGGTAGTAGAAGCCCCCCGCCGCCGCGTGAAGGCTGCGCTCAAAGCCACGCGAGGTCGGCGTCACCCCATGGTTCTGCCCGACATGCCACTTCCCGACCATCGCCGTCAGATAGCCCGCGGGCTGGAGCACCTCCGCCATAGTGGCACACTTGTCGTTGAGACGACCGGAGTACCCTGGCATGCCCTTGTCGTCGGTCATGTGCCCGACACCTGCCTGATGAGGGTAGAGCCCCGTCAGGAGTGACGCACGCGTCGGGCAGCAGCGTGCTGTGTTGTAGAACTGGGAGAAGCGCACGCCATTTTTCGCCAAGCCATCTAGGCTAGGTGTCGGAATCTCCGAGCCATAACAACCAATGTCGGAGAAGCCCATGTCATCCACCAGGATAACGATAATATTTGGTTTATTTTTCATTAGTGTTCTTCTTACTGCGCCACGCACCAAGGGGGAGGACATTGGCGCGTGCGGCGTAGGCATCCCAAGCCGCAGAGAGTGCCTTGACCCGAGCAGGATCTTTCTCGGCTAGGTTCGTCTGCTCGCTTCGGTCGGTCTGGATATCGTAGAGCTCCCAGGACTGGTTCTCTTTTGCCACCAGCTTCCAGCGGCCCTCGCGAACCGCTCGGTTGCCTTCGTGCTCCCAGAAGATCGGGTTGCGGCGCCCCACGGACTTGCCCGCAAACGCAGGGCGCAGGCTGACTCCCTCCATGGGCTTAATCTTGCCACTAGGGTAGCGCGCTCCAGCGACATCCACAAGCGTGGCCATGATATCGACCAAGTGGCCTGGCTGTGCCTCTAGTTTCCCTTGGCGACCGCGCGGAATCCCTGCGGGCCAGTGAGCGATGAGCGGCGTAGAGATGCCCCCCTCATACGTATCGTGCTTGTACTCCCGAAACGGCGTGTTGCTCACGTTGGCCCAGGCACGACCATAGGCCACGTAGGTATCGGGTGGACCGGGCATCACCTGCGGCCCCGTCCGTACCCAGTGTCCGTCGCGGGTCTGCATGGGGGGCCAGATCTGAGGCTGGAGCGTCTCGCGAGAGAAGGGCTTGAGGTCGCTGGGCGCGGGTGTGTTGTCCTTCCGTCCCATCCCCTCGGCGCACCCTCCGTTGTCCTGAAGAAAGAAGATCAGCGTGTTCTCCCACTGCCCGCTGGCCTTGAGCTGCGCAACCAGATGCCCAATGCCTTCGTCCATGCAGTCCACCATGGCCGCATAGACCTCCATGCACCGCTCCTCCCAGGGCTTGTCTTTTGCATCGCGCCAGAGCTCCGGGGCGGGTGAGAGTTTTTCGTCCTTGCGGATCAGCCCGAGTGCTTTCATGCGCTCAAACCTAGCGGTGCGGATCGCCTCGTAGCCCGGGCGGTACTTCCCGCGGTACTTGGCGATATCTTTCTTCAGAGCGTGCATCGGCCAGTGGGCAGCCGTGTAGGCCAGGTAGAGAAAGAACGGCTTCTCTTTCGACTCCTGCTGGTGCTGCTGCAAGAAGCGCACGGCATTGTCGCTCAGGGCATTGGTGTAGTAGAACGTGCTGGGGCGGTACTCAGGGTCGTTCTCGGGGGTGATGTAGGTGTTCTGCCGGCAGAGCGATGTGGGGTCGTAGAAGCTCCCCGCGCCATTGATCGTGCCGTAGAACTTCTCAAAGCCACGCTGTAGGGGCCAGTTGGACTTGTCGCCGTTGGGGCCGACATGCCGGGTGACGTGCCACTTGCCCGCCATATAGGTTCGATAGCCCGCACTTTTCAGCACCTCCGCCATGGTGACGCACTCCTGGTTGAGTGTCCCGGAGTAGCCCGGAAGTCCCTTATCGTCGGTCATGTGCCCGACACCTGCTTGGTGTGGATAGAGCCCCGTGAGAAGCGATGCCCGCGTGAGGCAGCAGCGCGCCATGTTGTAGAACTGGGTAAAGCGCACCCCATTCTTCGCCAGCCCGTCCAGGTTTGGAGTCGCGATCTCACCGCCGTAGCAGCCCAAGTCCGAGAAGCCCATGTCATCGGAGAGGATCACGATAATGTTCGGTTGATTTTTCATTTTGTTTCGTATCGTAAGAAAAGGAAGTCCGCAGGCTGAGCGAGAACAAGGCGATGACTGTGAGATTCCCCAGTGAACCTATCTCCCGTTCGTATGTTGGTCAGTGTAGCGGATTTTCCAAGACCCAACTTAAGGGTGTCTAGCGCACGATCAGTCTCAGAGTTCTCGCGCTCCCGAAAGATCAGCAGATAGCCCGAGCGTGGGTCGTCCGTAGTGAACTGAAAACCTGTCCAGCTTTTGTTATTCGGCTCATCGCCAATGGGAGAGACATTGCTGGAGAGCAGCGCCGCTCGGTGCTTTTTCCAGAGGGCGATCAGTGGCTTGAGCTCGGCACGTGCCGTTTCGGAGAGCAAGTGCGTGCTCTGGAAGAAGCAGGGGATTCCTGGCAGCGCGAGCGCGAAGGCGTAGGCGTGGCTATGCAGATAGGCATCGCTGGCTTCTTTGTCGGTGTGCTCTGGGTTCTGCACGGGAAGCTGGATGCGATCCAGGTTGAGATACTTTGCCGCGTGCCACGTGTCGCGGAGAACCAACCAGGGAATATAGACCGCATTGGCGGGCTGCTTGGGCTTGCGGTTGGAGAGCCAGACCCGGGTGCAGGACAAAAAAGTGGTGAGGCAAGCCGATTTGCCTTCTGCTCCTAAAGTCGTCATCATAGGGGGATGACAGAAGAAACGAAACAGCGACTTCGCCAACGCTTTGAACAGATCCTTGCCGCCCAAGATGCACCG
>NZ_JANNYP010000033.1:0-3784 GCF_031410135.1 Armatimonas sp. | reverse complement strand
TTAATAACTACCAGATAAGCCGACGACCGGGTTCGAACCGGTGACCTGCTGTTTACGAATCCTGATTGACTCTCCAGAACTCTACAGACTCCCCTCCTAAAGCATACGACCGTTTGCTAGAATCTACTGCTTCTTTCGCCCGGCTTGGCTGTCAGATTGGCTGTCAAGCCAGCATCAGAGGAAGCACCCTCCGGTGCATTCCCGCTTATTGTCTGGCTCTTCTGGTGTAGTACCAAACTGAACCATCCGCAGCGGAACGCGAGCACGATGTAAATAAATCCCATCATCATGCTTCCGCTCTCTTTCCTCAAGCTGGCACGCCAGTTCAAAATCTTCAGCATCCATCGCTTGCCATTCTTCATCGGATTGATTCGGGCACATCCAACATGATGAGCGAGGCGGGTCAGGCCATCCCATACTTCGCACTAATTCCACACAACCATCCCTAGAAAGCTGTATGTCATCTTCCAGAAGTGGATACCTCAAAAAACCTCGCCCGACGCGAACACGCCGCATTTCGTTAGTGGAGTACCCTAGCCATGTTACCCAGTGCTTATGCCCTCGACTTCTAAGCCATCGCTCAGCAACTCTTACTTTCCACTCGCCAGCACAATAGGTTGAAAGTTTGCCAGTAGTAGTAAAAACCGGCAACAGTAAGTCACCATTACCGCTGTAAAGATCAACGGTTGCCCACGCTGACTTCGGAATAATTTCCATCGTCACTCCTACTGCTTTCAGATTCGGAATTAGTACCCCGTGGACATATCGCCACGTAGTTGCCTTCTCCCGCTCAGTGTCTACCATTAGGGCCACATCGGGCGCGGCGAGCCTCCCAGAGCATATGAGCGCGGCAATCGCGGCAGACTGAGTACCCCCACCGCAGTTCCAGACTTCAGCACCAGTATATAAAACGATATCTTCGCCAAATAGCGCAGTCTGCCGGATAGTATTCACTCCGCTCCCCCTTCCCCTTTTGCGATGATCTCCAGCAAGCGCGGGACGCTCACCATTCGCTTGCCCATGCCGGGGATTTCCACGAGTGGCAGAGCCCCCTTTCGCGCCATGTCGTAGCTCTTCGTGACACTCGCTCCCAGCAGCTCCCCCGCCTGGGGAATCGTGATGGTGAGCATCTGCCGGTAAATCGCGAGCCGCTCGGGCAGTGGGAGGAGGGAGATGCCCGATTCCGTTGTAGGAGCTGGCTTGCTGGCCTTGCGGCGCGTGGCGCTCCGCAGGGTCTCTTTCGTTGCTTGGTTCATCATGGAGCGACCTCCGAGGAAACCCCCGGCTTTAGCCGTGGGAGGAATCGGGAACCGCATGGAAGTACCCGCGATTGAATCTTCAAGTTAGTCTCTCCTCGTTTTCACTGTTGAAGGCAAAGCCCCGGACGTTTGCCCCGCCATGAAAAACAAAGATTCGTTCAACAGCGCGACAGATTGACTCTTGGAACTCCATACGATTAAACTCCTTGTGTTTAATGTCGTTTAGTGGTGCGTAACCGTCCGACCAAAGCAGGCGGTGAATCAATTCGTGAAGTACGACCGTTGCTTTATCAGCAGAGTCTAGGAACTCGTTCACGAGGATAGAGCCGTTACAGCAAAAGCCTTTGAAGCTACAATTCGGGTCGAAGTCGAAATAAAACACGTCGCCGCCATACTTGGAAGTCAATTCCAGCATGGACAGGAGATCAGTTTCACCCCGGCGAATCCCAAGATCAGCCGCGATTGTCTGAGCAATTCGATTGACTTCAGAATCAAACGCAACCTTTCCAGACTTCAGAATGTCTGACATGGTGGTTCTCCTAATCGGGAATCCACCAAGGCACAGGGTATGTTTTCCAGACGCTCCCTGTGCCTTGGCACAGTTAGCAGACGGCATACCCGTTAATGTGAACAGTGAGCTTTGCGCCCATGTCTTCAGCGGCTTTCTTGACTGAAGCCAGCTTCTCAAAAATCGCAACTGGAGTGCTTGCTCCAGCGTGATAAACTTCCCATCCATTCTCAGTTGCATAAGCGTTAAACATCTTCGATACTCCTCCGTTACCTTGATTAAGTAACAAAGAAGTGTATCACGGTGTGTACACTCTGTCAACACTATTGACAAATAAAGTTTCACAGTGTATACACAGTGGGGGAGAATTGTAACACCATGCCAAGTGAACGGAAGGTTATTGTGTTTCGTCCTGATGAGGACGAGGAAAAGATGGTTGAGTACCTGCTGAAGATTCGCGGCGGGTCTGCTTCGCGCTTGCTCGGAACTGCCATTCGCGAGATGGCAAACCGAGAGAACTTTTTCAAACAAGGGGAAAATACAGCACACAGTATTGACAAGGTGTAAACACCGTGATAATATAGTGGTATGTTGAAACCTGGATATAAGAAGAACTCTGGAGCAGTCTTTAACTTGTACCTCCATCTCGTTTGGTGTCCAAAGTACCGCCGACCTATTCTTGTTGGCGCGGTTGCCGAACGTCTCAAAGAGCTTCTTATCGAGAAGGCCGATACCCTTGGAATCGAGATTGCAGGCATGGAAGTTATGCCCGACCATGTTCACCTCTTTATCGGCGCACTTCCCACAGGCACCCCCGCAAAGTATGTGCAGAGCTTCAAAGGCTACACCTCGCGGGTTCTTCGTCAAGAGTTCCCCCACCTTGAGCGCAAAATGCGGGTTCTCTGGTCTCCGTCGTACTACATCGGTTCGGCTGGAAACGCTTCTGCCTCCGTGATTAAAAAATACATTGCTGAACAGAAAACGAGAGACGGAGAAGCCAGCAAAGAAACGCCGCAAGCGAGTTCGGTCAATGTCCAAACCAGCCTTAGATTGTCCTTCGTAGAAGTTACCAAGATTCAGCCCGAGGAGCGCGGTTAAGTGAAACTCGTCGCACAGGTCAAGCTCCTTGCTACTCCAGAGCAAAAGCAAGTTCTCCTCGCCACGCTCCGCAAAGCGAACGAGGCTTGCAACCGCATGTCTGAGTACGCATGGGAAAATAAGTGCTTCAAGCAATTTGACCTGCACAAAGCCTGCTATCACAACATCCGTGAGGGGTTCGGACTTGCTTCTCAGTTGATTATTCGCTGTAATGCCAAAGTCGCCGACTCTTACAAGCTGGACAAAGCGACAAAGCGCACTTTTCGCCCCACGGGTTCTATCGCCTACGATTCCCGCATCTTGACTTTCTTCACCAAGGAGAGCCAAATTTCGCTCTGGACAGTTGCCGGGCGCATGAAGATTCCCTTTGCCGCTGGAGAGCTTCAGAAGGAAATGCTTCTGACTCAAAAAGGCGAGTGCGATCTTTGCTTTATCGGTGGTGAGTTTTACCTGATGGTGGTCTGCGACATTGTAGAAGCTCCGCAAAACGAAACTACCGAGTTTTTGGGTGTAGACCTTGGCATTGTTCAGATTGCTTCTGACAGCGAAGGAAATCAATACAGCGGGGAGGCTATCCGCTCCCTTCGTCGCCGAATGCGAAAGCTCAAAGCAGGGCTTCAGCACACGGCTAAAAAACATGGTTCTAAGTCGGCGAAAAGGCATCTTCAAAAGTTGCGTCGCCGTCAATCTCGGTTCACTCGTTGGGTGAATCACAATATCAGCCGTCGCCTTGTCGAATCGGCGGCTGTCTCTGGTAAGGCAATCGCTCTTGAAGACCTCAGTGGAATTCGAGAACGGGCTTCGGTTATGAACAGAGAAATGCGTTTTGAGCTTGGAAACTGGAGTTTCGATCAGCTTAAACAGTTTGTCAGCTACAAGGCGAGACGTGCAGGAGTGCCCGTGGTTCTGGTTGATCCAC
>NZ_JANNYP010000032.1:0-1062 GCF_031410135.1 Armatimonas sp. | reverse complement strand
CATCAGCGCTTTTGCCTGAGCCTGCGCCGCTCGCCAGTGTGCGGTAAGCTCTTCCGCACTCCCCGTTCCGGGTGGCAGCAAGTCGTGCCAGTCCGCGCTGAGGGTGAGCTTAATCGCGTTCTTCTCCAGCAGCTCGTAGACCTCCTCAACGGCAAGCTTCTCCCATTTCTTCTCCCGAATCGCGCCCTGGGGCAGCTTGAGCTTGGCGGCATCCACCATCCCGTTCACGACAATATCCGCCGCAAGGTTCCATATCAGAGGATCGCGATGCCCTCGGCGCGTCACGTGAAGGAGCGCCGCATGGAGCACCTCGTGCAAAAGCACCCCGTCTACTTCTTCGCTCTTCAGCCCCGCCAGAAACGCCCGGTTCCAGAAAATCCGTCGCCCGTCGGTTGCTGCCGTCGGGATGGCATCTGAGAGCACCGACCCGGCAAAGAGCGCCAGTGCCGCAAAAAACGGCTGGCGGACACGCAGGCGCAAGAGCGCACCCGAGAGCCGGTCGTTTAACGTCTTATCATCCATGTCTTAATCCTCGACGGTTAGCGTGGACGGAGATCGTCCCGCTATGGGGCCTTTGGCCGCCTCGCTCCGCTCGGAAATTTACCGACGAGGCACTCGGTGGCGCCCAATGGCCCCATAGCGGGACGATCTCCGTCCTGGCTGGCGATACCAAACGCCCGATATGGGTTTTCTCATTTGCCCATCAGCTGCAGGTACTCAGCGGCCAGGTTTTTGAGGCGTGGCTCGGTGGCAAAGAGATTCGCTAGCTCACCCATCCGGCCTTGGGCACGCCAGAGCCGCAGAAGATCGCTGATAAAGAGCTGTACCCACTCGGCGGGGGCACGCTCGGCCAGCCAGAGAAAGCCGTGGAGTGCCTGCTCGGGCGTTTTTGCCCGTGCGGTGAGGCCAATCGCAACCGCGTAGCGCACGCTCGGCTCCTCCGGGTAAGCGATCTTGCTCCCCTTGCCGCTTAAGATCGCCTCCAGGCTCGGGAGCTCGCGGTAGACTTTCTTGTAGGCATCCAGCTCCGCCGCCGCGCCCTCACCCACGGCCGGCGCAATA
>NZ_JANNYP010000031.1:0-1474 GCF_031410135.1 Armatimonas sp. | reverse complement strand
GCCGACCCTGCCGGGTTTCTAGCGACTCTGGTAGCCAGTGGCGAGCCGGTGATCGTGGACGAGGTACAACACGCCCCAGAGCTTCTCCCCACTATCAAGGCCAGCGTAGATCGAGATCGTAGGCCGGGGCGCTTCCTACTCACAGGCTCCGCCAATGTCCTCGTGCTTCCCAAGGTCTCTGAGTCGCTCGCGGGCCGTGTCGAGATTCTTACCCTCTGGCCGCTCTCTCAGGCGGAGCTTGTAGGCACTACCTCCAGCTTCGTGGATATGCTTTTCTCCGATACCCTTCTGGGAAGCCTGCCACCGCGCTCTGAGGCGATGGATCGGGCCGATGTCGTGGCTCGCGTTCTGGCAGGCGGTTACCCGGAAGCACTCACCCGAAGCACAAGTCGCCGCCAAGATTGGTACTCCTCCTATTTGACGACCATACTTCAGCGTGATGTGCGGGATCTTGCCAATATCGAGGGGCTGACCCAGATGCCGCGCCTGATGAGCCTACTTGCCACCCGCTCAGCTTCTTTGCTTAATCTTGCCGATCTGTCTCGAACGCTGCCTCTGCCCTACACCACCCTCCAGCGCTACATGGCGCTTTTGGAGGCAATCTACCTGGTGAAACTGCTTCCTGCCTGGAGCAATAACCTGGGCACGCGCCTTCTTAAAACGCCTAAGATACTCTTGACCGACACCGGGCTGGCGGGCTATCTGATGGGTGTCTCGGAGAGTCGCGTGGTGGAAGACCCCAGCCTCCTGGGTGGGCTTCTGGAGAACTTCGTGGCGCTGGAGCTGATGAAGGACGCGACGTGGAGTGAGACGCATCCTGGCTTCTACCACTGGCATACAGCCCAGCGTGAGGAAGTGGATGTCTTGATGGAGTCTCGTGACGGTCGCCTTGTGGGTGTGGAAGTGAAGGCATCCACCTCAGTCTCGAGTAGCGATTTCCGTGGTCTGCGAACGCTCCAAGCCTCTGTAGGTGGTAGTGTTTCTGTAGGTGGTAAGTTCCACCGTGGCATCCTGCTCTACACGGGACAGCATGTTCTCCCGTTTGGTGAGGGGCTCTTCGCCGTTCCTCTGTCTGCGCTCTGGAGTTAGCTTCGTAAAGTGTGCCATCTGGAGTTAAGTGTGCCATCTGGAGTTAAGTGTGCCAGAGAAGCTGCGGTGTGCCCTCAATGTTATGGTGTGCCATACGGAAGCTCGGGTATGCCATACTGTGGTATGGCCGAGGGTGAGAGCGAAGACAAATATCAGGCACTTGCGCATGACTTATTGACAGTGGATCAGGCGGCGGGCTACTTGCAGCTCTCGACCTCCTCGATCCGCTCCTACATTCGATCTGGCAAGCTCAAGGCGTTCCGCGTGGCGGGTTTGCGCAAAGTCCTGATCCAGCGAGCTGACCTCCTGGCACTCCTGGAGCCAGCGCGAGCTACCGAGTTGTAGATCCCCTCAGAAAAGGGCAGGTTATCTTCCTGGGAGTGGC
>NZ_JANNYP010000030.1:0-3465 GCF_031410135.1 Armatimonas sp. | reverse complement strand
TGAGGAGCCTGCGGCCACGCCCAACAGGTGCGTATTAGTACGCACTGCGCCTACAGTGATCGTCGCCGGTCCCTGCAGGATAGTAGCGACTGCCGCCCTCCACCCAGACACATATTCCTAAACTGTGTCGGAGATGACCATGCCTGAGCCAGATACCGATTTACTTCGTTTTGTGAAAGAGTCTCCCCTTGCCTTTGGTTCGTGGCGTGAGCTCAAGTCTCTCTATAAAAAGCTTGAAGCCGATCCCGACGCTGATCCTGAGCTTCTGGGCGCACTGATTGGTCGTCTGGACAGTGCGCCGCTCAGCCAGCACTTCGAGCAGCCGCGCGTGGAGATCGGGCGTACCCAGAGCATCTCTGGGATTGCGCCTCAGGGAGAGAAGCTCGCGGTAGTTCTCAATCGCTCCTGGAACAACCCCTATCTCTCGCTACTTGATTTCTCGGTGCTTGATAAGCTCAAACCCAAGAAAGTTGGGATTGTTAAGCTTGAAAATGCGTCTGGCGACCTGCGTCAGGTGTTCTGGTGCGGCCCCTTGGTGGTTCTGGCGTACCCCAACGCGATTCAGATCCTTGAGCCCGAGCGCGAAACCTTCAAACCTCTGGCGACTCTCAGTGTCGAAAACTTCCATGTGGCCGCGCAGTTTCCCTATCTCTATGTGATCGTCAAAGACGCGCTTCGCATCTTTGACCTCCGTGATATTCATGGCTCAGGTGCGAGTCTGGATATGCGCGGGGCCAAGCAAGTCGCGGTTGGTGAGGGCTTTGCCGTAGTGCTGGGCGAGGGAGCGGGATTTGCCTGGAACCGCCTGCCCACGCCGGGTGGTCTGAAGATTTTGGATACTAGCGATCCTAAAAAGCCCGTCATGGTTGGAGAGCTGCCCCTTGCCAATGCCAAGACTCTGGCGCTGGAGGGTAAGATGGTGTTTGTCTCCACCTGTACACACAACAATAGTCAAGATCTACACCGCATTGACTTGGGGATGTTGAGCGCGCCTACTGCCACGGGAAAGTTAAATCTGGGTTACAGTTACCATGAGCTGAGCTTGGAGATCATGCACGGACTCGTGTACGCCACGGATCAGTATCGTATGAGGCTCCTCGACGGTCGCGATACCATCCTTAAAGAACTCTCGCTAACACATCATGTTCAGGCACAACAGCTTGCGCTTAGCCATGAATGGCTCTACGCCAGCTCTTGGCAGGGACTCTCGCTGCTGAGCCTGGCCTACCCCGAGCGCCCGACCCCGTATGGCACGCCGCCCTCAGCAAAGACGCTTGGCTACATGAAGCGGCGGGCACGGCGGCACTTGCAAGGGCTGGCAGAGACCGACCCGAAGCGTTTTGTGGAGCTTGCCTATCGGACTCTGAGTAACACCACGGAGCCGTTGGAGCCCACCAAGAACTGGGTTGCCTATGACCTGCTATTTGGCTCAGGGAAGCGCTTTGCGCAGCGCAGCCACGGGCGTGGGGCGTTTGTGGAGAAAAGCACGGTTAAGCTAAACCTCCGACGATCCGAGGCACGTGGCGCGGCGGCGTGGACAGCACACCCGGAGCTGGCGGCAAAGCTCTATCTGACAGACAACTGCCTCTGGCAGGCGCGGGAGCTGGCGCTGAAAGTCTTGCGGGCGGCCAAAGCGACGGTGCCGGATGCCAAGGGGACGGGCGTCGCGACGCCCTCGCTGTTGCTGACGGCCTACGGGGTGCGGGAGCTGGTCGGAGCGAAAAAACTTACGCCTGAGCTGGCTGCGCTGGGATTTGCACGAGCCATTGCGCGTCAGCGAACCCAGCTCCTGCCCAACCTACTCCGTCACGCCGAGGCCGACCCTGCCTGGAAAGCGACTTTTGTGGAGTGTTTGCTCCGTGCCAGTGATCCGAGTAATCTCCGGCGCTTTGGTGCCATCGCTGGACTTGTTGCCGAGTGCTTCCCAGAGGCGGTGAGCGGAACGGCGGTGATTCGGCTCGTGCCAGGTTTGCTGGCAACTGGCAAAGCCAATCTCACCGCACTGGCGCTCAATGCCGCTCAGTCGGTGGACGAAGGCACTTTGGACGAGTGGCTAGAGCTCCTGCCTGGTGTCCGGGAGAGCGACCGTGAGGCACTGATTTCGGCACTCGAAGCGGGAGCCGCTGGCAAGGATCTTGGCGAGCCCTACGAGCTGGTTGAGCACGAGAATGTTCTTGTTCGTGAAGCACTCTGGCGCGTCCTGGCAGCGTCGGCGACGGCAAAAGAGTCACTGCGAAGCCTTTGGGATGACTTATTCTTAATGTCGTCAGAGAACGTTGGGCTCCAGACCGCGATGAACTCGCCCTATGCTTTAGCAACACTGGGCCGAGCGGGCTACACGGCGGCGGAGCTTTCGACCACGCTCACGGAGCGGCCATTTCTGGTTGGGATTCTCGACACGCAAGCGTTCACCTCGCTCACCCAGACCCTGCCCGTTACGGCAACGCTCAACCTCATCGCCGCTGCCGACGACGCGGTCTGGGGCCGGATTCGCGATGGCTGGGTGCGGAACCTGCGCGAGGGCTTGGGAATCACCGAGCTCTGGAGCGCCCTGCCCGAGGCACTGAAAAACGACACGGCGGGCAATTTAGAAAACCGCGTCCTCAACGATCCGACTATCACGGAGTGCCTGCTGACCTGCGAGGACGCCACGCGCCTGCTAGAAATCCGCGAGTCCGCCCTCGGGCCACTTTTGGGCCGCTGGCTGGTGCGACACTGGCCCAAGCTAGAGAGCGACGAGGGGCTTCTTCTCACGGCCGCAACGCACGTTCTTGCCGATGTACGGACTCCCGCACTGGAGATTGTCGCTCGAAACCCCCTCCGACTCCCCTTTGCTCTGCGCCTGCTGGAGTGCGAGATTCCGGGGAGTGTCGCGGTGGGGAAGCGCTGGTTCGAGGCAAGTGTTACCGATGAACTGGAATATCGCGCACTTGCCCTCTGCGATAGCCCCGTCTACTCGGTGCGCACCTACGGACGGCAGTTCGCGACGGCAAAAGCGCTCACCGGCGAGAAGCTCGCACTGGCACTCTTTGAGCACGACGAGCCAGACATGCAGGCCTTTGCCGCCGAGGTGGCAGGAGGCACGGCTGCGCCCCGCTTTGACCGCACGGTGCTTCGTGCTCGCCATAAGTCGCGTCGGGCAAAAGAGACGGTCAAGACGCGCCAGGAAAACGCCGCGCCTGATGCCCAAGTAGATGTCGCGACCCTCCTTGCTCTCGCTCGTGGTGCAGGCAGCTCCCGCGATGCCGAGTGGGCGCTGGTGCAGCTCACCAAGCGAGCACTGGCAGGGGAGACCGTCGAGGGGCTTTCAGTGTGAGCCAGTCTCTTTCTTGAACCCATCCCCCCGCCCCCCTTCCCTCTACGAAGGAAGGGGGAGGTAGGTGGGGGTTTTACCCTCCCTGCCCTGTGGGAGGGTGGCGTAGTGAGGGACGAATGAAGCCGGGTGGGTTCGGCGGTGAGCGAAGC
>NZ_JANNYP010000029.1:0-2339 GCF_031410135.1 Armatimonas sp. | reverse complement strand
CCGGTTTTTGCCAAGTGGCTGACAATCACCAACACGGGCAGTCAGACCGTCCGGCTGACAAAGTTCACCAGCGAGCGCCTTGCTTTTGTGGAGCCCGAGTCGGTGGTGGATAAGATCGAGCGCTGGGATCAGCCGAATTTTTCGGTCTCGACGGACTACAGCTTCGGCGGGATGGGCCAGAGCAACTCCAATAAAACGGTTCATTTAGTACCCGACCCCGCCTACCAGACTCAAGTCAACTACGAGCGCCAGACGCCATGTCTACTGGAGGTGCACCCACCCTATGGCCCCGATATTGACCTTGCCCCCGGAGCCAGCACCGATAGCTTTCGAACGTTTCTGCTCCTCCACGACTCTACCGAGCGGGAGCGCAAGGGGCTGGCTCTGCGCAAGATGTATCGGACACTAGCTCCGTGGGTTTTAGACAATCCACTTCTGCTCCACGTGACGACCACCAACCCGGAGACAGTCAAGACGGCAATTGACCAGTGCGCCGAAGTCGGCTTTGAGATGGTGATCCTGAGCTTTGGCAGTGGCCTGAACATGGAAGACACCTCACCACAGAATATCGCCAAGTTCAAAGCGCTGGCCGACTATGCCCACAGCAAGAAAATCCGTCTGGGCGGCTACTCGCTTCTGGCCTCCCGGCGCATCTCCGATGAGCACGATGTGAAAAATCCCAATGGGGCGATCTTTGGCAATAGCCCGTGTTTGGGAAGCAAGTGGGGAATCGAGTACTTTGAGAAGCTCAAGAGATTTCTCAGCGAGACAGGCTTCGATATTCTAGAGCACGATGGCAGCTACCCCGGCGATATCTGCTCCGCGACAAATCACCCTGGCCACAAAAGCCTCGCCGACTCGCAGTGGACTCAGTTTATGCAGATTCGGGACTTCTACCACTGGTGCCGTGGCAAGAATATCTACCTCAATGTCCCGGATTTTTACTTCCTCAATGGCTCCAACAAGACCGGCATGGGCTATAGAGAAACAAACTGGAGCTTGCCCCGAGCCGAGCAAGTGCTCCACGCGCGCCAGAATCTCTTTGATGGTACCTGGGAGAAAACCCCGAGCATGGGCTGGATGTTTGTGCCGCTGGTGCAGTACCAAGGCGGCGGTGCAGCAGCGACCATCGAGCCGCTCCGAGAACATCTCCCCGACTACGAGCGGCACCTCCAGAACAATCTTGGGTACGGGGCACAAGCCTGCTACCGTGGCCCGCGCCTCTACGACTCGCCGGAGACCAAGGCTCTGGTGATAAAGTGGGTGAGCTGGTTCAAAACCCACCGTAAGATTCTTGAGAGCGATGTGCTCCACCTACGCCGCGCCGATGGCCAGGACTGGGACGGCGTGCTCCATGTCAACCCGAGCCTCAAAACCAAAGGCATGGCCGTGCTCTTCAACCCCACCCCACAGCCCCTCACCCGAGAGCTGCGCTTGCCACTCTACTACACCGGACTCGCCAAAAGTGCCAAGCTGAAAATCGGAGCAGGGGAAGCAAGCATGATCCGCCTAGAGCGGGACTACTCGGTGACGATCAAAGTAACCATTCCCGCCAGCGGCATGCAGTGGGTGACAGTAGAGTAGCCCGCTCCCCTTAGTTTGTGAGCTTTCGACGGTGCTGGCGGTACTCACGCTCCAGCCGGGAGACGAAGTTTCGCAACCAGTCCTGCGCCCAGTCGTTGGTCGCGCCCATCAGCGGCAAACTCTCCCGCTCACGGGCAATCCTCAAATTGGTGATGCCCGCGTTGCGCAGTGACTGGATATGGGCCTCCCGAATCCCACTCACCTCCATCATGCGCTCAATGGAGCACTGAGTAAGCTGCTCCTCAACCCATTCCTTCTGAGTCATCGTCATCACCATCTGCATCACCAGATTTATCTCAGGCTCCTGTGGCGTAGGCAGCGCAGCATTGAAGCGCGACTGCCGAAAAAGCGATTTGAACCATTCCATACTTTCAATATCAGTTAAACTATTTTTTACGCTCATAGTAATTTTATTTTTTCTCACAAACCTCGTGTGCGTGTTGACGATCAATATCCCGCTTTGGGGCGCCCCCTGCTCAGCGATGTGTGGATTAGCCAGCCTGTAGAATCGTCGGGTACAATCCGGCCATGTCCACCCCGTTTGTTCACCTCCACAACCACTCCGAGTTTTCGCTTCTTGATGGCGCTTCCAAGATCAAAGATATGGTGAAATATGCCGTGGAGATGGAGATGCCCGCGCTGGCTCTCACCGATCATGGCGTGATGTACGGTGCGTTTGAGTTCTATACAGCGGCGCGTGCGGCAGGGATTAAGCCGCTGGTGGGAAGCGAGCTCTATGTGGCGACCCGAGGGCG
>NZ_JANNYP010000028.1:0-19405 GCF_031410135.1 Armatimonas sp. | reverse complement strand
GGGGCAACACGGGAGTACACCTATACCAATGGTAATGTGGGAGCGATCCGTACCCAGAATGCCAACGGAGGGACTGTCTACTATCTTGCCTTCGGTTTGGAGAGCATGACCAACGACTGGTACACCTTCAGTCGTACGGTTGGCTCCGTAACCCGGACGATGATTGCAAATCAAGGACGGCGCGCTCAGGTCATGAATAACTTCATCCTGGAGAGCCGGACGGGCTTGATGGCAGGTCAAGTTATTGATGACAATGGCTCACCGGTTGCGGATGCACTTGTACGTGCTGTAACAGGTGCAGGGGCAGCGGCGGGCACGGCCCTCACGGATGCATCCGGGAACTTTGTTATCCAAGGTCTGCGGCCAGGTGCCTATGGGCTTGATGGTTACAAGCAAGGCTTCTATACGCAGCATGCCACGGGCAGCCTGGTTCAAGCGGGCAACACTACCCGTGTTAGCTTAAAGCTGAAGCGGGCGAATCCAGGCCAGCTCTCTAACGTTCGCAAGCCAAATCCCTTGAGCACAACGGATCCTGAAGGCGGTGTCTTTGCACTCGACGGACGGACGGGGCTTGGAGGAGTTGAAGTTCAAGCGCGCCGCATCAATGCGGACGGGACGATGAACATCGCTACTGCGGTCTCTTCGGATGGAACAGATAGTCGCCGCCCAGGTGCCTATCTGGTCCGAGACCTGCTAGTGTGGGACGATGGCTACGAGATCCTCGTGAACTCAGCCACTCGACCTCAGCTGGACAGTGCCGGGCGACCTCAGTTCAATACGGATGGCACTCTGAGGACGGTTCCGAACCCTCTCTATAAACCTGATCTGACTAGTGTTCTTGTGGGCAGGCAGCCTCAGACGACAGTTGTCCTTGGTTCGGGAACTCTCATCCAAAACCGACCCATCACAGGGCAACCTGAGCGATGGCGGTTGATTGTTGTCGAGGATCAGACCTCACAAATGGACTTCAAGCTCGGAGGAGCTGCTCAGAAAGTAACGGGTCAGGTACTCAAGGCAAGCGATAACACACCGCTGTCCGGGGCTTTCGTTACCGCAGTAGACGAGTCGTCGGGGGCAACCATTGCCAGTGCAACCACGGATGTGAATGGCAACTACACGCTTATCACGATCAGTGGAAGCTTGGACATGATCCCCTCTAGTACCTACACAGTGACAGCATCGGCGCTCGGTTACAGCACGGTGTCCTTCCCGAATATTGTGGTAGGAGGAACGGGAACTAAGGTTCTACCTGTCTTCCGGCTCACCGCACTTCCAGATGGATCGGTCTCAGGTACCGTCCAAAAGGTTACGGGAAGTGCTCTTGAAGGAAATGTCACGATCCGCTTCTACATCGTTCAGAGTGGAGTGGTGAGTCCTAATCCTGCGAAGACCGTCGTGACTACCGCGACACTGGCGACGGATGCAACGGGCTATGGCTCTAACTTTAAGACGAACCTCTCACCGGGTGAGTATGAAGTGATTGCCGACAAGGTTGGTCTGACCTCAGATCCAACACCGTTGCCTCGGTTGATCATTACCTCGGGGACAGAAAGAAAAGCGTATAACTTCCGGATGCAGCCTGCGAAGGTGTTCAGCGATGGAATTCAGCTTATCTCGACTCCTGGTCGTTACGACTACACAACTATCACAACACGGACAATCTTTGGACTGACCCCAAGTGGTGATAATGATGGTGATGGGACTCCCAACACCGCAAATGACCGAGCTGTCTACAATCAGTTCAATGTGGCAGACTGGACGGGCTCTGAGTACAACCTGTCGCCTGACCTTCAAGTTCAGGTAGGCAAGGGCTACTTTGTCCGGTTTGGTGCACCTGCTTCGGTAACTCAAGTCGGAGTGAATTTACCAGGCGACACATTTACACTCTCTCTTGCACCAGGTTGGAACCTGATCGGGCATCCCTTCGTGAACCCGACAAGTCCTAACACACCTGCGCCGGATTTGGATCTCTATGCGAATGGTCAGATTCAAGAAGAAGGTGGCGTGGCAATGAGCATGACCGAGGCTGTTCGCCTTGGGAAAGTACGAGGAGCACTCTTTGGATACTCTGGATCCGAGAATGGATCGCAGTACTTCCAGGTAAATGTGATGAAGCCGTGGTTTGGATACTGGTTCCGTAACTTAACGAACCAGCCTCTGAAGCTGATCCTTGGGTATCCTGTGTCACGTGGAGTCAAGGTCAGTAAGAAACCTCAGACACGTGCTCAGGCTGAGGCGGGGGCTACTCGTGTGATCGAGAGCAAGAGCGTGTTGGACTATCGAATTCAGCTCGCAGTACGCCAGGGCAATAACACCGATACCGATAACACGGTTGGGGTATCACCCGAAGCGAAGGATGGTTTCGACACCCGTTTCGATACTCAAAAGCCGCCAGCACTGACCCAGGTTCCTGGAATCTATCTGGCGATTGAGGGAGAGAACGAGTCGGGACGCTCAGCAGCCTTTGCTGATGTGATCCGTGCCGCAACACCGGGAATGAAGTCTTGGAACTTCACGGTAGAAGCAAGTCAGACAGGCGAGGCTACACTGTTCTGGCCCAATGCAAACCGATTGGACAAGGGAATTGATCCCTATCTTGTTGATACGGAGACAGGCAAGCGGGTTGCGATCCGATCTGCTTCAGCCTATCGTTACCAAGCCGTCAGCAAGATCGCCCATCGCTTCCGAATCGAAGTGATGCCTGCTAAGACTCGACCACTGGCACTGACCAATGTGAAAGTTGCAGGAGGTACCCGAGGGCAGTCTGGAGCTAGCTATCGTCTGAGCTTCAATACAACACAGCCTGCTGATGTTGAGGTCGAAGTTCAGTCCTTCGGTGGACGAACGGTTCGTCGGCTACAGACCCGAGCCTCGGGTGTGGGTGAGACGGGCGTTGTGTGGGACGGGCGTGATGGCCAGGGGGCAACGCTTCCAGCGGGAGCCTATATCCTGGTTCTGACGGCTCGCGATGAGACGGGTGCGACGGTACGACAGGCTGTGCCTTTCGTAAGCGTCCGCTAAAAAACAAAAGCAACGGTAGATTCACTCCTTAAGGGAGGAATCTACCGTGCCTTTGACGAAAGACAGTAACAATACGTGCGGGGTACAATGCGAACCATGATCGAGCGGCAGGTCTGCTCGTCGGACGACAGAACTGCTACGACAATGGACGGAGGAAAAACGCGTTGAGAAACTTGGTGTTTGGGAGCTTTGGGAAGCGCATTAGCTGGTCGTTAGTAACGACACTTTTGCTGCCCTTGCTGATTCTGGCGGTGCCGCAGAAGGCGAAAGCGCAGACCACTAAAATTCCTTCAGTGGCCGCTTTAGACTTTGGCGTCTTGCCGGGTGTAGGGGCCACTCAGATTGATGGTCGAAGTGCAACAGATGCTGTTGCTCTGGAGATGACGAATACAGGGCGATATGAGATTACGCCTCGTACGGTGTTGAACCAGGAGATTCAGAAGCAGGGGCTTAGTGCACCGTTTAACAGTATCGCGATTCGTCGTTTAGGACGAGCACTGGGTGTGGACTATATCATGACCGGTGATATCGTCAACACGGTAGCGGCGAACAATCAAGTGCGAGTGACACTGAGTGTGCGTTTGATTGATATTGTCTCTGGTGAATTTGTGAACGGATCGGTACAGACAGGTACATCAACTGCCGCGCCAGCGGGCCTTGATCCTGATCGTCAGACTCAAGTTGGGCAAGCAACCTCAAACGCTGCTTTCTTGATTGTTCAGGCGATGAGCTCGTTTACACTTCCTGAAGCAACGGTTCTTAATACCAGCGACAATGAAGTGTATCTGAACCGCGGTAGTCGTGATGGAATCTCTAAGAACCTTGAGATGATCGTGACCCGTGGACGAGAGCAAGTAGGTAAAATTCGTATTAGCTCCGTTCAAGCCACAACCTCTGTTGGTAGTGTGATTGAAGCGAATAAGGGTATTAAGCCTGAAGATCATGCACGTGCTATTGTAAAGCTTCCTGGGGTTAATGTTACCAGGGATGGCACGATTGAGTCGGTTGCTTTACCGGATGTTAAGAACTATACGCCGCGCCAAAAGAACCAAAAGAGTGCCTTAGGTACGGTCATTGGTATCGTTGGTGCCGTTCTGCTTGCAGGGTTCTTGTTTAGCTCCCGCAACAGCAATAACGGTGCAGGTATAGTTGGTGTTGTTGCTCGTGCTTATGCAGATGGCTCCGTGTCTGCTTCGCTAGATCCGTCTGCAGCACGTGTTGAGCTGCGGTGGAATCATGCTCAGGATATTCCTCAGGGCAATATTCTTGAGTACCACATTTGGCGAGATGATATCCTTGTCGGGGTTGTAAGTCGGACGCAGACTCGTTTTGTAGATGATCCAAGCCGTCAGGGTACACAGGTTTACAACGTTGTTGACTATGGTCAGGATCCTTTTCAGCCCACGACGACAACTGCTGGTGGTACGACTGCTGGCGGTACGACTGCTGGCGGTACGAACGCTGGTGGTAACAATGCTGGTGGTGGTAACAATGCTGGTGGTGGTTTAGCATTGGGGACTAGCCTTTTGCCGATTACCTCAACGGTTCCTCCAATGGCTGTTGGTGTGACGCATCGCTATCGTGTGAGCGTTCTCTATAGCGCTGTTCGTGCTCCTGATTTGAATCAAAATACCAATGGCGCTGGTGGTGGTATCGGCGGTGGTGGTATCGGCGGCGGTATCGGCGCTGGCGGCGGTGGTATCGGTGGCGGTATCGGCGCTGGTGGCGGTATCGGCGGTGGCGGTAACGGCGCTGGTGGCATCGGCGGTGGTGGCAACGTCGGCGGCGGCATCGGCGGTGGTGGCAACGTCGGCGGCGGCAACGTCGGCGGTGGGGTTGTCTACCGTGAGTCTGCTCTTGAAGCACAGAGCGGTGCCGTAACCCCTCTCGCACGTCCCGCGGTGACAGGGCCGGTCTCTGATCAGAATATGCAGCGTGTCCAGGTTTCTTTCCGAACTACGCAGGGAGCAAACCAGTATGTTGTAGAGTTTTCATCAGGGCCAGATTTCAAGAAGAAGGTTCAAAAAGGTCCGTTCTTCGCGAACTTTAGCCTTGCTGCCGATAGCCGGACAGAGTCTTACGATCTCAGTACGGATTTCAAAGACCTGAAGGCGGGTAGCAGAGTCTACTACCGTGTCGGGGCTCGCAACTCCCTGGATACACCTGGTCCTATGGGGACAAATACGGTTAATGGGGATGACTATATCTACTCACAGGATCTTACATCCTTTGCGAAGATTAGTGTGCCACCTGCAGCACCGTAGCAACGTTATCAGATAAATGGGGCACAGTAACTCTGTGCCCCCAAAGAAAGTCCAAGTAAATTGGTATTGGGGTTCCGGTTGCGGTCTAGTTTGACTTCTACACGACTCCTGAGAACAACGATGAGGAAAATAACGCTTCAAGCCATTCTCGGCGGAATCTTAGCAAGCACATCATTTTTTAATGCTGTGGATACCTATGCCGCCGATCCGCCTAAGCCGCTAGCACGTGCAGGAGAGGTTATTCTGCAAGTGTCACCGAGCATGGCACTTTCTGATGTCAATCTGCTTGCTTCAAGTGCTAGATGTGAGCTGATAAAGCCACTTGCTTATTCACCGGGCGTTTATCTGCTTGGTCTCATTGGACGAAATCCTAATGCTCAGCCTCAGTTGGCGACTGCTGCCCTCGAGTCGGCGATTCGTACACTGAAAGCGAGTCCGTTGGTGCAAGTCGCTGAGCCCGATTATATGTGCTACTACTTTGGTCTTCCAAAGAAACAAGCGCCAGCACAGAGGAAAACGCGTGCCGTCGCGCCTCCTGGCCCAATGATTACTCCTAACGACCCTCAATACCGTAATCAATGGCATATGGATATGATTCGTATGCCTGAGGCATGGAATATTCAGTTCTCGCAGGATCCCCGAGTTTCGACTCTTGTTGCTGTGATTGACTCGGGCATTGAGCGAGGACATCCTGATTTTATTGATCCCACAGTAGGTTCTTTAGTTATTGAGCATCAAGCATTTGGTGGTGGAACCGCAGGTGTTGATACCGTCGGGCATGGAACTCATGTCGGTGGAACTATTGGTGCGGCAACGAATAATGGTAATCGAGTCGCTAGCGTGGCTGGCTGGGTTCGCAATGGCCTCAACGTTCGACTGGTTGATGTTAATATTGACAATGGTTCTGGTGGGGTGAGCTCATCTGGCGTTATCCAAGGCATTAATTTCGCCGCTACCCGAGGCTGCAAAGTTGCCAACTTAAGCTTGGGTGGATATGGTGTTTCCACCGCACAGCGCAATGCGGTTCGAGATGCAATCGCTGCTGGGGTTACCATTGTTGCCGCAGCGGGCAATGGGACTGTGAACCATGCTACGCTTCCAGGGTATCCATCCGACTACCCCGGAGTCATTAAGGTGACATCGGTTGGCCGTGATAGGCGTCTGTCGGGCTACTCTGATTTTGGCTTCACTGAGAATTCTCAGATCATTGCAGCGCCGGGCGGAAGTAACAATGATATTATTTCCACTTGGCCTCTCAATGGGAATCCTATTTTTGGCCCTGGAACCAATGGAATCAACAGTATCAATGGCACCTCTATGGCATCGCCGCATGTTGCAGGTGTGGTTGCCTTACTTGCGGCGGCTGGAGTCCCCTCTAACCAGATGTATAATGCACTGGCGGCGGGGGCGCAGGCTCCTGGTGAACCACTTGATCCTAATCGACATGGCCCTGGTATTCTTGATGCCTACTCGGCTCTTCTGCCATTTAGCGATGCATCACCGTCAGTGGATTTAGATTCTGCAGGAATCACATCGGGATTTAATTCAGGTGTTTCCACAAGTGGTGATCGTGGCGTGTCCTACTTCAATGCGACTCCTATCACGATTAGCCTACAGGGCGTTGGACGGATTTATTCCAATGCGCCACCCAGTGGGATAATCGGTCTTTGGTCGCTTGAACAGGATGTGACTGTTGAGATTCAGACTATTGGACGAACTCCGAGCATTGTTAAAACATTTGTGGGGGGACGAGGAGTCGCCGGCCAATCGGGTCGTTTCGAAATTCCTGTGTTGCCTGCTAATGCTCAGAAGTCTACGAAGTTCTCTGGTATTACGGTTCCTGCGCTTAATGCTGATGGGACCTATACTCCTCTAAGCCTTTCTCCTGGCCAATACCGGATTGTTGCAAAAATCAGTCAGCGTAACGCTACCGGGATTGCTTCGACACTGGAAACCGCACAGTTCTTGACAATTGTGGAGAAGCGGTTGTCGGCAGGCCGAAGCATGTTCTCCGTTCCTTTCAAGGCGGGAACCTTTATTCGACCAGTAACAGATCCTAACCTGACTCCTGAAGCCGCGCTATTGGGTAAAACAACGGTCTTTAGTCTAGCTCGTTATAACCCATTGCGTCTACCTAGTGAGGATGACTACGCTCGCTTCCGGAATACGGTTGATTCCTATAACCTACGAAGTGCGTCGAGGTTTGATATTCAAGATCAGCTCAATAGTCGCATCATTAGTTATGATACGACGCTACTGAGTAGCTCGATTGCTCCAATTGGTTTTGGATACTGGCTTGATCTAGATCGTGCCACTACAGTTAGCACGACCTTGTTGCCTTATCCGACACAAATTCCCGGGGTTAGTCCGATTGCGGAAAATGCTGTTGGGATCAATATGTACGCAACGGGTGGTGGCTGGAACATGATCGGTGCCCCCTTCTCGTACCCTGTAGACTGGAGCGTTGTGACCGTGGTGGTTGAGGGAGCCAGTTACTCTATGGCGGATGCGGTAAAGGCTGGGTACTTATCACCTGCTTTGATCGGCTACGCGAATGGTGACTATGTCTATGCCATCGCTCCTTCCGGCCAGCTCGAACCCTTCAATGGGTACTGGGTACGTGTCTTCCGTGACTGTACGCTCTTAATTCCGCCCGTACCAAGTGCTTCATCTCGACTGCAAGTGGCAGGATCTAATAGTGATGGATGGAAGGCTCGTCTGATTGCAAATGTAGCAGGTGATGTAGATGGTCAAAACTACTTTGGCCAGCTACGGAGTGCTACTGATGCAGAGGATAAGAACGATATCCTTAAGCCTCCGGCAGGTGCTGGGCATGCCTATGTGCGCTTCAATAATGCAAGCTCCGATGGCAAGAGCCGTGCTCTTGCATTTGATATGCGAGCGCTTGTAGGCAATACGATCACTCATCAAGAGTGGACTGCCGATGTTGCCACAGATCGTCCGAATGCGAATGTTGTTCTCTCCTGGGATGGGATTCGTTCCGCTCCACGTAACTCGCGACTGACATTGCGAGATACGGTAACGGGGGAGCGGATTGTGATGGGCTCACGCTCCTCCTACACCTATCGCTCTGGGGAAGCTGGTAGCTCGCGCAAGTTTGTGATCAGCATTGATCCGCAAACAAGTGGGGGGAGCCTCGCTATCCGGAATATGCGTACCGTTCAAACAGGTGGACGGGCTGCCTCTGGCTGGTCTATCCGCTTCAATACAAACGTTGATGCAGAGATCCAAGGCGCCGTTGAGACACTTGATGGACGACCCGTAGGTGATCTGATAGGTACAGGACGTTCTCAATCTGGCGCAGATACAACCCTGCGCTGGGATGGTCGCAATAAGAATGGCGGTCTGGTTGCTGCTGGTCCGTATGTTGTCCGGGTGAAAGCACGGACTGTGGATGGGCAAACTCAGGTCGAGCAGCGAGTGATTCAGATCGTTCGCTAAGCGCTCAATCGGGGTAGGCAGTCACTCAGTCTACCCCAGACTGCTGAAGAAGCAAAGAGAGGTTATTCGATGGCGATTTTCGCTGCTCGGAAACAGAAAATTGAAAAGCGTGTTTCGGGGAAAAATCCGAAGACGTTCACGATTGCATTAGGAAGCGTTTTTGCATTACTGGGACTCAGCTGTGTTGCTTTTGCAGACACAGATGGTGGTACTAGTCCTGTAGCTATTGCATTCCCTAGTGGAGGATTAGTTCCTTTTCCCCCGCCTACAACTCCTCCGTCGTATGCTTATATTTTCAATGAATATATGTCTATGACTGTAGGTTTGGCTGGGACTTGGGGAGTGACAACTCCGAATACGGATGTTCCTGGACGAATGTCGTTTGGAACCCTTGCAGGTAACCTGCGAATTAGCCAAGATGATAACCAGCCACTCCTGGGTGGAGTTGAAAATCTAGCGGGATCGCTTTTTGGTCTGTCAGAGAATCAGTGGCCCTATGGCTTTGGTGATGGGCTTACAACGACCACTGACCAAAATAATCGTCGCTACATGAACTATCCTGCCTATCTCCAGGCACTTGTGGATGGGACAACACGTGTCAACGTGGGATTTGATACGGGGCAGTACCGCCTTGCTCCGACGTTCCGTAGAACCGATGGATCTCCCGGTACCGCTGCGGATCGTCCTGTGTTACTTGCCAGCTATAATGTCGGAGCGAGTGGTGCGGTTTTCATAGAACAGCGAATCCGTTTGTTGCGGTCCACAGCACGTGTCGAGTGGACGATTATCAATACAGATACTCAGTCCCACACTGTAGGTTTACGTTGGACCATGAACGTGCGAGGCTCTGATAACTTCTACTTTGTGAACTCAGAGCGTGGTGTGAGCCCTCGTCCGGTCGTGATGGGAAGCGATCCCTCGACGCCCGGTTCGATTGTCGCACCGATCCCCGATACTCTTGATATTTTCTCGAAGCGTGCGGACACGGCAACCGATCCTGGTTTCCATAACCGACAGTCATTTCGGGGTAGCGACGCCACACTCCCTCTCTCTTTGTATCTTGCCAATGCAAGTGAGCTGGCTCCTGGAGGGACGACTCCTGCGGGACAGTACCTTCCTTTAGCACAAGGAGTTCGTGTTCCGACTTTTGAGACGGGAATTGCGACGGCGGCTTACTACGGCAATACACCACAGGGTTATGTCATTCCAGCGGGGGGACGTCAGGTAGTGGTAGCTTATATTGGAGCTGGGGGGAGCACGGATCTGATCGGAGATGATCTGGTGCTGTCCACCGAGTCTCCGGCCGCACTGCCGTACTATCCGGGGGCTGCGACGTTACCGACCGTTGCAGGGAATACTTCTGCAACGCTTGCTAGTGTTGCCTCTCAGTTTATCGGAACCCCGGTTACGGGAGTTGATGCGACAACCGGATCCACGGTTGTGACCGGAGTCACCAATCAGTTTAGGATCTTTGCGAGCGTCTACAGTCAGAAGCAGCGACTACCCGATGCCGATGTGCCCTTGAGTGGGGTGTCTGCGAGCTTGACCCTGCCTCCAGGACTGCGTTTTGCTACCGATCCTGCAACGGGCAACCGTGATGTCTCCACCAAGGCAGTCGTTCCACAAGGAGCGGCGGCTGGTGCACCAGGGACATTGGTTGGTGATCAGGATGGAGTCGTCTCGTGGCTGGTTGAGCCAACGGGTGAGGTCTACGGGCCGGTAACCTATCAGGTCGCAATCGGTGTCACAAAGCCCAACCCGTTGTCCCGATCTATTGGACGAACCATTACGATTCCTGCAACACCTCTGGTCGAGCTGAATGTTGGGACGTTCCAAATGATAGGGTTCCCGTTCCAACTTAATGCGGCGCTCTCTAACAATGGTGATCCAGATACCGTTATCAACTCCCTGAGCCGCCCGATTGATGAGCCTGTCTTGCTTTACCGTTGGGTTCCTGATCCTCTGTCTGACTCAGGAGCAGGGCGCTACATCCGCGAGACAAAGATTGAGCCTGGAATAGCGTATTTCTACCGACCTGCTCAAGGCAGCAATGGGAAGCGGCTTCTCTATGCTAAGGGAGTTGAGCCGGTCTCGCTTCAAGCACCGACGGCTAACACACAGTCGGTTCCTTTGCAGATCGTTCTCGAACGTGGTTGGAACATGATCTCCAACCCGTATGTTTATAACATTCCGCTGAACTATCTGCGCATTGTTCCTTTAGATAATAATCCGTCTCTCTCCTCAATCTCTTTTGGAGAAGCGGTACGTAACGGTGTTATCAAGGGAGGGGTTTTCTACTTCAGCCCGACCGAAGGTGGCTACCGGTTCTTTGAGGATCTGACAGCACCTATCAAGCCGTGGCAAGGGTACTGGATCTATCTCAATAACCGTGCGAGTGTCTTGTTCGCAACCCCAACCACGCGTGACTCTGTGGTGATTCCAAGTCCTGTTGGAGGCGTCTCTGAGCCTGCAACCCGTGCCCAGCAAAGTATGACTGCGGAGAACTGGAACCTGGATCTGATTGCACGTCGCTCCGATGGCAAGCAAGATGCCGCAACACGAATCGGAATGAGCACAGGGACAAGTGATGGCCGAAAGGACTTCCCGAAGCCACCCGCGCCGTTCCAAGACTACGTTCAGCTGGCAGTCGCTAAAGGCGATGGCGCTAGCCGCTATGCTCAGGTTATGAAGAACTCTGGTAGCGCAGCGACCTGGGAGCTCGTACTGGAAAGTAGCCAAGATGGGAAAGTGAACTTGCTTTGGCCAAGCCTTGCTAAGGTTCCCAAGCGGATTCACTTGAGCATCACGGATAAGCAGACGGGGCAAAAGACAAGCTTGCGTGGTTTGACCTCACTACAAGTGACGGCAAGCAAGGATCGTCCTAGCCGCTTTGTGATCGAGGCTAAAACCGAAGTTACACGTCCGCTGGCAATTACCAAACTGCAAGTTGCACCAGGTGGATCGCGCTCACTTGGTGGAAGCTACGCCTACTTGTTGGGGATTAACCAAGACGCAAACGTGACTGCAACCATACGGTCAATATCGGGCAATACGATTGGTGTGTTGGCACCGGGCCGTGCTTCCCGAAGTGGAGAAAACCGACTCGTATGGAATGGCCGCAACCAAAATGGTGCGGCAGTACCTGCGGGAACATACACTCTTGAAGTGCGTGTCACGAACGATAGTGGGGATGTCCACTTGCGAACATTGCCGGTGACGGTGATTCGGTAAAATATAATGCCCCTCGGTAGTCATTACCGAGGGGAAGGTGAAATGGAAGGACTTTCGAGCAAACTATGATGAGCCCGATATCAATGCGCACAAAATTGGCTTCCGGAGCGCTCCTGCTGACGGCAGGTCTGGCCCTCATGCCTAGCCTGGCCCATGCACAGACTCCGAGTAATGTGCTTCTCTTCCCGGCTGTTGTCAACGGTGATCGTAATGACAGCACGAAGCTTGTGGAAGATGATGTTACAGAAGCGCTTCGTAACCAGCTCACAAAGCTGGGAATTGCAGCGGTGGTCTATAACAAAAGGATCCCCAGTGTCCAGCGTGCGATCAATGAGAGCGATAAAATTATCTCAGACAAAGACGCAGATTCTGGCCCCGGTGATGACAACCGTAAAGCCAAGCGTTTCGCCGAAGTGGTTGGCGCTTCGGAGTACCTGACAGTCTTTGTGGATGATTACTCCTTTGATGCAGCGTCGCGGACGGCAAAGTTCAATCTGAGCATGACTCGCTACAATACCGAGAGTGGTCAAGCTCTTGGTACGTTTGCGAAAATGCAACAAGGGATCGCCCCGGCAGATGTTGCTAAGGGACGTCAACAAGCATCCGCTCTGGCACGCGCAGCAGTAACGGGCGGACAGCAAGCGGCTAGCTCCCTCTACCCTCAAGCGGCTGTTATAGCAAGCAATGTCAAGAACAATACAAAATCCAAGGGTAAGACACGTTCTGGTGACAAGAACGTTGTGACGATCTTTGGTGCGCTTTTGGGTGTGCTGTACTTCTCAACTCGCTAAACTCTCCTAAAACGCCCCGCTGCAAATTGAAGCGGCGGGGCGTTTTTTTGTTCTAATACTAACGTGAAAGCATTTCCACTCCTTGTCGCTAGCCTTGCCTTGACCCGTACCAGTCTTGCTGTTACTGCAATCGACTTGGAGGCGGAAAAAACGCTTCTCCGGGCCGACGGGCGCAGCACCAGTATTCTGACCGCCCGTGTCTTTGATGATCGTGGAGCCGCTGTACCGGATGGGACACGCATCCAGTTCTCCACAACACTAGGCCGACTCGATACGTTTACGGCGGAGACGCGCGGCGGTTTTGCTCGTGTAACGCTGACAGCAGCGGATCAGCCGGGTGTGGCAACAATCACGGCGAATCTTGAGTCCGGAGGAGCTGTCCCGGCACGTCGGCAGATCACGTTTAGCAACGATGCCCAAGAAACAAACCTAGGGGATCGTTGGCTTCGTATCGAGAAGTCTAGCTACATTGGCTATGCGCTGAACCTTCCCAACAACGCGGGCCCTTATCTCTATGCCGAAGATAAAAATAAGCATGCAACGCTTACCTACCAAGGGATCAAGGTTGTTGCCCAGCGTTTTATCGTAGATACCAACCGTCGTGCCATGCGTGCTGAGGGAGGGGTTGTTGTGGAGCAGGGAGGCGTGCGCCGCACCTACGACCGCTTCCGCTACGACTTTGAGCTGGGAATAGGTGACGGGGAGCGTGTCCAGGAGTTTACACGCACTCAGGTGAGTATCCGTATGCCTGGCTTGATCGAGACTATCCGTCAACGAGATAACCTGCTCCCACGAGACTCCTGGATGATCGCCGATATCTCGGGGGCGAAGTTTACGGTGGTGGCTCAGTCTGTGGCGCTAGACTTTAATAGTTCGCTCCAGTTCCGTCATGCCGTTTTCTATATTGAGGGACAAAAAACCTACTCCGCGCCACAGCACATCATGAACTTGCGTCAGCTGTCCCTCTACCGTGAGCAGCTTTTGGGCGTCGGAGCCAATGGGATTTGGCTCAACCTACCTTACTACTACAATGTCCAGCCACGTGGGGTGGGGACGCTCTTTTTGCGTCGAGGAGCGCCGTTTGGCTCTTCGGTTTATTCTCAGCGCCTTGGTTGGAACCTGGATCTAGAGCAGAGCTATAACACAGGGAGCCTAGAGGGGCAGTTTCAGGTTCTCAATCTCGCTAGCAAAGATCGTGGAATGCGGCTGCAACACAACCAGAAGCTAGATAAAAAGACAGATGCTAGTCTGTTTATGGATGTAGTCGGTGGGAAAGATGTCTTTGGTAGTACGCAGATTGGGCATAACTTCTCAGATTTTCGGGTCAATGTCAGTGCGGCGCTCAACCGCTACCGAGGCTTTACGGATACTGCGAGTGGAGCTTCTATTGCTCCGAGTGGGGACTGGCGGGTGCAGTCTCTTATGGAGACCTACCCCAAGCTCGTTCGGCCCAAGGCACGCGTTCGCTATACGATCTCTAGCGCGGCTACGGAGCAGCGTTTCTTCGGGAGCACCTCACGGACGATTAAGACGCAGAACCTGGGGACACGTCTCTCCGCAGATCCCATCAAACTAGATCGCCAACTGACGCTTACACAGTCGGGAGTGCTGGGCTATACCTGGGTCAGTGCCCCTGTGGGAACGTCTGGGGCAGGCAGCTCGGGCTCTTCGATTCAGACGACGACCGCATTGGCACAGCCCGTGCGCTGGCGCTCGGAGGGATTGGGGACGTTTCAGCTCAGCTACGACTTCTTTCAGACTCCCCCCCTATTTGTCGCCACGGGCCCAACGACTCCCACAACGGGTGTGCCGATCGTGAACCGGCAAGGACGTCAGCGCCTGAGCGCCTCTACGTTTCTGAGCAAAGGGGAGAAATGGAGCTTTTCGCTCAATGGCTCACGGGGACTAGACACATTCCAGAGTACGCTCTTTGCGGAGACGCGGGTCGCACTGACTGGCCCCTGGTCCGCACGACTGCGCCTGACGGAGGCGCAGTTTACGTCCGTTGGCTACCGCGACTTCGAGTACTCTCTGATACGCTCAATCAACGGGCGAGAAGTGGCGCTTTACTACTCCACGATTGCGCGCCGCCTCCAGCTTGACCTCACGGGCCTGAGTTTTTAGAACTTCTCTTGAGGGCCGAGGCGACGGAGCTTCTTGATCGCCCGCAGCTCGATCTGGCGGACGCGCTCACGGGTGACATGAAGCTGCAGGCCCACTTCTTCCAAGGTGCAAGGCGCATCGCCTTCGAGTCCGAAGCGCAGGCTCAGCACCTCACGCTCCCGGTCGGAGAGCTGTGAGAGAACTCCTTCGAGTTCTTCGCGGCGGATCAGGTTCATCGCCACATCGGAGGGAGTAGGGGTGGACTGTGCCTGTAGAAAATCACCCAGCTGCGACGACTCTCGATCCCCAATGGGTGCTTCTAAAGAGAGTGGCTCCGCGGCGGCGCGAAGGATCTCCTCGACCCGCTCGGGGGGCATGGAGACAGCGGCAGCAATCTCTTCTAGACTCGGCTCGCGGGCGAGCTCCTGACGGAGTGCTCCGGCGGTGCGGGAGACCTTGTGGATCATGTCCGCGACATAGACGGGAATGCGAATGGTGCGGCCCTGGTTGATCACGGCGCGCGCAATGGAGCGGCGAATCCACCAGGTGGCGTAGGTGGAGAAGCGAAAACCACGGTCCGGGTCGAACTTCTCGACGGCACGGATGAGCCCGATGGTACCTTCTTGGATCAGATCGGCAAGGGCAACGCCAGGAACCGAGTAGCGGCGTGCTACGGAGATCACAAGGCGTAGGTTGGACTCAATGAGCATGTCCTTGGCCTGCTGATCGCCACGGGCAACACGGCGCGCTAGGGTTACTTCCTCTAGGGCCGTGAGGAGTCGCGAGGAGCGGGGATGCCCCAGATACCGTCTAAGCTGTTGCTCCTGCTCACGGGCATCGTATGCGCTCGCACTCTCTTTTTCTTCTAGCTCATCTGTGTAGGCGGGACTCGATGAGCTAAAGCCATCTTCGTCACCGCCGTGCGAGTTTGAGAACACCTGTGAGGGTTCTGAAGAGGAGGCGCTACGGACTCGGTTCATCGTTGAGAAGACCGGGTGATCCTTGAGAGGGAGAGTTCCCATCCTGGACATTCTTGCTCTGCCTTAACTTCCGTCTGCGGTAGATTCAGGAGGCCTTAACCTCCCTATTTATTAAACAGCAAAAACAGTAAAAACGCTCCCGAAATTGCGGAGAATTTTAGGAGCGTTTTTACTCTATGCAAGCGCCTCGTCTAGCAACCGGTTGACGTCATCGGGGCGGGCTTGGCCACGTGCTTCTTTCATCACTTGACCTACCAAAAAACCCTTGCTTTTTTCATTTCCGGCTTTGATTTTTGCCACGATATCGGGGTTGGCCGCGATTACCTTCTGGACAATCTCCTGGACTACCCCTGCATCGGCGACTTTAATGCCACGCTCCTCAATAAGCTGTTCGACACTCTTACTGTCGGTGTGCATGGACTCGATCAGCTCTTTGGCTATCTTACCCGTGATCGTGCCCTTGCCAATGGCATTGACTAGCCCTGCGAGGTGCTCTGCGGTGATCGGTGTGCCATGAACGGGCTGATTGGCCGCGTTGGCGAGGCGCGTGAGGTCCCCGAGCATCCAGTTGGCGATAAGTTTGGGATCGGCGAGCTTGGCGGCGGCCTCAAAGAAGTCCGCCATGCCCCGCTCGCTCACTAGCTGGGCGGCGTCTGTGGCAGGCAGGCCGTACTCTTGTATAAAGCGGCGCTTGCGGGGGATCGGCAGCTCGGGGAGGCTGGCGCGGAGACTCTCAATGTACTCTTCGAGAAACTCAATCGGGATCAGATCAGGCTCAGGGAAGTAGCGGTACTCCTGCTCGCTCTCTTTGACACGCTGGAGGACACTCTCGTTTTTCTCGGAGTCCCAGCCGAACGTAGCCTGGATAATCGGCTCGCCTTTGGCAATCGCGGCGATCTGACGCTTGGCCTCGTACTCCACGCCCTGCTGCACAAAGCGAAACGAGTTGAGGTTTTTGATCTCGGTCTTGATCCCGTAGACCTCGCTGCCTTTTTCGCGCACTGAGGGATTCGGCTCCACGCGCAAGCTACCCTGCTCCATCTTGCCGTCGCTCACGTCTAAGTAGAGCAGGATCGAGCGCAGGGTCTCGGCGTAGAGCCGCGCCTCCTCGCCACTCTCCACATCGGGCGGAAAGTCCGTCACGATCTCCATCAGTGGCACGCCCGCGCGATTATAGTCCATCACGGAGTAGCCCAAGCCGTCCACGTGCTGCGACTTGCCGGTGTCTTCCTCTAAGTGGGCACGGGTGATCCGAATCTTCTTGAGGCTGCCGTCCTCACGCTCGATCTCTAGGTAGCCGTTGATCCCAATAGGTGTGTTGCCGTACTGACTCACTTGGTAGCCCTTGGGCAGATCGGGGTAGAAATAGTTCTTGCGGTGAAAGATCGTCCGCATCGAGATCTCGCAGTTGAGCGCAAGCGCCGTACGTACCACGTGCTCCACGGCTTGCTTGTTAAACACCGGAAGCGTTCCGGGCAGGCCCAGACAGATAGGGCAGCAGCGGGTGTTGGGCTCACCCCCAAAGGCGTTCTCACACCCACAGAACATCTTAGATTTGGTCAGAAGCTCGGCATGGCACTCCATCCCGACCGACACCACATACTCAGGCATGCGGTTATTGTATCGCGCTCGAAGTGGTAGTGTGGTAGTAATAGCCTGAGAGAATTTATGTCTGCGACGACAAAACGTGTTTGGAGTGTCTTAATTTTAGGGGAAGTGGAGGTGCGCGATGCAGCGGGCCAGCGGGTTGTCTTTCCGGGACACTACTCGGAGGCTCTCTTTGCCTATCTCTGCCTAGAGCCGGGTAAGGTTCATACTCGGGAATCTCTGGCAGAGCTTCTCTGGCCGAACCAGGAGCTGACTAGCAAGCGTACCCGCCTGCGCCAGGAGCTGAGTGTCCTGCGGCAGCTCTTTGGAGTCGCTGAGGGGGGCGGTGCCCTCCAGATCACTCGCACCAGCGTCTCTATCGTGGCCGAGGCCATTTCGACCGACCTCCAGCAGTTCAAGGCCGCGCTCACTCTGCTGCGCTCGCCTCGTGAGGAGCAAGAGGTCATGGCAGCACTTGCCCTGTACCGGGGAGTGTTGCTTCAAGGGCACGATGAGCTCGCCAATGGCCACCGGCGCGAGGTGGAGCATGCACTCGACGAGCTGCTCTGGTGGCAGGTACGCCGTGCACGCGAGCAAGGGAAGAACCAGGAAGCCCAGGAGGGGCTTCGATGGCTCTTGGTGCGCGATAACCTGAATCTAGAGGCGCATGGGGAGCTGATGCGGCTTGCCCAGGCACAGGGAGATCTGGGGGCAGTCCGACGGCAGTACCAGGAGGCAGAGGAGGCTTGGCGGACACTGCTGGCCAGTGCTCCTCCCGCGGCTCTCACCACGCTGGCAGCGGAGCTTGCTCAGACGGCGCAGATTCCCCCAATAGCCACACCTCGCCCGAGTGTTGCCACGCCCCTCGCGGAATCACTGCCTCTTGCCTTAGTTCCAGCCGTTGCTAAGGGAGCGAGACGGCGCCGTCCGCCGCTTCCCTGGCTCTATGGGCTTTTGCTCCTACTGTTGATTAGCGTTGGGATTCTGAAGCAGAACGCGAAAAAAACAGCCTCTCCTCCGCGCTCCCCGGTGCGCTGGCAGTATCAGGACAGCCCCGGGCTGGGGGAGAAGACTGTCCAGGGAGAGCGGAGCTCGGAGGGGACGTCTGTAGCCGTTCTGCCTGATGGCCGGGTCTGTGCAGTGGGGCTGGTAGATACAGAGAAAGAGGATGTGGATATCCTCACGGTCTTCTTCTCACCTGACGGCACACTTCTCAAGCGGCACCGTTTCTCCGGGCCGGGCCACGACTGTGATCGGGCGTTCTCGGTGGCTGTTAGCGATCCGAAGAGCTTCTATGTGGCAGGCGAGTCCTACTTTCCCGAGGCTCCTGGCCGACCTGAGGGCTGGCGACTGACCCTGCTAAAGTACGATGGCGATGGCAACCTGCTCTGGTCGCGGTTTTCCACGGAGCCTACCAAGAATGAGGAGCACCGTATCTGTGTGATTCCCGATGGGCAGGGGGGGGCCTATCTGGGAGGGACGGCGCTCGTGGCGGGAAAGCGTCAGCCGCTCCTGCTTCACTACGCAGGCGATGGTACCCCGCTCTGGAGCCGTTTGGTGCCGGTGCGAGGGAGAGAGGCTGTCCTAGGCGCACTCTGCACCAACACACGCGGGGAGGTCTTTCTGGCCGGTACCACCTCGGCACCGGATAATCCCAATACAGACTGGCTGGCTGCTGGTTTTAGCCCGAAGGGTCAGGCGCTCTGGCAACATACTATGGATGGGCCTGGGCATAGTGCTGATAAAGCCGGGGCGATCCAGGTCAGCCGCTTCGATCAGGTCTTCGTTGCGGGGACACTGGGGCTGGCAACACCAGCGGGTTCCGTTCTTGCGGTGGCACTCTACACTACCTTGGGAGAGCATCGAGGCACTTTTTGGGACTCAGAAGTGCAACCGGATATGCGCCTGGAGAGTGCTCATCTCTCCAGCAATGGTATTCGCATGGCGCTGGCAGGGCAGTTCACCC
>NZ_JANNYP010000027.1:0-4018 GCF_031410135.1 Armatimonas sp. | reverse complement strand
AAGAGCGCATCGCCCTTGGCCTTGATCTTAAAGCGCGAGAAGGTGTAGGCCGCCAGCGTCCCCATGAAGACCGCGATCACGGTGGAGATCACGCTCACCAGGAGGCTGTTGCCCATCTGCCCCATGAACTTCTTGCCGTCTGTGGTCGTGAAGATCGCGGCGTAGTTCGCGCCGGTCGGGGTGAAGACGAACTTGGGCGGCATGGCATTCACATCGGTGTACTGCTTCAGCGATGTGGCGATCATCCAGCCCAGCGGGAAAAGATAGGCAAAGAGCGCCACGCCGATTCCGATAAAGGCGAGAATCGAGCGCACTTTTTTGGGAAGGTAGAACGTCCCCGCGATCAGCCCGCCCAGCACCGCAAGCCCGATCACAAAGAGCAGGCCGCCCGCCTTGAACGCGCCCCAGACCAGGAGAATTCCCAGCGAGGCAGGGGCCACTTTCTGGAGCGCTACCAGCCACGGCGTGTCCGGCGCAAAGAGCGGCGCGGCATCAAGCTTGGCCTCGCCACGCACGCGGGCCATCATCATGAGATACAGATTGGTCAGCCCGATAATCACCAGCAGAACGATATAAGCCAGCGCACAGGCTTTCCCTGTGTTCCAGTTGCGGAGCGCCTCGCGAAAGACCTGGATCGAGACCGTTTCTACAGTTGCGCCGCGCTCGGTCATGATCCACGCGAGATCAAACATCTTGAAGCTGTCGAGCGTGCGGAAGAGCAGCGCAATCAAGAGCAGCGGGGTGATGAAGGGCATCGTGATAAAGCGGAACCGAAACCACTCGCTGGCTCTATCTACGCTTGCGGCTTCATAAAGCGTTTTCGGGACGCTCGCCAGGCCCGCCAGAGCAATCAGCATCACAAACGGAGCCCACTGCCACGTGTCCGCGATCACCACCGACCAGAGCGCGTGGTCTTTATCGGTCCAGTTGATCGGCTTTTTCGGGTCCATCAGCCCCACCGAGCCCAGCAGCCAGTTGATCATCCCAAAATTGGTGTCGAGCAAGAAGCGCCAGAAAAGCCCCACGACCACCGAGCTGAGCATCATGGGCAGCAGAAAGAGCGTCGTGATGATGCCCTTGAGCTTGAAGCTGCGGTTCAGCAAGATCGCCAGCCCAAAGCCCACCGCAAGCTGGAGCCCCACCGCAAGCAAGACAAAGGCCGCCGTCGCCGTAAACGACTGCCAGACCTGCTCCCGGCTCATCATCTCGGTGTAGTTGGCATTGCCAATCCACTCGGCGGGCTTGTTGGCGTTGGCCTTGAACTTGGTAAAGCTCAGGCCCAGTGACCAGAAAAGCGGGAAGATGTTCATCGCCACGAGCAGCAAGATCGTGGGCAGCAGAAACAAATTAGCAACAGCGCGGTCGGTGAGCGCTTTTTTCGGCGAGGCGGGTGTAGAAGAGTCGGTGTTCGGCACGGATCAGTATACCAAACATGAGGGCCATCTCCCTGCATTTCGTCCGTAACTTAATTGTCTCTCATGAGAGCGTCGGTTTATCGGCAGGTAGAGGAAGCTCTTGGGCACGCATCTGTGGCCCAGATGCCGTCACAGGAAGGTCTTTCCACGGACGGGTCGCCTCCTCAATAACCTGGCGCACCTCACCAAACTCGTCTGGGCTAACATGCCACATATCACGCTTGAGTGCGGGCAGTGCAGCCCTCAGAGTAAGTGTGGGCGCTTTGTAGGCTAGCACACGAAGCCCCTCAGCGGCAATCCGAGAGATTTCACGCCCTGCCACTGACCCCTCACCCATCGTTTTTTTGTAGCAGGGCAAGAGCTCTATGAGTGCGGGAATCGTGGCGGGATTAGCGCTCTGAGCCAGCTTGGTCGCAAACTCAGTTAGCGCCTCCATTCGCGAGGGATCCCGCGGGCTCTCTTCCCAAAGTGCAATCAGCGCACCCACTGCCTGCGGCGCTCCAATTCCTGCTAGAGCGCACGCCGCGCAGGCTTTCACGAGAGCATTGGGGTGCTGGAGAGCGGCCAGCAGTTGCGGGACTGCGGCATCACTGGCTTCCACCAGCCTACCGAGTGCCATCAGCCGCACACCATAGTCTTGGCTTGCCAGCTTACCAATCAGCTCCCGAATATGCTCTTCAGTTGGTTCCATAGTTCCTCATCGTTTGCTCCGTCTCAGACTCGCCTCGTTCTGGTATGGTTGTCGGAAGTGGTAATCCCACCATGCTCGTCTTTAACTCTGATACCGCCAAGGGTAGGTCTTTCCAAAGGTGAGTTGCCTCGTCGATTTGTCTATAGGCTTCTGCAAACTCTTTAGGTACACCATGCCATAAATCCCGCTTAAGTAAGGGAAGGGCTACCCGGAGTTGTGGGGTGGGAGTATGACGTGCTAAGAGGATTAGTATATCGGCTGCTCTAAGGCTGGCTGTCTTCCCCACACTTGTGGTCTGTCCATGCGACATCACATTAAGATCGCGTTTGTAGCAGGTAAGCAGACGTAGAAGCGCAGGCAGGTTCTCCAGTCGCGCTTCGGCGGTGAAATGATCGACGAGACCTCGAAACGCTTCTATGACGACGGGATCATCAGGTCTCTCCTCCCAACACGAAACGACAGGCTCGACACACTCCAAAGTGCTAATCGCCGCCAGTGCACGAATCACATATCTCCAATGAATCTCAATGTTGTGTGAGACCACATTTAAAAGCATTGGTACCGTTGCCTCACCATACTCCACTAACTTTCCCAGCACAATAAGACGTGTCTTGTAGTGATTGCTCTGAAGCTGCTCAATCAGCTCCTGAATTTGCTCTTCAGTTGCTTCCATAAGTTTGTTTCTTCTTTCTCAGCCTCTGACCCATCCATGTCTTGCGCGGTTGCAGGAAGCGGTAGATTTATTGCGGTTGGGGCCACAGCAGCGGGGAGCGGGAGGTTTTTAAGGTGTTGCGTTGCGGCTTCGACGACAGCCTGCGTCTCTTTGAAATCCTCGGCGAGGGCTGGCCAAGTATAGCACAACCGTTTATGACAGCTCCGAAGCGGCTCCAGGGTTGCACGAAGCTCAACACAGGGGCGGTTTGTTGCCTCACGAAGAAGAGCGAGTAGGCACGGGGTCACGTTCTCATCCACCGTAAGGTCTACCAAGGCACAGGTGAGCCGGTCTGCGAGGAGCCGCGTTTCCAGTCGCTCTGTCATTGTCCAGCAAGCCTCCCATGCCAGCTCCTGCGCTCTTGTTTTCGGGTGCGATAGTCCTCTCAGTAGTGCCCACCAGACGGCCTCGTTAGCCACAGCTCCTTCGGCAAGTAAGTCACAAAGCTGCTGCCAGAGCCCCCTTCGAGCATTACTGGCCGCTGCAAGCGCTGCCTGCACTCCCTCTTTGGGTTGCTCGCTCAAAAGCTCCTGCCTAAAGCGCTCACGAACTTGCTGGCGAGCCTGTTCATTTCCCCTGCTGAGCCCCATTAGCCAGCGGGCATTCATACGTCGCTTTCCCTAATGTCTTGGTAAGGGAGAGGTAGGTTGCGGGTATCGGGCAGGCTCTGGGCAGGGATTGGGAGGTCTTTCCAGGCAGCCAGTAAGGTCTTGAGCTGCTTTTGAATCTGGGTGCACTCCTCGGGGACAACTCGGATCAGGTTCCCGCAAAAGAGCGGCAGGGTGGGCAGGAGCGCGGGGCCGGGAGCCGTCTGAGCGAGGCGCAAGAAGCCCTGCGCGGCGGCAATCGCGACGCCCCGGTGGTTAACATCGAAGCGAAACTCCTTGAATATCATCACGAGCCACGGCAGGTCGTCTAGGGTGGGCGCTTCGGCCAAGCGCTCCGTGATGGCAACCAGGGCATGGATTCGTGCCACAAGCAGATCGTCGTCTTGCTCGGCAAGTGGTAAGTCCACCAGCGGCCAGAACGCCCAGCGGCTCCCAATCTCCCCAAGTGCCTCAATGGCTCGCATCCGCGCCACAAACTTCGGGGAGCGTGTCACTTCAAGAAGCGCGGGCACTGCCTCCTCCCCCATGGCGACCAGTGCCGAAGATGCGGCCTTGCGGGTGGCATCATCAGTGGAATGTAGCTGCACGATGA
>NZ_JANNYP010000026.1:0-1013 GCF_031410135.1 Armatimonas sp. | reverse complement strand
AGTTCGTCCCACTGGTGTAGGTATTGTCGAGGAGCACAAACTGCCGGGCGAGCGCGTGGTGGTTGGGGGTTACTTCCTCGGGGAAGAGCGCCAGCTTAGCCTCCCCATTCCCCTCCTTCATGTCGCCAAAGACATAGTCGTAGGTCTGGTTTTCTTTGATGATGTAGACCACGTGCTTAAATACCGAAGGCTCCCCGACTCGTTCGGGGATCGGCACCGGTTGAACCCCACGCCGTGCGGGCTTCTCCGCCATTCCCCAGCGGTTGTTCCGCGCGATAACCTGTGGGTCGGCTAGTGTGGGCGGCGTGAACTGCACCAGCCCCATCGTGCCATGGACACCATAGGCGGGCGAGGGCTTCTCGCGCAGCGTGCGGCTCCCATAGCCCTTACTACTCGCAATGGCGAGGCTTGTGCCGATGGGGGCCAGCGCAATCGGGTACCAGCCGGTAGGAGTGTAGCCGAGAATCTTGCCACGAGCGAGCTCGACATGCACGATGGCATTGGCACCGCCGCAGGCCACATAGGCGATTTTCTCGTCGGTGCTCAGCGCGACGGCGGTGGGTATCTGCCCGAAGCCGGGGTCTTGCTCGGGTGCCAGAATAAAGGCGCGAGTGACTTTTGCATTGACGACATCCAGAACTTGGAGTGTGTCGTCGTCGCTGCTGGCCACATAGAGCGTCTTGCTGTCTTTGGTGAACGCGAGGCCACTGGGCTGCCGCCCTGCCTCCACTTTTCGCACGGTCAGGCTCGCTGTGTCCAGCAAAGCCACGCTGCCACTCTTGGCCGCATCGGTCTTGGTATCAATTCGAATCGCGGTGCCTGCCGATTCCGCGCTGGCCTCGCCTTTTTGTGCCACTCGCCCGCCCCGGCACGAGACGGCAAGTGTCTTGCCATCGGGGGAGAGGTGTACGTGATAGGGAGCCGTGTCGACCAGAACCGTGCTCATCAACCATTTTCCGTTGCGCTATGAACTGGTGTTTCTGCCATTCATTCCGCGTTTTTCGATCTGGTGT
>NZ_JANNYP010000025.1:0-8931 GCF_031410135.1 Armatimonas sp. | reverse complement strand
CAGCACCACACGCTCCCCATCGCCCTCTCCAGCCTGGTGGGCCTCTACAGCCAGAAGTACGGGATGATGATGGCCGGAACGTTCGTCATGGTGCTCCCCGTGATTGTCTTATTCTTAGTGCTCCAGAAAGAGTTCATCTCTGGCCTCACCAGTGGAGCCGTGAAGGGATAGAAAATCTAGGCCACTTATGACACTCTACGAAGATGCCCGTGACTGGCTCCTGACACCCGGCGACCCAGGCCCAATCCCTGTCACTAAGTTTGCGGGAGCTCCTTGGTGGCCTAGAGAGACGCGACGGCCTGTCTGCCCGGAAGGACACACAATGGGCTTTGTCGCGCAGATTCGCCTCGCCGATGTGCCGGGTTGGAAGTCCGACCCTAGCCTACTCTCGTTTCACTACTGCTACGAGTGTATGTGGTATGGCGACATGGCTTTTGGTTGGGGCTATACAAAAAGTAAGAGCTACGACGTCACGATTCTGAATCCCACGGAGCAAGGCGAGACCGACGGCCTCGGTTGCATTGGTACCACCGACCATAAGCCCTATACCATAGCTTTCTACGACTATTTCCTGCCCGTTCTACGACCAGAGCACGACGAAACCTGGTATACGACGCTCAAAGAAGACGATCCAGAGGATGCCGAGGCCACACGGGAGCGTGTCGAGGAAGAAATACAACATTTTGCCCTGCGCGAGCGCTACGGCCTCGTACACTCGGGTGAGCTTCCTCTCCCAACATCCCTTCCGGATATCCGTCACGAAGGGGTCTATCGCTCGGGTAGGGCAGAGTTTGGGCTTGGCTCTGGTAGCCGCTCACGCCTGGGCGGCCCGCCTCAGTGGATGCAAAGCCCAGTGTTTCCGACCCATGGCGCCGACGAACCACTTCTCTTTGTCGCACAGCTAGATTGGGTTATGGCAAACCACAGCTTCTATCTTTTTGCCTCACCCTCTGATTCTCCCATGCGTGCTGGGGAGATGGTTTTGCAGAGTACGTGATTCGTAATAATCGTCTGTTCATGCCCTACGAAAACGCAAAGCACCTGCGATAGAATAGTGCTATGGGACACTTGAGCTATACCTCAGAGGAAATTGGCCAGCGCGGCGAAAAGTTCTACAACGAAAAACTCCGTGCTTTTATTGATACGCCCGCTAATTTGGGCAAGCGCCTCTCCTTGGATATAGCGACAGGTGACTACGAAATTGACGATGATGCCGTTGCCGCCGCCCTACGCTTACTGAAGCGGAACCCTGAGGCAACTCTCTATGGCATACGCATCGGGCAGGATTGTGTGTATTCTTTTGGCAGTCTCTTGAGTGAAACGAAGCAATGACAATTGGCCATGTTCAAGGGAACAAGCCTTTTGTTTCAGTTACTTTTCTACTGCCCAATCAACCGGCTTTCTCGCTAGAGTGCGTTGTGGACACAGGCTTTGCAGGGTATCTCACGCTTCCAGAGCAGGCAGTCGAGGTACTCAAGCTTCCTTTTCTCCAGACGATCCCCTCGCGCCTTGCCGATGGAAGCCGCGTGATGCTAGATAGTTATCTCACCACAATTCGCTGGGCGGAGCAGCAGCGCCCTGTTGAAGTCGTGGCGACGGGAATTCAGCCCTTAGTAGGACGTGCACTCCTCCAGGGATTTTTGGTCAGTAATGATTTTCGGGACGGCGGTGATATTACACTGGAGACAAGCTCTTGAATCTCATTCGAATAGGCGCAATTAGCGCAGGGATTGCGGTGGCAGCGGGGGCGTTTGGGGCGCATGGGCTGAAGTCCGTGATTAGTGCACCTGCAATCGAGATTTGGAAGACGGGAGTCCAGTACCACCTCGCCCACGCGCTGGCGATGCTGCTTGTCGCGGCGCTGGCGGGGCAAGTGGAGCTGAAAGTGACACAGACAGTCGGGAAGCTCTTTCTCGTGGGGCAGATCATCTTTGCGGGGAGCTTGTACTTGCTCGCGGTGACGGGCGTGAAGTGGCTGGGAGCGATCACACCGCTTGGGGGCGTCTGTTTTCTGCTGGGCTGGGGCTACCTTGCCCTCTCGGCGGGTAAACTCAAGGCGTGAAACACAGTGTTCTTCTGACCGGCCCCGGCGGGCGCATCGGCCCCCATATCCTGCCCACGTTCCATGAGCAGTTTGAGCTCAAGATCCTCGACCGAAGCCCCATCGAGAGCGAGCCGGAGACGATTGTCGCGGATCTTTCTAGCATCGAGACGCTCGCAGCGGCGATGCAGGGCTGTGACACGGTGGTGCACCTCGCGGCCACCAGCGACGAAGCCCCGTTTGTCGAGGAGCTGGTTCCCAACAATGTCGTCGGGCTCTACAATGTCTTCGAGGCAGCTCGGGCGGCGGGCGTGAAGCGCGTGGTCTTTGCCTCGACGGTGCAGGCGGTGAGTTTTTATCCGCACGAACACACCGTTGAAGCCACCGACCTGCCGCGCTCGGTGAGCCTCTATGGCGTGACCAAAGCGATGGGCGAGACCATGGGGCGCTACTACCACGACAAGCACGGGCTGGAGTTTATCGCCGTGCGCATCGGGTGGTTTTTGGACTACGAGCATGAGTGGCTCACGTCCGGCAGAGCAAGCGCGATCTGGCTCTCGCCCCGCGATGCGGCAAGCTTTCTGGCACACTGCGTCACGGCGGAGAACATCGGCTATGCCATTGTCCACGCCACCTCCAAGACCAGCTTCGAGCGCCTCAGCCTAGCCCCTGCCCGAGAGATCCTAGGTTGGGAGCCCTCGGATGATGTCGCTACCGTGGTACGGGAACCGTCGCCAGCGCCTGCTCGATGATCTGAGCGGGCAGAAGGCCGCCGTACTTGGCCTTGGTGTCGAGCTGGATACGGTGGGAGAGCACGGGCACGGCAAGGGCGCAGATGTCCTCGGGGAGGGTGAAGTCCCGGCCTTCGGTGAGAGCGCGGGCCTGCGCGGTACGGTAGAGCGTGAGCGAGGCGCGCGGCGAAAGCCCCAGGCGCAGACGGGCATCTTTACGGATTGTCTCCACCAGCCGGACGATGTAGTCCGCGACCTCGGGCTTTACTAGCACACGACGTACCTCGGCTTGTAGCGTCAGTACATCATCGGTAGTCAGAACCGGCTGGAGTAGCTCCAGTGGGTGGCCGTCATTCTGGGAAAAGAGAATCGCTAGCTCGTCATCATGAGTGGGGTAGCCTAGGGCGAGCTGAATGGCGAACCGGTCGAGCTGCGCCTCGGGGAGCGGGTAGGTGCCGTGGTACTCCACCGGGTTCTGCGTGGCGATCACAAAAAACGGCTGGGGTAGCAGACGGCGAATCCCCTCCACGGTGACCTGCCCCTCGCTCATCACCTCTAAAAGCGCCGACTGGGTGCGCGGCGACGTTCGGTTGATCTCGTCGGCCAGGAGAATATGCGAGAAAACCGGCCCCTCGCGGAACTCAAAAACTCCCTCCGCAGGACGGTAGAAGCTGGAGCCGGTGATGTCCGCGGGGAGCAAGTCGGGCGTGAACTGAATCCGCCGGAACGTGCCGTCAATGGAACGAGCAAGTGCCTTGGCCAGCGTGGTCTTACCGGTGCCGGGAACATCTTCCAGGAGAACATGCCCTCCAGCAAGTAAGGCGATCACGACGAGGCGAATCGCCTCCGGCTTGCCTCGTATCACGGAGCCGAGGTTGTCTTCCAGTTTTTGAATCATGCGTTAGGTTAGAGATCGGTAGTGAGGGGGAGTTTCTGCATCATACCTGAATCAGCGGCACGCTTGCCCGCTTCGAGGATTTCCTGGGCATCGCGCGAGACCTTGGCGCTACACACGCCCGAAAGCGCCTCGCCGGTTTCGATGCAGTGTAGCAGATACTCCGGTGCGGAGCGATACGGCGCTTCCAGGGGCGTCGGCTCGATAATCTCCAGCGGCTTGCCGGGCTTCATGAGGTGTACTTTCCCACCTTGCAGACAGAGCGCCCCCTCGGAGCCGTAGGCGTAGGGGTTGCCGGTAACATAGCCCGTGACTTGGGTCCAGCTTGCCTCAGCCACGCAGTGCGCGCCTTTATACCAGGCATCAATCAGCGCGTTGTCGTCGGGGATGGGGTAGTCTTTGGCCAGAATGCCGCGCATCCCGATCACCTTCTCAGGTAGTCCTAGAAACCGTGCCATCATCGCGGAGCCGTAGCAGCAGTAGTCCATAAACGCCCCGCCGCCATTTTTCTCTTCGTCGTAGAGCCAGCCCCAGAAGCTCTCGTCGCAGCCGATCTCTTTGGGGCCGTTGTGTGCTGAGCGGTACTTGAAGTAACGCAGCTCGCCAATGCCCCCGGAGAGGATGATGCGCTCCAGCTCCTGAAACGCGGGTGACCACGCCGTGGGCCAGTTGACCATGAGCTGGACGCCCGCCTTGTCGCACGCCGCCACCATGCGGTTTGCCTGCGCCAGAGTCGCCGCCATCGGCTTCTCCGAGATCACATGGCAGCCCTTTGCCGCCGCTGCCTCGGTAATATCGGCGTGGGAAGAGTTTTCTGCGGCGATCTGGACGATATCGAGCTCGCTCTCGCCCGCCAGCATCGCCTCCCAGGATTCATAAAGACGGGCCGTCGGGAACTTCTCGGCAAAGCGATTGCGGAGCCGCTCGCTCTCCTCCCCTACTGCCACGATCTCCACCCGCCCCGTCGCCGCCCAGTGGCTCAGCTCACCCCACACATGGTCGTGCACCAGCTTTGCCACACCTAGCTTAAATACCTTGCTCATGGGCTTTGTGTTCGACAAACGGGTGCGGGTTTCCTGCGTGGTTTAGGCCCCGCTTCGCGGCCATCTCCCCGGCTCGTACCTCGCCTCCCCTCTTCCCCCTGCCGCCCGTGCCTCGCTTGGAAGAGGGGTTTGGGGAGATGGGCCCGGATGCGCTTGTGGTACGCGAGAAAGACTTTATGGAGGTCTTCGACACTCTTCTTGCGATCCTGCTTGACCTAGGCGAGCACATTTCTGCGAATTAGTCGTAGCCGCTGGCGAGATGGCGTGCCCGTTCCCAGGTCAGTCGGGCACGTACTGCATTAAGGTTACTACGAGTACGTTTCCAGAGCGCCAGTTCGGCATCGCGATAGGCTAGCCACGTGCGCTGTGCGCGTTTTGCTCGCGCCTGCTCGGTGTCCGTACTTGCTACTGACTTTTCGTAGTCCCAGAGTGAGTTTAGCAATTTTTCGCTTGCCGCCAGATCAGAGCCCGTGCCTAGAACCACAGACCCTGTGAAGAAGAGCAGCAGCTCTGCAATGCGATCTCGTAAAAGCTGTGAAGAGCGTTCATGAGTTTGATGTAGGCGGCTAAAACCACCATTCGCCTTCGTCTCAAATTGACTAGCCCACATTGTCACATCAGCAGAACGGAAAGCAAGCCAAGCCTGTTGGGAATTTCTGAGTGCGGTGACCGTGGCTGGCTTTCCTCCAACCCCACTCATCACATACGCGAAGACTTTCTTCAGTTCCTCCTCGCAGCGCCTGACTTCCTCGGCCTCAAGTTGGTCACGCTCTGCTGCATCGAGATAGCCATACATAACACGGCTACATTCAGCATTGAGCCGAACACAAACAGCATCCTGAACGTATGCCCTGTGCTGCGCACTCCAGAGGGCTACTTCGGAGGCACAGTAAGCAAACCATGTACGCTGAACCTCATTGGTGAGACGAGGCCAGTCTTCTTTTATTCCCGGATAATCGCTGTCGACTATAAAAGCGTGCGCTGCTTTCCAGAGCCGAGTAACCAATACCGCGCTAGATGCCAAAGTCTTTGGATCAGGAAGAAGCCCACTTGGCGCGGACAGAGAAGCACCAAAGAGTAAGAGGCCACTCGTACGCTCACGCGTTAGCCGACGGCGGAGAGTAGCATGATAAAACTCCTGCCCAGTGCCATGCCAGGTAAATGCCCGCTTATCCTCGGCTTCCCGCCAAGCACTCCACTTTTTCTCGGATTGCTCCAGCACCGCAGGGACTCCAAGCTTCGTTTGGAATTCCGCTTGTAGCCATTGATACACACGGGCATGTTCGGCATCCGCACGCTGGGCATCTTCCCGTGCCATCACATTTCGGTTCTGGCTCATGTATATTTCACCTCCCTACTCACATTCCCACCTCCCCCCTTCGCGGAGCGGTAGGGGGAACGGCGCTGTCGCCGTGGGGGAGGTTACCACGCCGCTTTGGCGAATGCCTCTAGCTGGCTGTAGTTGTTGGCCCAGGTGGTGTACATGACGCCCTCGACTCTCGCTCCGCCCAGTGCCTTGGCCGTGGCGAGCCAGCCTTTGATGGCGCTGGGGTTGCCGTCGTAGTAGCCCGCGAGAATCTGGCCGTGGCCGCGCTTGGCGAAGAAGTCTAGGCTCTCTTTTTGCTTGCCAGAGTTCCAGTTCATGATCAGTGTGTCTTTCGACAGGCCCTCCCAGCTCCCGGCGAGCGTGCCGCGCACCAAGTAGTAGTTGTCGTGAGCGTTGTGGTGCGGGTCAAACATATCCGACCAGGCGACCAGCTCGGCGCGGGGCGATGTCTGCTTTGCCAGCGCGATGCACTTCTTGACATTCTCCGCCAGCAAGACGCCGGGGGTCTTGCCCGTGGCCTGTGCATCCGCGCTCCAGCCTGCGGTGCGCAGCTCATCGTGCGAGAGGAAGAAACCGGGCGGAGTGAGGAGCTTCTGGACGCGCTGGAGCTGGTCTTGGTGCAGGTCGAAGACTTTGGGGTCTACCAGCGACGCGCTGACCTGGCCGTCGTGGATCGTGATGGCGTGGTAGTAGGAAACCCGCAGCTTCTGACCGTCTTTGATGCGCGAGCCGGAGGGAATCGTGATACGGGGCGGTGCGTGCCAGACCTCATACTCGCCGGGCCAGGGAACCGTTCCCATGCGCGGGTCGGCTATAGGCTCGTAGTCACGGTTTTCGGTGTAGAGCGTGCCATCTTCACTGCGCACCGTTAAGGGGCAGCCTGCACGCCGCACGACATTGAGCAAGCCCACTTCCTCTAGGCGAATATCGTCGAGCCAGAGCGTCCCGCCCTCCGTGCCCCAGCAGCCGAGATAGACTCCCACCGAGGGGTTGTCTAAGGTGTTGAAGACAAAGTGGTGCTGTGTCCAGTCCTGGGTCGGCTTCACGCCTGCGTTGGAGTGGCACAGGTTCGCCTTCTCGCCGCCGGGAAGCACCGTGCAGTGAATCTCTCCGGCACTCTTGAAGCCCTCGGTCTTGATCCAGACACTGAGGTGATACTGACGAAACGACGGCAGTGCTAGCCGCTTGCTCACGCGGAGATTTCCCTCGGTGGCCGTGAAGCGCAGTGCGCCTACCCCACTCTTTTTGACACTGGTATCGAGCGCCGCCGCATCGTTGAAGTCCCAGCCGAGAAAGTTGCCATTGCGCGCTTCATCGAGTGCCCCACCGGGGAGCAAGTTGCCACTCTCTAGAGCCGCCGTCTTGCCCTTGACGGTAAACACGGCGTCTTTCACGGGCAGGCCCTCCGCGAGATTGGGGTCGTGGGCGAGCAGGCCATTGTCGTAGCCCCCGGAGCAGACCGCGGGGTAGATCGCAATTCCCAAACTCTCCGCCGCCTGCTTCACCGCCGCCGCATTCTTAAAATAATACTCTGGCACGCGGTCTAAGATATGGAGCTTGTAGTCGGCCAGTAGCATCCCATTGTAGCCCGCCGCCTTTGCCCGCTTGAGTAGCTCCACTACCTTAGACACGTTCTCGTTCACCTGAAGATTCTTCGCCACATAAATCCAGCGACGGCGCACCATCGCGTCTTGTTTTCGGTTCATGAGGACATTTTACCGGTAAAATGCGCCCATGATCCTTGCAATTGATAGCGGCACGACGTCGTGCCGGACGCTGGCCTTTGATGCCTCGGGGCGCTGTGTGGCGCTGGCACAACAGGAGTTTACGCAACACTACCCGCAGCCCGGATGGGTGGAGCATGATCCTGAGGAGATCTGGCGGGCGCAGAAGGCGACGCTAGACTCTGTGGTGGCACAGGTGGGGAAGCAGAATATCCAGGCCATTGGGATCACAAACCAGCGCGAGACGGTTGTGGCATGGGATCGGCGCACCGGCGAGCCGCTGGCAAACGCGATTGTCTGGCAGTGCCGCCGCACCACGGAGCGCTGCCACCAGCTCAAAGACGCGGGCCACGAGCCGCTCATTCGCGCCAAGACGGGCCTGCTCCTCGACCCCTATTTTTCCGGCACCAAGATCGAGTGGCTGAGCCAGCGCATCCCCACCGAGAACGCCTGCTTTGGCACAGTGGATAGCTGGCTCCTCTGGAAACTCACCGGCGGCAGGAGCTACGCTACCGACCCGAGCAACGCCTCGCGGACGCTACTCTACAACCTCCACACCAATAGCTGGGACGACGAGCTTCTGGCACTTTTCGGCGTCGCACGCGCCTCGCTACCCATGATCCAGCCGTCGGGGAGCGTGTTTGGGCACTGGGATGGCATCCCAATCTGCGGCATTCTCGGTGACCAGCAGGCCGCGCTCTACGGCCAGCAGTGCACCATGCCCGGCATGGCCAAGTGCACCTACGGCACGGGCTGTTTCCTGCTTTCCCTCCTCCCAACCCTCCCTGCCCTGAGGGAGGGTGATGAGGAACGAGGCGGGTGGGTTCCAGGCATCTTACAGACTGTAGCGTGGGAGAAAGACGGGAAGCTTGCGTATGCCGCCGAGGGTGCGGTCTTTGTCGCCGGGGCGGCTGTCCAGTGGCTCCGTGATGGACTCGGGCTGATTGAGACAGCGGCGGAGACCGAGGCGCTCGCCCGCTCGGTGCCCGATAGTGGCGGAGTGGTCTTTGTCCCCGCGTTTACAGGGCTGGGAGCGCCCTACTGGAACCCCGAGGCGCGTGGCCTGATCTGTGGCCTGACGCGGGGCACGACAAAAGCGCATCTGGTCTACGCCACTCTCGAAGCCATTTCACAGCAGAATGCAGACTTGCTGGAGGCCATGAGTGGGAT
>NZ_JANNYP010000024.1:0-13081 GCF_031410135.1 Armatimonas sp. | reverse complement strand
CTCATCACGTAGCCAATCGCCTCTTGCCGCCCAAAAGGCACCACCACGCAGTCCCCCACCGTCAGCTCATCCAGCTCCTCCGGAACCCGGTAGGTCAGCGGCTGCTTGATTCCAGGGGCTTCGACATTGACGACAAGGGAGGCGTACACGAGGACTAGGCCGCCCGCTGCAACGCGTAGGGTTGAATCAGAATCTCCGCCGGAAGCCCAAGCCCTGTGTGCAAGCGACGGATCATCTCCACGCTCAGCGGACGACGGCGATTCAGCACTTCAGCAACCCGACCACGTGCCCCAATAAACGGCTCCAGATCACGGCGTGTTAGCCCCCGGCTCTCCATCCAGTACTCGATTGCATCCACGGGATCGGGCGGCAGGATGGGAAAGTGCTTCCGCTCATATGCCTCCACCAGAGTCACCAATACCTCCAACCGATCTCCTTCAGGAGTGCCAGGCGTGGCATCGAAGAGCCCCTCAATCTCGGTGAGAGTCTCACGATAAATGGTGTCGTTGTGGATAGGTCGAATGTTCATTTCGCGACGTCGCGAGTGTATCCCGATCCCGTTTTGGGTGCAAGGCGATTTCACGGAAGCTTTCCCAATACGGTCTTGACGCTCACACGTTACCCCGACGGAGATCGTCGGGCTATGGGGCGCTTCGCGCCGCGCCTTCGGCGATACTTTACCGACGAGGCACGAGGAGGAGGCGACTTGCTCGCCCCATAGCAGGACGTTCACCGTCAACGTTTTATTAGTGGGGCGTGTCAAAAGTTGTCTTGAGCCCTGTCGCAAATTCTTCTAGCTGCTCCGACCAGCTCTGCGTGGTTGGCGACATGGACTTGGGCCGCTCCGCACCAAAACTTAATGTCCCCTGCGCCTCATCTTCGTTATCGTAGAAGCGAATCTCCAGGTTGGCAAGTTCTCCCTTCACGTCGTAGCCGCGTGTCACCTCGGCGCGGGCCAGCTTTGTTCAGGGAACGTGACGACGCACGCCGCCCCGCACCCACGAGATGCCCTCGCTATCCACGCGCACCAGCTCCCCACCCGAGCGTAGCGCCGCCAGCGACATCAAAAGCCCCGCCGCCAGCATTGCAAACATCACACCAAAAGAACCAGTAATGAGGATCGCCCCCAGCACATACTTTACCAAGGGCAAGTTGGGTTGAGGCGAAAACCCTCCCCGCGTTAGTCCCCAAATGAGAAGAGCGAGAAATGCCAGAAAAAGCAATACTCCCAGCGCCCCGGCAATACGATTCAGAGAGTGCACAAAGCCCAAACCAAAAGCGGCGGTTTTCTCCATCGGTGTTGTGGGCTTGCGCTGCCACGTCGTGCGCTCTTGCCGCTCCAGGGAGATGCCTTTCTTGCGACAGACCCAGCGCCCATAGAGATGCCCAATAAACATCGAGAGCGTCGGTATCCCTGCGAGTTTTCCAAGGTCATCGAGCCAGAAGAACTTCCGGTAAGGGGGGATGTGGTAGTGAATCAGAATGGCAACAAGAGTTCCAAATACCAGAAGGCAAACGCTCAGAGCCTTGCCCGATGCCATCAGATACTCAAACTTGGCAGCTTGCTCATCGCTGGCACTAACCATGCGCGGCACTTCTCTTGTTTTCTGTTGCTGGCGCATCTTCGGGATTATACGCATAATGGACGTATGAAATTCACGGTTTTTACCAAACCCTACAAAGACGAGATTCCGGCACTGGGCAAGCGCGTTGCGGCGCTGGGCGTGGACGGCATAGAGCTGCCGGTGCGTCCCGGCTATCCGGTGACGATGGACAATGCGGCTGTCGAGCTTCCTAAAGCCGCGAAGCTTCTGCGCGAGGAATCGGGCGTTAGTATCGAGAGCATTGCGCCGAGCTTCACAAGCGACGGTGCGGAGCTGACTCCCAAGCTCTTTGAGGCGTGTGGCAAGGCGGGCGTCCCGATCATCCGTATCTGCCCGATGCCGCGTGAGGGCGAGAGCTACCTGGATGCCGAGAAGCGCTGGCAGAAGCTGTTTCTGGGGATGGCTCCCGCACTGGAGAGCAATAACGTTGCGCTGGGGATTCAGAACCACTCAGGGCGCAACGTGCCTGTCCATGCCTTCGGCCTGCGCTCGCTGCTCACGCCGCTGCCCGCCAAGTCTATCGGGGCGGTCTGGGATGCGGCGCACAATGCGCTGGAGGGCGAGGGCGCAGGCTTTGCGCTGGAGCTGATCTACGGGCCATACTTTAAGATGCTAAATCTCAAAAATGGCTACAAGAAACGCGCCGACGATGGCAAGTGGAAGACGTTCTGGTGCAAGGGCGACGAGGGCCTCTCGGATTGGAAGGCAGTGGCGGAGAACCTCAAGAAGCGAGGATTTAATGGGACGGTCTGTCTGACGGCGGAGTACAGCGAGCCGGGCGGCGTGGAGAAGCATCTCGCGGCGGATATCGCCTATGCGAAACGCCTCTTTGCGAAGACGGGGAACTAAGGCGCGACTCTCGCGTTCTTTATAGCCGTGGCCACACTCACTCTGCGCCGAAAGGCGATGTTCTCCGCAGCGCATGCCTACTGGTTTGCCGACCGCACCGACGAAGAAAATCGGGCGATCTTTGGCAAGTGGGCCTCGCGCTGGGGGCATGGGCACAACTACGAAGTCGAGCTAAGTGTCGCCGGTCAGCTCGATGAAACCACGGGAATGGTGGTCAATATCACCGACGTAGACAAGGCGCTCAAGCGGGCTCTGAAGCCGCTACGCGACAAGCACCTCACCTACGAAGTGCCTTACTTCGCCACCCATGCCCCGACGACCGAGAACATCGTGCGGTTTCTCGGCGAGCAATTTAACACGGAGTTCACCGACCCGGCGGCGCGGCTCACTAAAATTATCGTGTGGGAGACGCCCACCCTTTCCGCTTCAATGGACTTTGACGAAAGTACAGAGAGTAACACTATGGTCTGCCTCACCCGCTGCTTAGACTTCGCCGCCGCCCATCGACTCCATGCGCCGGGCCTGAGCGAGACGGATAATCTAGCTATTTTTGGCAAGTGCAACAATCCCAGGGGCCACGGCCACAACTATGGCGTCGAAGTGACCGTAATCGGCGAGCCTGACTCCGTGACGGGGATGATCGTGGACTTAGTCGCACTCGATCGGGTGCTCGACACGGAGATCATGCAGCGCTTTGATCACAAGCACCTTAACGACGACACAGAAGACTTTGCGGCTACCAACCCGACCAGTGAGAATCTTACGGTCGCTATCTGGCGGCACCTGGAAAATAAAATTCCGGCACCCGCTCGTCTAAAACGTGTTGTAGTAAGAGAGACGGATCGAAACTTCTTCGAGTACGAAGGCAACTAACCTATATCAAAACAAAACTAGCCCGCACGGTTTGTCGGAAACAACCGGCGGGCTCCTGAGAGGAAACCAACCATGTCAAAACCGACCCCCACACTTACCCCGCTACCCCGCATGTTCTTTCACGAGAGCGACCAGCCTGCCCAGCCGCTAAACGGAGTGGAGCGCCGCTACGACGCGGACTTTGTCGCCTCCGAGGCATACCGAGACTCGCTACCCGACATGTCGCTGACGCGCAATGCCGTTCAGGGAGCCAATGTCCCCATCCAGCAAGTCGGGATCTCAGGTTTTCGTCTGCCCTTGCGCTTTATCAGCGAAGACGGCACCGCGCAGCTTTTAGAAGCGCGCGTCACCGGCTCGGTCTCTCTTGAGGCCAATATCAAGGGCATCAACATGAGCCGTATCATGCGGACATTCTACGAGCACAAAGACGCCAGCTTTACGCCCGAGACGCTCGCCGAGATCTTGCGCGATTATCAAGCCACGGTGGGTGGACTCAATGCGCGCCTTAAAGTCAGCTTCTCCTACCCGATGCTCCAGCAGAGCCTGCGCAGTGGGCTCTCGGGCTACCAGTACTACGATGTGAGCTATCAGGCGAGCCTCGATGCCCATGGCACGCTACGGCGCTTTATCGTCTTTGACTTTGTCTACTCGTCGGCCTGCCCGTGCTCCACGGAGCTGAGCGAGCATGCCCGTGCCACGCGAAATGTCTATGCAATTCCTCACAGCCAACGCAGTAAAGCCCGGGTCAAGCTGGAGCTGACCGATGGAGCGACTCTCAGTATCGAGGAGATCCAGCGTCACTGCCTCAACGCACTCAAGACTGAGACACAAGTCATGGTCAAGCGCGAAGACGAACAAGCTTTTGCGGAGCTCAACGGTGCCTACATCAAGTTTGTCGAGGATGCGGCCCGCTTGCTCTTTGAGCAGTTCGATGCCGATGCACGGGTTCGAGACTTTGAGATTGCCTGTGCGCATCTAGAGAGCCTCCACAGTCATGATGCGATTAGTGTCATCTGTAAAGGAGTGCCCGGCGGCTTTGAAGCAGAGTTCACTGACTTCGAGAGCCTGATTTGTTAATGTCATGGGAACATCCAGCGGAACTTAGCAGTATTTCACGGTAAGATGTACCGAACTTGCGCGTCTCCGCGCAGCGAAAGGATTCCGTGAGTATGTCCGTGTCCCCCGTGGACTCGCCCAGTACGCAAAAACCACCTCGTCTCGTGGAGCTCCAGCACCTGCTGGAGCTTCGTTGTGGCACTGCTTCCGAGGCCACTCAGGCCCTCTTGGAAGTATGGCAGACGCAGGCACTCTGTGCCGCAACCGCGTTAAATCGCATGGCATCTCCGGAGAGCTTGCGTCTTAGCGCAGCCCTTGGTTCACCTTCGACGGCAAATACCCACGAAGGCGAGCATCTCTATAAAGATGCTGTTGCACTACAGGCTACCTTTGAGCGCCTCGCATCAGGCTACGAATCCGGGTTGCGGGAGCTAGCAGCACAGGGTCTTCAAGCTCTCAAGAATGCCTCCCACTACTCAGGAAGAGAGCAACAAGAAGAGCTACGTGACGCTTTCAAGCTCCTAAAAGGAGTGCTCGACAATCCTCTTGGCAACCGTAACTTTGCCATCTGGTTTGAGTTTGGCTGGACGCAATGGATGCTACGTGAGCCCCTTGAGACCGTCTCGGAGAGTTTCTACCACGCCGCTCGTCTCTCGGGCAATAGCGGCGACCTCTACCACCTTCATGCTCTGCGCCATCTTGCCTATCTTCAGGCCTCGGCAGGTAAGTGGAGCGAAGCGTGGGAGACCGCTCAGCGTGCTCTGGAGCGAGCAGGAGAAGGGTCGCCGTCGGTTTGGATCGAGGCGGCACGCTATGCTCTCGGTGTGGGTGCGCTCTCCCAAGCGCAAACCTTGCTGGATCGGGCACTGGACCATAGCCCCGAAAGTGCCTTTTCTCTCTTCTCCGATCCTGACTTGACCCCTCTCTACGGTGCCTGTAGCCAGACCATGGAGCGGTTCGCACGGGCGGCCCATGAAGCCGCGGCCCATGAGCTAGAGCGCCTCCACACTGCCCGACAGACCGATCAGTATTTAATGGACAAGCTTGGATTGAAAATTGAGATGCCCCCCGTCCTCACTCTCCCGGAGAGCATTCAGTCCAGCAGCCTCTTTGAAGCGCATGCACTTGCTGCGGCGGCGCATACGGAGGCATCCCAGATCTTCGATACTGCCATTGACTTAGTGGAAAAAGAAGAGGCGAAAGCCACAGAGAATGCCCGGCGACTCAAAGTCCAGATAGATCAAGCTCTCTCGGAAAAGGCGTACTATGAGGGTAGTCTTCGCAATATCGAGGAGCATGCCCGAGAATCAGGCTTTTCTCTGCACAACTACTCGTTTAACAACCCGTTCTTCCGCAAGCGCAACGGTAAGGCCGAGGATGCTCGCTTTGCCTATGAGTCTTTCAAGCAACAGCTTGCCCAGTCGGAAACATACCTGAAAGACCACCTTCCTGCCATGGAAGCCGCCTTTGATAAGCATGAGAGCCGACGGCAAAAAGTCGCTGAGGTGCTTCAGTCACTTATCGCGAAACGCGCGAGCTAGTAAGAGTGTAGCCTGTGTAGAACTCTCGTATCGCCAGAGTCTCGCCGGTGCGCGCGAGTGTGAGGGTCAAACGTGCCATGAGTAGTGCCTGGCCCTTCCCCTCTTTTTGAGCCTGAGGACTGCCTGTCTCTAAGGTATAGGGAGTCACGGCAGCCAGCACCGTTTTCGGAACATCGCTCTCGCGACACTGCGGGGGAAACGTCCCTGCAACCGCAAGTAACTTACGGCGCTTGAGTGTCTTATTGAGCTCATCGCTGAGCTTGCCGACGATACGCCGAATGTCTTCTGGGCGTACTCCCTCCCCAACGATCTTTGCAAATGCCACCTCATCGGCAGCAAGCACCACTTGTTCTCGACCTTGGATACCCAGAATCGGTGGCTCGCCTGTATTGCTCAGAGAGCGGGAGGGAATCCCAAGGAGCGTCTCCCCAATCTGCGCAGTCACCAGGGGAATCATAGCCTCAAGCTGGCCTCCTCTTTCCCCTTTGCCACCACGGCAGCCCAGCATGCCTGCCAGGCAGATCAGACCTACGACACGATCACTTTTACTCATGCAACAGGATTCAACATCTCTACCCACTACCCCTTCTATAGGAAAAACGTATAGGTAATTTTCGCTGTTTATCCCCCCTATAGTTACTAGGTTTTGCTTGTAAAGGAACTTTCTTCGTGTACAATGGAGTCCTAGGCAGTATAATTGCACTGTGAGAAATATTGTGAAAACCCTTAAACCCAACATCACACTGATTACAGGACTGGCACTCGCAACCGCGAGTCTGGCTCAGAGCGATACGGGAACCGCACCCGTCGTCCTGAGCGAGAGTCCCCTCCTGCCCGCCTTTACGTCTCAGCGTGTTCAATCGGGTCGGGATCGCTTTAACAACAATCCTTCTCTTACGAATGAAGGCCTTGTTGAGACCCTCAAAACTAACAAGACTTTTCGTACCAATCTTGCCAAGCACTTTGGGGTTCCTGAGGAACGTGTGATTGAGTTTGTTCAGGATGCACTCGTCCCACAGACACTCGCACAAGACACTCGTGTGATGAACTATGGTGTCACCAAGTCTGGTTTGATTTATAGCAAGAACACGACCTTGAAAAAGGGGACACGTGTTTGGGCAACGCGTGATGGCAAGCCAATCTTGAAGTGGGACTGCTCCAATCCCCTCCTCCCTAAGATTCCTGTATTGCGTGAGCGCCCCAAGCCAACACAGGTGAGCCGAGCAATTGACGCTGGAGTTCTCGCACCTCAAGGTAGCTTGCTGGAACCCGCAGGTCTGGAGGCCCCCGTCGGCATCACACTAGCCATGGACACTCCTGGTGATCCCGTGGTGCCTCCTATCGCTCCGCCGGTTACGACGACTACGGATCGACCGCCAGCCCCCCGAATCCCGACCAATATCGCACGGACGGGGATTCCGTTGATCCCTCTCGCAGGGGTTGTGGGCTTGGTCGTGCGCTCGACATCAACGCCCAACACAATCCCAGAGCCGGGCACCCTAGCGCTACTCGCACTGGGAAGCGCAGGTCTACTGGCCCTGCGCCGCCGCAAGCGCTGACAGAGCATCAAAGCGCTCCTTCAACCCCTCACCATAGGCTCTCAGTGAGTTTCCCTCAGGACCTTCGGTGAGGCGGCGGTGGAGTTTTTCAAAGGGCCGCACTTCAATTCCGCCCTTATTCGCATCCGCAACAAGAACCAGCGTAGCTTCCGCCCAGTCTTCGGTGAGCTGCCACTGTGCCCCTAGTGTTCGTACAAGAACTTCTCCAAGGTAGCAGCCGGTGTAAAAGATCACCAGGTCGCGTTGCTGGGTACTCGTCTCCTCAAGCTGCGGGTCGGAGACTGCTAGTAGGGCATCGAGCACTGCCAGCGACTCCGGGGAGTAGTCCAGAGTTTGCCCACGGGCAGATGCTTGACGAACTAGGGTCTCGGCGTAGAGCCCCACATTCTCTAGGGTAAGGGTCATTCGCCCAGATAGGCTTTCTTGACCTCGGGGTTGGTGCGCAGCTCGGCGGCGGGCCCTTCCAGCGTAATGCGGCCTGTCTCCAGAACATAGCCCCGGTGCGCGACGGCCAGTGCCTTGTTGGCATTCTGCTCCACTAGCAACACAGCGACTTTGTGCTCTTGATTGATCGTCGTGATAATCCGGAAAATATCTTGGACGATCACGGGAGCCAGACCAAGTGAGGGCTCATCCATCATCAGAAGCTTGGGCTTGCTCATCAGCGCCCGGCCAATCGCGAGCATCTGCTGCTCGCCGCCCGAAAGCGTTCCCGCGTTTTGCATCAGGCGCTCACGGAGCCGGGGAAAGAGGTTGAGGGAGTACTCATAGTCCGATGCAATCCCCGCTTTATCTTTGCGCAGATACGCCCCCAGCTCCAAGTTTTCCTTGACACTCATGTTGGCAAAGATGCGCCGCCCCTCGGGGCAGTGCACAAGGCCACGGGAGACAATGGTAGCAATGGGAGTCTTGGTGATGTTCTCACCCAGAAACGTAACACTTCCGCCTTTGGGACGCACCATCCCGGAGGCAGTGCGTAATAGAGTGCTCTTGCCCGCCCCATTGGCCCCGATCAGGGTCACGATCTCGCCCTCTTCGACCGTGACGCTCACGCCGCGCAGAGCATGGATCGCGCCGTAGTAGACATCGAGGTTTTCCAGCTTAAGCATCGGTCTTTCCTCCCACATCGCCTAGCCCGTCGCCGTCTTCATCCCCCAGATAGGCCTGAATCACCTTGGGGTTACTCTGAATCTCCTCAGGCGTCCCGTGGGCTATTGGCTCGCCGTAGACCAGAACCGTGATCGTCTCACAGACTCCCATCACCACATTCATGTCGTGCTCAATCAGTAAAATCGTCACTTTAAACTCATCACGGAGCCGCCGGATGAGATGCATCAGATCCTCGGACTCTTGCGGGTTCATCCCCGCCGCGGGCTCGTCCAGTAGCAAAAGACGCGGCTTGGTGGCGAGAGCACGGGCAATCTCTAAGCGACGCTGGGCACCGTAAGGAAGATTGCGAGCTTGCTCATGACGCAGCTCATCCAGTCCGAGAAGACTCAGAAGGTGCCGGGAATCGTCGGTGACCGACTTCTCCACGCGCTCAAACACAGGCGTCTGGAAGATCGTCGCCGCCAGGCTCGTGTTCTCCCGCACCGATGCTCCCGTGCGCACATTGTCCAGCACCGTGAGATCTCCAAAGAGCCGGATATTTTGAAACGTCCGACAGATCCCGCGCTGGGCAATCTCATAGGGTTTCTTGCCCGCCACGGAGATCCCCTCAAAGAGAATATCGCCTTCGGTGGGAGCGTAGACCCCGGTCAGCAGGTTAAAGACCGTGGTCTTACCCGCCCCATTGGGCCCGATGAGTCCGGCCAGATCGCCTTCGTTGATGGTGAGATTGACCCCATTGACGGCGGTCAGTCCCCCGAAGCGCTTGATAACATTTTGGCATTCCAGAAGAGGCATACGAGGCCAGAGTATACCACAAACGCCCTATTCCTGGGGAATATCACTATCAAAAAGCCCCTCAGTATCGAGGATCTTGATGGCGAGCTCGGGGGAGAACTCCTGCTGTACCCACTCAATTGCGGCAAGTACATCGGCATCGTTGCGCCCCCGCCAGAAAACCATCTTTCGAAACTGAACCCGCAGCTCGCCAATGTGCTGCTCCTGGCGCTCACGCAGCATGTCCAACTCATCTTCCAAACGTGCGACCACCACATCCTGGGCATAGAGAGAGTCGAGGCCTGTTTGGAGCTCGGAGATCAGCCGTCGTGCCGCCTCTTTTTTCTCCGCGGACTCGCCCGACTCGCCCTCATGACGCGTCAGCCAGCCGTTCAAATAGCCGATCAGCGCCTCGCCATCTCGGCGTGGGTTGCCACCGCCCACCTGCGCCATAAACGCCTCAAAGGCTTCCTGGTCATCAAAGACTTCATCCGGGACTTCCATCGCGTGCTCCAGCTCTACCGACACTTCAGAGCCCCTAACGGTTGCAAGGATTTTAAGGATTTTTACAAGGGTGGCTTTACAGACTGCTGCGGCGCAAGGAGTGCTTTCTCGACAGCTTGACGAACCGTTTCTATTCCGTGTAGCTCCAGCCCGGTTCCTTGAGTCTCCCGCCCGATATTTTTCTGCGGCAGGATCGCGCCGCCAAAGCCCAGCCCCGCCGCCTCACGAAGGCGCTTCTCGATCTGCGTGCAGCTTCGCACTTCTCCCGCCAGCCCGATCTCGCCCAAAAAGACCTGGTTGCCGCCCACAGGACGATCCAAGAAGCTCCCTGCCACGGCGAGCGCAATTGCAAGGTCCGCCGACGGTTCCTCGACCCGCACACCGCCCGCCACCGAGACAAAGACATCCATGTTGGCAAGCGAGAGCCCGAGGCGCTTCTCCAGCACGGCCAACACCAGCGAGACCCGATCCCGGTGCACCCCATTGGTCACGCGGCGTGGGCTCGTGAGATAGCTCTGGGCCACCAGTGCCTGCACTTCGACCAACAAGGCCCGCGAGCCCTCCATCGTCGCCGTGACGGTCGAACCAGGGCTTCCCACAGGCCGCTCGGCTAAGAACGCGGCAGAGGGATTGTCCACCCCCACCAGCCCCTCAGAGCGCATCTCGAAAATCCCCAGCTCATCGGTAGAGCCAAAGCGGTTCTTCACGGCCCGTAGGATTCGGTAGGTCAGATGTGCATCGCCCTCGAAGTAGAGCACGGTGTCCACCATGTGCTCCAGAACACGCGGCCCCGCGATGGCTCCCTCTTTGGTGACATGGCCCACCAGAAAGATAGGAATGCGCTTGCCCTTGGCCAGCGCCGCCAGCGCACTGGTCGCCGCCCGGACTTGCGAGACTGTCCCCGGTGCACTGTCCACATCCGGTGAGATCATGGTCTGGATCGAGTCAATCACCAAGTATTTTGGCTTCAGCTGCTCCACAAACCCAGCGATCACCCCGATATCGGTCTCAGAGGCCAGTAATAAATCTTGGTGGAGCGCCGAGAGCCGAATGGCCCGCAGCTTGATCTGCTCTACCGACTCCTCACCCGAGATATAGAGCGTCGTCCCGTACTGCGCCGCAAGGTTACCACAGAGCTGGCTCATCAGGGTCGACTTGCCAATCCCTGGCTCGCCCCCAATGAGGGTCAGTGAGCCGGGGACGATCCCGCCGCCGAGCACGCGGTCAAACTCAGGGATATACGTGGACTGCCGCTGTCGCTCGCTGATCTCAATCTCAGTGATGGGCCGAGGACGAGACTGGGCAGCTCCCATGTGAGAGAAATTCCCAGCCCCCGCACGAATTTGTGCCGTGAGGGTCTTGGTCTCACGGATCGCCTCCTCGACAAGGCTGTTCCACTCGTTACAGCTCGGGCAGCGCCCCGCCCACTTGGGCTCGACATGAGCGCACTGCTGACAGACAAACCTTGTGGTTGCTTTGGCCAAAAACCTACTCCGCCAGAAGTTCTGACCAGGTCTCGACATCCAGTAAGCGCTCAGACAGCCTTTCGAGAGTCTCTCGTGAGGAAATAGCCTCCAGTAGTGCAACAGTCTCGGGAGCGGGCGGTCCAAATCGCTTTCGCCCCTGGCGCAAGATAATGCTTCTTGCCTCAAGCGCAGCTCCCTGCTCCAGCCCTTGCTCTAGCCCCTGCTCAAGCCCTTGCTCAAGCCCTTGCTCCAACCCCTGCTCAAGCCCTTGCTCTAAACCCTGCCGTAAGCCTTTATCCAAGCCCTCTTGAATCAGTCCCTGGTAGGTTGAGGATAGTTCCAGTACATTTCTGCTCATCAGTTTCTCCACAAGATATTTGGGGTGTTTCAGCCCCATCAACACATAGGTTGCCGTCCGAAGAAGCGCCGCCTCACTGGGCTTACGCTCTCGATCCAGGCGCTCATTGACCGCCTCAACAATCATCGGCAGCTCGGTGCGCGACACTTTGGCTACCGTGGCAAGTGGCACCAGCCCGATCCCACCTTCGAGAAACACCTCGGGCGGCGTTTCCCAGACCCGAAGAATATTGTAGTGGAACCGGGATTTTTAATCGCCGTGTGTAGAGAACATTGTACTCCCATGTCCGCTCTTCTAGCTCAGGATCTGGTCCTGCCTGAAACTCCATGTGCATGGCGTAAGGCGGAACGGTGTTCACCCGCAGAATTCTATCGCCCGCCGCCGTGACCGTGGAGAGATCTGCCTCTACCAGCTCCGTCGGGCCGATGGGCTGTTTGAGAAAACGCAGCCAGTCCTCGGGGTAGAGTTCGACCAGAAATTTTGTCGAGGCATCAAAGGGCTTGGGCACACTTTGAGTATACGGGGAAAGTGGGCAGACAGCACTGTCCGCCTCACGATTCGATTGGGGAAAAACGCTTAGCTTGTTTTGCGGCGACGGATGAGCGGCAACGCGACCAGAGCCGTTCCCAGAAGCGCCAGCGTTCCTGGCTCAGGAGCAGAAGCCCCCCCCAAATTGAGCGTGGCAGGAGCAGCACTGGAGATTCGTGTGGTGATCGGCCCAAACTGACCATTGTTAAATGTCGTTGTGACGAGAATGTAGGTAGTGCCCCCCGTAAGAGCGCGCGACATCAACGAGAGCGACCCGACGCCAGCGTCATCGTCGGCCACAAGAGCATTGGTAAGCGGACTGGCGGGATTGAAGGAGCCTTGATACAGGACAAGAAACGTATCATCAGCCGTTCCAGTGGCCAGTGTTGCTGCCGTGGTCTCAAACGTGTAGGTCTGCGTTGAGTCTGGGATAAAAGTAAGCGCACCGTAGCTGACTGCCGTTCCAACGCCACTAAGGCTAGTAACAGGAGTACCAGACAGGGGGCGGTTGAATGTCGGGGATGCAGCCGTGAGTGTGGTGACGTAGCTATGAGGGGTGGCGACGATTTGGGCGTGCGCGGTGGGTGCGAGCGCGGCCATTGTGGCGACGCTGGCGATGAGAGTGAGAGAACGAGAAAACATGAGCCAAGCTCCTTGGTTAAAGTTAAACCGATGATCGGCCTATTCCGATTGGAGCCAGTATGACAAAGAAAACATATGGGTGTGACTCATTTTGGTTGAAGGGCCCTTCATGCCACTTTGTACCCCACTTGTGGCATCTTCATTTTTAGGTCTGCTCTCTCAATGCAGGGAGAATCCCAAGCAGAACATGTCCCATAAAGCCGAGTTTGTTCCCGTT
>NZ_JANNYP010000023.1:0-5430 GCF_031410135.1 Armatimonas sp. | reverse complement strand
CTGCACCCACTCGAAGTAGCTCACCGTGACGCCGCCCGCGTTGGCGAGCACATCAGGGACGACGATAATTCCCTTGTCGTTGAGAATTTTATCCGCCTCGGGGGTGGTAGGGCCGTTGGCTCCTTCAATAATGTAGCGGGCTCTCACTCTTGAGGCGTTTTCTCCCGTGATCTGGTTCTGGAGCGCGGCAGGAATGAGCAAGTCCACGGGCAGTAGCAGAAGCTCCGCCGGGTCGAGAGGCTCGGACTCAGGGAAGCCGACCACCGTGCCCGTTTTCTTGATCCAGTCTTCGAGGTCGAGGATATCGAGCCCGTCCTTGTGGTAGATCGCGCCCTGCACATCCGAGACGGCCTGAATTTTACAGCCCGAGCGGTAAAAGAGCTTCGCTGCGGCGGCTCCGACGTTGCCAAAACCCTGCACGGCAACAGTGGAGTCGGGGAGCTGGTTGCTACGGGAGAGTAGTGTCTCACGGGCGACCGTCACGACACCGCGCCCTGTGGCCTCGATGCGTCCTTCGGAGCCACCAATGGCGATGGGTTTGCCGGTGACAACAGCGGGAACCGTGGTGCCTTTGAGCATGGAGTAAGTGTCCATGATCCAGGCCATGGTCTGTCCATTGGTGCCCATATCGGGGGCGGGGATGTCTTTATCCGGCCCCAACAAAATGGCGATCTCGGTGGTGTAGCGGCGCGTTAAATCCTCCAGCTCGGCAGCATTGAGCTGCCTGGGATCGCAGGCGACTCCGCCTTTTGCGCCCCCAAAGGGTAGGTTTACCACCGCGCACTTGATGGTCATCCAAAACGCCAGCGCTTTTACTTCGCTGATATCCGTGTCGGGATGGTACCGAATCCCGCCCTTGGCCGGGCCGCGTGTGAGGTTGTGGTGCACACGGTAGCCCGTGAACATCTTAATCGAGCCGTCGCGCATCGTGACGGGAAAGTGTACCGTCAGCTCGCGCTTGGGTTGTTTCAAAACTTCGTGGACATTAGGATCAAGATTGATCTTCTCGGCGACGGCGGCAAGCTGCTGCTGCGCCATTGCAAAGCTATCTAGGTGTTCGCTCATGCCTAGATTATGGCATAAAAAAGGCTTACGCTAATGTCGCGTAAGCCTGAACGAAAAAAGAGTTTGCTCTACTGAAGCCGAATATCACTCAGAGCATCTACGGGCAGGCCAAAGGTATTCCACCAGTTCGTATCTGTTCGAACGATCAGTCCCACTGCCCGCTGATTTTTCCAGCTAACATGGCCATCTGCCCAGATTAAGTTCGAGCCACCGTTATGACGGGCGTTGCTAGGCTCGCTGACGGCGGCGACAGTAGTGGGATACTGCCACCAGGTGGCTCCACTCCAACCTGCGACTGCGATGCGGCGTGGCTCGTTGAATAGTAGATAGACACTGTCTCCCATAAGAGGCGTCTCTGCCACGCGGCTTAACGAGGCCTGCGCGATAGGGGCAAGAGCGGTCCCAGCAGTATGGGCTGTGTGTCCGACACGTCCGACGATCCACTCATTGGCTCCGATGGAGCGATCTGGGAGACGGAAGGTACGCCCTGCCACGACGACATTTGTGGTGGTCATGACTTTTCTTTCCGGGCATTCGAAGACTTGTAAGTTTTTCTGATAAGGATCCAGGTGAATCATCCAGGAGGTGAGAAATGCAGTCACACCCGCACCATACGAAAAGTTATTGACGGGGTAGGTCTCATCATAGTCTTGCGTGTACATCATTGTTGCCAAGGCAATCTGTTTTTGATTCGAGAGACAGGCAGTCTGGCGAGCTTTGGCGCGGGCCTGGGCAAAGACGGGGAAGAGAATGGCGGCGAGAATCGCGATAATGGCGATAACGACAAGAAGTTCGATCAAGGTAAAGCCCGCAGAGCGGGTAAAAGCACGTTTCATAGGTGTTTTTCTTTCTGTCTTTTAAGAGTAGAGCTGCGTAGGATAAGCTCGACGGGGAGCAGCTCCAAGCTCCCGTCGGGTGGGTTTTCGGCAGCCTGTGCGATGAGGCGCTCAGCAGCGCGTTGCCCCATAGCGTGGAGAGGTTGCCGAATGGTGGTGAGTGGCGGGTAGACGAGTCGTGCGGAAACGGGGTCGTCGAAGCCCACCACGGAGATGTCTTCAGGGACGCGGTAGTGCGCCTCGCGGAGGGCATTGAGAACATCGAGTGCAATAAAGTAGCCCGCCGCAAAGACGGCCGTCGCCCCTTGCCTGACTGACTCCAGTAGCGTCTCTTTTTCTTTGCAGCTCAGCCGCCAGAACTCTTGAGCGGAGTGCTCTGAAGTCTCTACATCATGCAACGCTGCCTCGGCCTGGAAACCGGCGATGCGGTCACGTGTGTTGGCCGTCTCGGGCTCGGCATAGACAAGCGCGATTTTCTGGTGTCCGAGGCCCGCTAGGTGTGCCACCACGCGACGTGCCGCTCCCGTGTTATCCGAATCTACAGCTTCCAGAGCGAGTCCCGGCCAGTGTGCTCCCACTACCACAGCGGGGCGCTTGGTACGGGCTAGCTTTTCCAGTGACGCAGCAGCGCTCTCGCGGGGGGCAATGATGAGAAGACCGTCGGCCTGCGGAAGGCTTGCGTCGGTGAAGGCATTCGGGCAGAGGACAAGCTCGACACTCGAACCCAATGTCTCCGTGATGCCCTGGTAGAGGCCGCCGTAGTAGTCCGAGCCCAAAATATTGGCCGCACTCGCGCCAAAAGCCAGCACCACGCGGCGCAGCCCGGCAGGCGGTGGTTTCGGCGCAACAAACGTCCCTCGTCCCACGGTTCGGGTGACCCAGCCCTCGGTTGCCAGCGCCTGCACCGCCCGATGAACCGTGAGCTTCGCGACCCCCAGCTCGGCGGCCAGCTCTAGCTCCGGTGGCACCTTCTCGCCCGATTTCCAGTGCCCCGCACGAATCAGCCCGAGCAGGCGCTCGTAGACCTGCTGGTGTCGTGGGGTGGTTTGGGTAAGATCAAGGGGGGACAACATTGTGATTTCGATTAGTATATACCAATAAGGGGGACTCTGCCAGTTTTCGATGGTAACAATCTCATATTGGTAGACGAGGACTTTACCTGAAGTATACTAGTGCCTGTGATCGAACTCGAAAACCCTCTTCTTACGTCTCTGAATCCCGTTCAGCGCGAAGCTGTGCTGCATACCGAAGGCCCGCTCTTGATCTTTGCAGGCGCGGGCTCCGGCAAGACGCGCGTTCTGACGCATCGCATTGCCCTCTTAATCCAGTATCTCGGGGTCCGTCCTCGCAATATCCTCGCGGTCACGTTTACCAATAAAGCCGCCAAAGAGATGCGTCTGCGTTTAGAGAAGCTTCTGGGCGAGGGAATCTCCAAAGAGATGTGGGTAGGGACGTTCCACTCGACCTGTGCTCGGCTGCTCCGTGAGAACGGAGCGAGCATCGGCCTAGAGCGCGACTTTGTGGTCTACGACGACGACGACCAGATGACCCTGATGAAGGAGTGTCTGCATCAATTAAATCTCGACGATAGGCAGTATGCCCCGCGTGCCGTGCTCTCGCTGATCTCCCGCGCCAAAGAGAAGCTCATCCAGCCGGAGGATTTCTCGAAGCACTTCTCCGGCCAGTTCGAGAATGTCGTCGGGCGGCTCTTCACGCTCTACCAAGAGAAGCTCACGATGAATCGTGCGCTAGATTTTGATGATCTGATCGGGAAAGCTGTGCGCATGCTCCAGCAGCGCGAGGATGTACGCGAGCGCTACCAAAGCAAGTTCCGCTATGTCTTGGTGGATGAGTACCAAGACGTCAACCATGCCCAATATAAGCTTACGCAGCTACTCTCGGGAGGGCATAATAATTTATGCGTGGTGGGAGACGATGACCAGGGAGTTTATGGGTGGCGAGGCGCGGATATTCAGATTATTTTGGACTTTGAAAAAGACTATCCCAATGCAGAAATTATTAAGCTTGAACAAAACTACCGCTCGACGAAAACGATCCTCGATACATCTTACGATGTGATCTCGAAGAATAAAGGCCGGAAAGACAAGAAGCTCTGGACGGATAATAACGAGGGCGAGGCAATCCGGCTCTTAGAGGCAATTAACGAGCAAGAAGAGGCGGTCTATGTCGCCACCGTGATCCGTGAGGCCCTGGACGCGGGCGAGCGGAAGCTCTCGGAGTTTGCGGTTCTGTATCGCACCAATGCCCAGAGCCGTATGCTGGAAGAGGTCTTTATCAACCACCGGATTCCTTACACGATCATTGGGGGCCTGCGCTTCTACGAGCGCAAGGAGATCAAGGACTTACTCTCGTATCTGAAAGTCATTCATAACCCGTTTGACTCAATTGCTCTCAAGCGCATTATCAATGTCCCGGCGCGTGGGATTGGGGCGGGGACGTGGGCCAAGCTGGAGGAGCGGGCGCTGGCGCTGAACTGCACGATCTGGGAGGCACTGGCGGATATTAACGCGCTGGGGCTCAAGCCGAGCCTCAAGAAAGCCGTCGAGAGCTTCTTGGCGCTGCTCATGCACCTCCGAAGCGAGCGGGAGACGCTCTCGCTCACCAAGCTCACCGAGCGCCTGATCGAAGAAACGGGCTACGTGCGGGACTTGGAGCGCGAGAAAACCGTGGAGTCCCAGAGCCGCGTGGAGAATGTCCAGGAGCTTCTCTCGGTGACCCAGCAGTTTGAGGAGAGCACGGAAGACCCGTCGCTGCGGGCCTTTCTGGAGCAGACCGCGCTGATCGCCGATGTGGATAAGCTCGGGGAGGGCGGCGTGGAGTGTGTGGTAATGATGACCCTCCACTCCGCGAAAGGGCTGGAATTTCCCGTGGTCTTTCTGATCGGGATGGAGGAGGGGATCTTCCCGCACTTCCGCTCGCTCCAGAGCGACTCATCTATTGAGGAAGAGCGCCGCCTGGCCTACGTGGGCATCACGCGGGCGCAGCAGGAACTCTATCTGACGTTTGCTACCCGCCGCACCATCTTTGGTAATGTGAGCTTCAACCCGCCCTCGCGCTTCCTGCGTGACATCGCCATCGAGCGCCTCGCCATTCCGCAGGGGGCACGGCTCCCCAGCTTCCTCAAGAGCAAGCAACGCGAGCTTGCCAGCACCCCACAAACAAGCCCCCTGCCCCCCGCAAGCGAGGGAACTTTAAGGAATCCGATTCCTTCTGTTCCCCCCACGCGTGGGGGCCAGGGGGCTGGCATCGGAGCCGCAGCGTTTCGGCCTGGGGAGAAAGTCAAGCACGCTGTCTTTGGCCAAGGCGTCGTGATCTCGTGCACGGGCAACGGCGATGAGGCACAAGTGTCGGTGGCGTTCCCCAATGTGGGAATTAAGAAACTCGTGGCGGGTTACGCGCGGCTGGAGAAAGTTTGAACCCATCCCCCTGGCCCCCTTCCCTCTACGAAGGAAGGGGGAGGGAAGGGGGTTCTATTGCCCAGCAGGTGTGGTCGGCTTGCGGGGGAGCT
>NZ_JANNYP010000022.1:0-8915 GCF_031410135.1 Armatimonas sp. | reverse complement strand
AGCATTTTGGCTCTGTGAGATACAATTTTTTTTGGGCATCGTTTTGGTCGCGATCTGTGTTTAAGCGACCTTGTCGTATCATACCAAGGCGGTGCCTTTCATCCTGTAGAAATTACCAGTATTTTTTGTCCTGTACTGAGGCCGCAGATATAGAGCACAGGGATTTCTGGGAAGCGCCGCTGAATCCACTCCAGCCCACGCATTTTCGTCCCCACATCGCCTGCCAGCACCACAGCATCGCAGTCCATGCGGGGCACATCGCGCTCCCCGAACTCCTGGTGCAGGTCACTGAGAATGTGAAGGCGCATTGCGGGAGGGGCTAGTTTTTTGGGGGACGCATACCCCAGCCAAGCACGCTACCGCTCATTCCAATTGCAAAGCCAACCCAGCCAATGTTATTGGGAACCATCTTATACCAGCTCAAAACGATAAGAACCGTGCCGATAGCCCAAAGGTACCAGGAAAGTTTTTGTTTACTCATAAGAATTACTCCTGTGCGCATTGTACAGGTTTTCTGGGGTGCCTTCATCTCCTCTCCCAGAAAGGCTCTGAGGGACGAGGAGACGTTGGGAGAGGGGTGACGAGGAACGAGCCTGGGGAGAGGGCTACAAAGCCGAGCTATAATAACCCATGTCGTCTGAGTCTTCTGAGATTATTGTCCCTGGGCGCGCTGACTTTATCGCCGCCAAACCGACGCCCTCGGTGATCCGGGTGGCACAGAAGTGTAGCAACACGATTGTGGGCGTGCTGGGTATCAGTGGCGTGGACTACGATGCAGGCGAGCTGGAGCGCTTTCGGGCGCTCGCTGGGGAGCGGGTCTTGCTGACGCCCAACCATCCCACCAACACCGACCCGGCGCTGGTTTTTCATCTCTCGGCGCAGGTGGAGCAGAGCTTTCGGTATCTCGCCTGCCGCGAGGCGTTTGATGCCTGCCTGGGGCTCTGGGGCCATGTCATCAAGCGGATTGGGGCACACTCGGTGATTCGCGGGACGGCAGACCGAGCCAGTTTCCGCGCGACCCGTGAGCTGCTCGCCAGCCCCGCCAGCAAGCTCGTGATCTTTCCCGAGGGCGAGGTGTACTCCCAGAACGACACGCTCCTGCCGTTCCATGACGGTGTCTTTCAGCTCGCGTTCTGGGCGCTCGAAGACGCACGCAAAGACGACGAGGCAGCGAATCTCTTTATCCAGCCCGTGGCGCTGAAGTACAAGTTCACCACCGACATGCGCCTGCCGATTCTGTTCTCGCTCAACCGGCTGGAGCATTTTACGGGCTCGCCGGTTCCAAGCGATGCAGGCACCTACGAGCGCCTGCGCGGAATCGGGTTTGCGATGTTGCGCTCTCTGGAGAAAGAGTACCGCCTGCCGTCGCCTAAAGAAAAAGACGAGGATCTGGAGTCGGATTTTACCCCACGGCTTGATGCCATCAAAGAGGCGATCTTGCAACGCGTCGCCCTTGCCGTTGGCATCCCCGACCCACGTGGCGAGACCCTCCCCGAGCGCATGCGAACCCTGATCCACGCCATTGAGATCGTCACCCGCGACGAGCCCGACCCCGCCACTAAAACGCCCTACGACCTAGAATTGCGCCGCCAGCAGCGCGAGCGTGCCCGGCCCTTGCTGCGTGATCTCGATAGAATCGCCAACTGGATCGCCGTCTACGATGGCTACGTCCGCGAAGACCCCACCCCCGAGCGCCTCTTCGATCTGCTCGTTCGCCTGGAGCGCGAGTGCTTCGGTAAGTCTCTGCTCACCGGCCCCCGCCGCGCTCGCGTCCGCCTGCCGGAGCCCATTAGCTTAGGCGACCGACTCCCCGCCTACAAAGCCGCCCGCCGCGCCGAAGTCCGTGCGGTCGCCAAAGAAGCCGAAAAGCGCATCTTCACCGAGCTACGGAGCAGCTAGGTACTGTCGTTCACTGCACGAAGCCGGTCGCAGTGCAGGCAACGGAAGACATGTATCACCATCTCGCCGAAGTGTGGGGTGGTTTCGTCTTCAGGCCAGAGCCATCGAATCGTGGAAAAGTCACTCTGCCGAGACATTGCCTCAACAAAGGCTTCTCGATTCTCAAAGTTTTCTGGTTTCCACTCGCCAAGGTAGGCCATGAAGTCTTGGCAGCAAATCATCCAGGTAACATTGTTGCATGTTCGAAAATGTGGGGTTCGCTGAAGCTCACGTAGCTGCGCTTCTGGCATTCCTACTTTCTAGGCGGCATCACTGATCGGCACCAGGAAATCCTCTTCATCGTCCGAATCAATGCCCATGAGAAGCACTTTGTCCTCGGTAAACATGCCAATCTCAGTATCGTGGGCAAAGCCAAATTGTCCTGCCTGAAGGCACGTAGGGCAGCCAAAACGCTTCTGTCCGATGTCGAAGCTACGAGAACGGTTGCCGCAGAAGGCGCAGGTCTCAGAGTAGCGGCTCAGGTCGGACATGCACTCTTCCGAGGCGAGGAAATAGCGGAAAGGGGGCATAATTGATCCATTATATACCCACGACGAGCCTTCATCCTGCCGGTTTGAGCGGCGGGACTGACGAGCCTGTGGCTGCAAAGGCCGTGTCGGCCATTCCGAATCTTCTTGGTCTTTTATGGTCGGAACGGCCTTTGTAGCGGAGCCTGCGACGCTTTCAAGTCCTGCCGTTCTGATCGGCGGGACGAGGGGCGGAACTTCTCCTATCGTTATAGGGTTATAGTACCGAATATCCGTGGGGTATAATGGGCCGGGCGGGGACTCCGCCCCCTGGCAAGGAGACTGTTTTATAAGATGGCAAAGGGCCAGACGGCTGCGCTAGACGCGGCCAAGTACCGCCGGTTCTATGAGCAAATGGTGCACATCCGCGAGTTTGAGGAAGAGTGTCTTCGGGCATTCCAGCGCGGAGGACATGGCATCGGTGGCTATCTGCACCTCTACTCAGGTGAGGAAGCCATTGCTGTGGGCATCATCGGCGCACTCGACCTCGCAGCAGGCGACTGCTTAATTGGACACTACCGCGACCATGCGTACGCGCTGGCTGTCGGCTCCCCCCCCGGTCCCGTGATGGCGGAGATCTGTGGGAAGTACGACGGCTGCTCAAAAGGCAAGGGCGGCTCGATGCATATCTGCGATGCGGAGCGCGGCTTCTACGGTGGCTACGGCATCGTGGGTGGCAACGTCCCGATCGCGCTGGGCCTAGGCTGGGCGCTGAAGTATCGGCAGCAAGCGGGCGTCGCCGTGTGTTTCTTTGGCGATGGCTCGATGAACCAGGGCGCGTTCCACGAGACCCTGAACATGGCGCAGCTCTACAAAGTCCCCGTGCTGTTTGTCTTAGAGAACAACGGCTACGCTATGGGCACCAGTATCGAGCGCTCCCACGCCAACACCGATCTGACGGATCGTGTGGGCAGCTACGCCATGAACCGTAAGAAAATAGACGGGCAGAACATCATCACGGTGCATGAAGAGGTCAGTCAGATTGTCGCGGACATGAAGGCCAACCCCGCCCCGTTCTTCCTGGAGTGCGATACCTATCGCTTCCACGGACACGGAGCCGCCGATGAGGCCAAGCAGACCGTGGTGTACCGTACCAAGGCGGAGATCGAAGCCGCTAAGGCCAACCGTGACCCGATTGCGATTGCCGCCGAGCTTCTCCTAGAGGCCGGGGTCATCACCGACGAGGACATCGTGCGGTTCCATGATGAGGCCGTGATCGCGGCCAAAGCGGCGGTGCAGTTCTCCGACGATTCCCCGGTGCCCCCTGCCGACGAGCTCTTAAAGGACGTGTACGCATAATGGCAAGACTACGCTACATAGACGCCCTCGCGCTTGCCCTGCGTGAGGAGATGCGCCGCGACCCGAACGTGTTTCTCATCGGGGAGGAAGTGGCCCAGTACCAGGGAACCCTGGAGCTTTCCAAGGGATTTTTAGAAGAATTCGGCCCACAGCGCGTGGTAGATACCCCTATCTCTGAGGTTGGGATTATTGGTCTTGGGATCGGGTCCGCGATGGCCGGTCTGCGCCCCGTCTGCGAGATGATGCGCATGGACTTCGCCACGCCCGCCTACGACCAGATCGTCCAGCACGCCGCCAAGATCCGCTACATGTTCGGTGGTCAGTTCCAGGTGCCCATGGTTATCCGTGGTCCCAGCGGTGTCGGCTTGCAGCTCTCTGCCCAGCACTCGCAGGCCATTGAGGTGCTCTTTGCCCACGTTCCTGGCCTGAAAGTGGTCGTCCCTGCGACTCCTGCGGATGCCAAGGGGCTGATGATCTCAGCAATCCGGGACAATAACCCGGTGATGGTCTTTGAGTCGCTGCGCATGTACTTCACCAAACCGGACGAGCTTGAAGCGATCCAGCCGGGCCTCTCCGAAGTGCCCGATGATCCTGATTTCTCGGTGCCGATTGGTAAGGCAAATGTCCTGCGCGAAGGCAAAGATATCACGCTGGTAGCCTACTCCTGGATGACCATTCAGGCGCTCAAGGCGGCCAATGAGCTGGCAAAAGACGGGATTTCGGCGGAGGTGATTGACCTGCGCTCACTCCTGCCACTTGACATGAACACGGTGCTGGCCTCGATCAAGAAGACTCATCGTGCTGTGGTTATTCAAGAGCAGTGGCCACTCTACGGCTGTGCTGCAGAGATTTCTGCCCAGATCTCCGAGCGTGCGTTCTACGACTTAGACACACCCGTTCTTCGCGTCACCGGCGCTTTCGTGCCGATGCCCTACGCCAAGAACCTTGAAAATCTCGCCTTCCCAACGGAAGTGGATATTGTCGCGGCGGCAAAACGCAGCCTGGGAGGCAAGTAAGAGATGGCAGCGATCATCATGCCCAAGATGGGCGATGCAATGGAGGCGGGCGTCATTGTCCAGTTCCTCAAAAAAGTCGGCGATACGGTTGGTGTAGACGACGCGGTGTTCGAGATTGAGACCGATAAGTCCAATGTGGAAGTTCCTGCAGGCGAAGCCGGAGTGATCCATGCGATCCTCGCCGCTCCCGGTGCTGAGGTCAAGGTCGGCGATCCTGTGCTGATCATCGGCCAAGGCGCACCACCCGCGGGCGGGAGCGCACCCGTGGCAGCCGCAGCGCCTACGCCAAGTGCACAAGTCGCAGAGATAACCACTCCTGTTGCCGCGTCTGCGGTGGCCGCACCCGTTGTGGTGGCGACCAACCCCGCGAAGCCCTACGGCGATAGTTTTGTTGGTCAGTTGCCCGAAGGACTCGGTGGCTCGGCCTCCGTGCTGAGCGATCCGATTGAGATTGAAGGTGTTACGGTCTCAGGCAGTGATGTGCGCGTTAAAGCTTCCCCCTTAGCGCGTGCCATTGCGGCGGCCAAGGGCGTCAACCTGGCGAGCATCAGCGCGGCAGGGACGATCACGGCGGCGGATGTCGAAGCGGCGGCTAAAACCTCTGGCTCCCCCAATCTTGGGGGCGGGGGGGGCGCGATTGCGGACGAGGTCGAAGTGCAGTCCTACAACGGGATGCGCAAGACCATCGCGCGGCGCCTCACCGAGAGCAAGCAACAGATCCCGCACTTCTATGTTACCGTCGAGGTGGACATGGAAGCGCTTCTTGGACTGCGTGAGCAGGTGAACGCAGCGGGTGGGGCAGTGAAAGTCTCCGTCAATGACTGTCTGCTGAAAGCCGTCTCCGTGGCACTGCTGGCCGCGCCGAACGTCAACTCGAAGTTCGACGACAACAAGCGCTTGGTGAGCAAGAACCACCATATCGGCTTTGGAGTCGCGCTCGACGATGGCCTGATCGTGCCCGTGGTGCGTAATGTGCAAGCCCTGAGCCTGCGTCAGATCGCGGCGGCGAGCAAGCCGCTGATCGAGAAGGCGCGTGCCGGGAAACTCCAGCCTGCGGACTACACGGGCGGGACGTTCACGATCTCCAATCTGGGAGCGGTCGCGGAGGTCGAGAACTTCGCCGCGATTGTGAATCCGGGCGAGGGCGCGATCCTGGCCGTGTCGAGCACGCGGACGGTGGCTGCGGTGGTGAATGGGCAGGTCGTGCCGCGCAAGCGCATGAAGGTGACTCTCTCTGCGGATCACCGGGTGGTAGACGGTGCCGATGGTGCTGCGTTTCTAGGCGCGCTCAAGAAAGCCATCGAGAATCCCTTGGAGCTGCTTCTGTAATGCACAAGGCACTTACCAACAAGCCGGTCTTCGATTCTGAGAAGGCCCTCTGGCGGATGCGGGAGTGGAAATCACTCCCCGCATCCGTCGGGATGGATCGGATCGTCGTGGAGTGGTGCGTGACGTACGGCCCGAAGGTCTTTGTCTACCCCGCCGTCAAGCGCATCCTAGGCTTCGATACCTGCGAGGGCTACGGCGATGGGACGTCGGATGAGCGCTGGGCGGACTTGCTGGAGTTTGAGTACGTCCCGCAGGTCGTGAAGGCACTGGAGGGGGCGGGCTACCGTGTCCAGACCATCTGTGCCGACCAGCGCCCGATCCAGACCATGCGCCAGCGCCGCCGGGACACCGAAAAGCTCGCCGCCTCACGCGGTGCGCACCACGCGCACCACTAGGCATCACGCATTGGGGAGGCTCTCATGCAGCAGCAAGCCCAGATCGAGTCCCTGACCGAAGATGCCATCGTCCTGATGGGCCGTCCCTCCGCCGTCGCCCAGAAGAAGGTTTCTGCACTGGTCATTAGCGCGGTTATTGTGGGGATGGTGCTGGGAGTCACTCTTGCAGCAGTGCGCTTGGGGCCGCTTCCCGCACGTGTCTGGCAGCTTTCCCTGCTGCTTTTGTCCGTGATGATTCCCCTGATGTTGCTCTACATGCGCTGGGTAATGCGCCTGGTGCAGAAGCGCGTCGAGAGTCGCCAGATTCCCGTGACGCTGCGCATTGATAGCCAGGGAATCTGGGTACAGGATGTCTTTGGCATTCATGGCCCGGTTCCCTGGTCAGTACTGGGAGCGATGACGCCCCGTAGCTTTATATTTCCGCTAGTACACTTCGCCCTCACCGATATTGCGGCGGCTAAGCGTGCCCTCGGCCCCAAGTTCTGGTATCTCTGGTATCCCGGTGGCCTGGGAATTCGCACCGATATCTTTGGCATGACAGCAGAGGAGCTGATCGAGCGCATCGAACGCTACCGCAAGCAGGGTCTGGGATAAGAAAAAGCCCCGCACTCCATAAAGAGCGCAGGGCTTTCTTAATCTCCCCTGCTTTCCCCTTCCTCCCAGGATTGGGAGGAGGGGCCGGGGGAGGAGGGCTAACTAGTGATCGTGGTGGTGATCACCGCCACCAGCAGCCGGGGGTTCCGGCTTCTCGACCACGAGGGTCTCGGTGGTGAGGATCATGCTGGCGATGGACGCCGCATTGGCCAGGGCAGAGCGGCTGACCTTGACCGGGTCAATCACGCCGAAGCCGACCATGTCGCCGTACTCCTCGGTCAGGGCATTGAAGCCATGTCCCTTGGCAAGACCCTTGACCTTGTTGACCACAACAGAGCCTTCCAGCCCCGCGTTGGCGGCGATGGTGCGAAGAGGCGACTCCAGGGCCTTGCGGACAATGTCCACACCGACCTGCTCGTCTTTATCGTCTACAACCACGTTGTCAAGATCCGCGATGACGTTGATGAAGGCCACGCCACCACCGGCGACAATTCCCTCTTCCACCGCAGCGCGGGTGGCGGAGAGAGCGTCCTCGTAGCGGTGCTTCTTTTCCTTCAGCTCGGTCTCGGTGGAAGCGCCCACCTGGATCACGGCAACACCACCGGCTAGCTTGGCGAGTCGCTCTTGGAGCTTCTCTTTGTCGTAGCTGGAGTCGGTGTTATCAATCTGCTTGCGGATCTGGTTGATACGGCCCTTGACCGCGTCAGAGTCCCCGTTGCCTTCGACCACCGTGGTGTTGTCTTTGGTGACGACAATCTTCTTGGCCTGGCCCAGCATATCGAGCGTGACGCTCTCTAGCTTGAAGCCTAGGTCCTCGGTGATGAACTTGCCACCGGTGAGGATCGCCATGTCTTCCATCATGGCCTTGCGGCGGTCGCCAAAGCCAGGAGCCTTGACCGCGACCACGTTCAGAATTCCACGAATCTTGTTGACCACCATGGTAGCCAGCGCATCGCCATCCAGATCCTCGGCCACGATCACCAAGGGGCGACGGGTCTGCATGACCTGCTCTAAGATCGGAACAAGATCGGCGGCGAGGCTGATCTTCTTCTCGTAGTAGAGAATAAAGGCGTTCTCAAAGACACCTTCCATGCGCTCGGTGTCGGTGACGAAGTAGGGGGAGATGTAGCCCTTGTCGAACTGCATGCCCTCGACGATCTCAAGGGTGGTATCGCGGCCCTTGGACTCCTCGACGGTAATGACGCCGTCCTTGCCCACTTTGTCCAGCGCGTCGGCGATGATCTCACCGATCTCGGTATCGTTGTTACCGGAGATTGCGGCGACCTGTGCCACCATCTCGCCGTCTACCGGGATTGCATTGGCCTTGAGAGCAGCAACCGCCACCTCAACCGCCTTGTCAATTCCCTTCTTCACGGAGAGGGGAGCGCCACCGGCGGCGACATAGCGAAGGCCTTCATTGACAATAGACTGTGCCAGCACGGTAGCTGTCGTCGTACCGTCACCGGCGATATCGTTGGTCTTGCTGGCGACTTCTTTCACGAGCTGAGCGCCCATGTTCTCGAACTTATCTTCCAGCTCGATTTCTTTCGCGACCGTCACGCCGTCTTTGGTGATCGTGGGGGAGCCCCACTTCTTCTCAATAACGACATTGCGTCCGCGAGGTCCAAGGGTTACCTTGACCGCGTTGGCGACCGCATTGGCCAGGAGCAAACATCCGCCGTTTGACTTCGCCGTCGTGGACGAGGCGCAGGACATCAGCGTCGCCCATCTGCGCTTCTTCGCCGCGCTGGGTGCCGACAAGCCGAACGCCTTATTCTTCGCGGGCGACCTCGGCCAGCGTATCTTCCAGCAACCGT
>NZ_JANNYP010000021.1:0-6030 GCF_031410135.1 Armatimonas sp. | reverse complement strand
CTTTTTCGGCAGCCAGAAGCCGCTCCGCCGCCACATCCACGTAGAGCGTCCGCTCCCCAACCGAAAGGGTAAGTAGTCGTTCAAAATTGTGTTAGACTTTTCTTAAAGGGTTGGAAAGCGATACACAGCGACTTCCCGACTTCGCTCAAAATATAGCGGACAGCCTCATGCAAGGTATTCTTATCCGCATAGTCTTTCACCTGCAACCACTCATACTTGACCTTTTTCCACAGTATCTCGACAATGTTTAAATGAGGAGAATAAGGGGGCAAAAAGAATATAAATAAACCGCGTTCCTCCCAAAGAGAAAAATGATCTTTGAAAGCTTTGACATGAACACTAGCATTGTCCAAAACCAGAACCGTCGTTCGACGTAAAGTTAAAGAAAATTCAGTAATCTGATCTGCTATCCAAGCAGCATCGACTTTCTCTTCATTAGTACGAAAGAAGCAATCATTATCACGGGATAATAAAGCGAAACAGTTTAGACGACCGCCTCTCTCGCTAGGTAGAACGACTTCTTCGTCAGGAAATTGCCAGGCATAAGGAATTGTAGGATATAAAGATACACCCGCTTCATCTCCATAATAAATATCAATCGCATCTCTTCTGCTTAAGTCCTCCAGTACATCTAAACATTCACATTTAATATCATAAACTTCAGGAGCAGGCTGGCGTTTTGTTACCCGTCTAACCCGCTTGAAACGACCACCATTTTTTTTACAAAGCGACGAAGAGTTAGATGAGAAAATTCTTTCCCTAGTTCTTCTTCTAATTCCTCTTTGATTAATCCAATACGTTGCCTATTTATTTTAATTATTCTTTTTACTGTTTCTAAATCTTCTTTTTGAATGATATTCTTCCTTCCTCTTCCTTTAGATACTTTAAGTCCTTCTATTCCTTGTTGCTCAAATCGTTTCATCCAGTCATTGACAGACATTTCGCAACAGCCTAGTTTCTGTGCTATAATCAGCGAAGAGAGCGGATTTTCCTTGAGCAGGATGGCTTGACAGCGCATTCTGTAACTGGGAGTGGCTCCATATTTTGCTCCTTTGTCCAAGGCAATCCTTTGGTCATCGGTCAGTTTCAAAGTTTTGATTCGTGGCATGATGCACACAGTCTAACACATTTCTGAACGACTGCTTAGTCCTTTTGGTTCCCAAGCCAGACGCCCAGCGTGATAAGTCCCAGGGCGATCAGGAGTAACGGGCAGAGCGCCAAAAGGATCAGGAGGACGAGAGGGAGCATCTCCCGGTCGTAGTGGGCTCCATGAAAGGTCCAGAGCACAAAGACCACGATGGGGACGACCACAAAAGCAGCGCTGATGGTCAGAGCACGTGCCAGAGGTCGGTTTCTGACCATGCCACTCAACCCTCCCAAAAGACTCAGGAGCCCATGAATTAAGATAACGTAGTCGAAAGGCTGTTTCCAGGCATTGCGGGCGCAGTATTTAACTCCCCAAATGATGAAGAGAGCGCCCCATATCAGGAGAAAAACAAGTGCCGCTCGCTCTCCTACCGAGCGACGTGAGCGCTTCGAAGTCGCCTTTATCTTTTGTTGCTGAATCACTCTGCACTCTCCTCCTGCTTTTTGATAAACCAGGCAAACCATGCCATCCATAAAGCGACGAAGGGATAGAGCACGAGAACCTGCCAAACCGTATTGCCGTCACGTGTTCCCAGAAGACACTGGTAGGTGACTAAGCCTACTAAGACGGCAGCGGCGAGGGCGCTGATGAGCTGGGCATAGTAGGCGATGCGTCGCTGACGCAGCAGGAGCAAGAGGCCAGCGATTGCGGTGAGGAGTGAGAAAAGTACCATTAGAGGAAACGCAAGCTGAGCAATCCAGGTGCGCTGATCCCAGCTTTCTCTTAACCAGAGGAGGAAGCTCCCCAGGCCGCCTCCCAAGAGTAGGTGAAGCGTTCCCAAAAAGCCCTCAAGCAAATTGATGGAGGCGTGGGTCGTGCGTTGCTTCTGTAGTTGTTGGTTCATCCTTACTCCTCCAAGTCTTCCTGTTGCCCGAGAAAGCGGCCTAGCCAGAAGAAGCCCAAGGATGCTAGCAGAAACGAGGCTATCCACGGTAGGGTAGCGGCTAAATCGGAGCTGTTGCTCTGCAAAAAGTAGATGAAATGGCCAGAGATGCCCAGTAGTATGACTGCGGCAAGAGAAATCAATAATTGTGCAAGACGACGCTGCTGCGCAAGGGAGACCAGCCCTCCTAGGAGGCAAAAAAGGCTGTGAGCATTAACAAGGTACCCTAAAAAGAGGGGGCGCATCCCACGTAAGAAATATGAAAACAGCCAGAGGGTTCCCGCTCCCCAAAGAACGAGTAAGCACGCGGCAACGAGCTCGCCCACGGTGCGTTTGGGCCGTGGGCGAGCGGTTGGTTTTTCTTGTTGCTTCTGCGTTTGCACTACGGCGCTGGGGCTTTGGGCTTGCGGGTGGTGGGCTTGCGCTCAGACGGGGGCGTTCCACCGACCATCTTGTACTGGGGCGACTCCAAACCAAACGTGAAGCCGACGCCGCGCCGAATCCGCACGTTCCAGCCGTTTAGCTCTCGTGCGATACCGTCGCGCTCCTCAATCAGACCGGCAAGTTGCGCCCGGAGCGCCTCAACCGCGTTTTCTTTGGCCGCCAGTGCGCTCTCCTGCGCCGCGTGCTCGGCTGCGGTCAGATCCGGAACGGCGAACGTCGGGTTCTGCGTCCACATTTGCTTGATCTTGATGCTCTCTGCGAGTATGTTTCCTACAATCAACTTCTTTGCCATCATCGTATCCTTTCGTGGATGTGTCAGGTACCAGGCAGTACCTTTCACCGACCAGAGGGTATCTTCAAGGTACTGCCTGGTACTTTAAGGATACCGACAGGTACCTTCAAGGTACCCTCTGGTATCTGTCACCGACCACCAGGTTATTGTCGTTGGCAGGGCAGTCGGTGACAGATACCCTACGTCTCCTGGCACAGACTCTTTTACCGACGGCAGCTCCCCCAAAGTTCCCGCTACTCCTCGCTCTCCTGCTTCTTCAGAAACCACGCGAACCCGGCCATCCATAGAGGGATTGCACAGAATACTCCCAGTAGAATCCAGTCGTAGTTGGAAAGGGGATTTGTTCTTTGTTTCCAGTCGAAGTAGAGAACGATGGTTGACATGATGAGTGCAGCCAGTGTGCTTATCCACTGAAGCCATACAGCCACGCGGCGCTGACGGCAGAGAAGCAAAAGCCCTGCGAGTCCCGTGCAAAGCCCCATGAGTGTAGCCATGACATTTGGCAGCAGGTCATACCATCGCATGCCACCGATTCCATCATTCTGGATGGAGATAAGCATAAGCACCACATAGCTCCCTCCGAGCAAGAAATGGAGAGTGCCCAGCACGATCTCTAAGACACTACTTCGGCGTGGCGCTTGGCTTGTTGGCTTCTCTCGTTGTTGTTGCACTGCCATAGCAAATCTTACTCCTTCGTATTGTTCAAGTGCCAGAGCCAGCGGGCGATAAGCGCGTGGATCAGGCCGATCAGGAAAAGCAGGCCGCAGACAAATCCCGCGAGGATGTCTAGGTGGCCATTGTAGTCGAGGAAGCCAAAGAGGGCGATCACGATCCCAAACCACCAGGCAGTGGCACACAGTACCTGGAAAAATGCGGCGATGCGGCGTGCGTGGAGGAGCAGGGCCACCGTCGTTCCTAGCAAGGCCAGCTCCAATAAGAACCACGCGAGCCCTCCATCATGCCAGTTGGTCGGGTGGAAAAAGCGCAGCAGGCTACGCCAACCACTGAGCGTTGCCAGAAGAGAGGCAACCAGGAGCACCCACTCGCCCACGGTTCGGTGTTTAGATACCGCAACTTGCCTTTTGTGCTCTCTGTGTTTCTGCTGCTGTGTCATGTCTCACCCTCCTGCTTTTTGATAAACCAAGCGAACCAGAAGATCCAGAACGTCGCTGCTGCAATTCCGGCGATGGCAATCAGCTCGTCTCGGTAGCTGCTGCGACGTAGCCAGATGTCATAGACAGCGTAGCCCAGCACGAGCACCGCAAAAAGCCCCGCGCCGTGTAGCAACCACCGCGCCAATCGGCGAGCACGGCAGAGCACAAAACCTCCCGCAAGCGTGGCGAGCAGGACGCCTAGAAGAAGAGTTGCACGAGCCGCCAGAACGTCCCAGCGGTTCTCGCGCCAGAGAGGGGCGAAGAAGATCCAGAAGTAGAGAAAACCCGCGCTACCGAAGAGCAGGCTGAGCCACCCGAGGACGATCTCCAGAGGGTGAAGGCGTGCTTTCTTGGTTGGCAACTCGCGCTGTTTTTGTTGCTGTAACATCTGCTACTCTTCCTCCTCGCGCCGAAAGCGCCAGAGCCAGCTTGCAATCAGAAGATGAAAGACTCCGATCAGAACCAGCCCACCGGCCCAGATAAGTGCTCCGATATCTAAGCGCTGATCGGGAGTAGTCACAAGCCAGAAGTACGCAGCGCCGCACCACCAGGCAAGGGTACACAGAAACTCTAAGACGGCGGCAGCGCGACGTAGACGTAGTAGCAGGGTGAGGCTGGCTCCCAGATAGCCCAGTGTCGCCAGCGCAATCGCGACGTGAACCAATACTTCAGTGAGGTTCTGCGGAAGGCGACGAATGAGTGGGGGAATGAGCGTCGCAAAGAAGCCCCCCAGAATCAGATTCACAACCATCAAGACCCAATCCGCCACGGTAAGGCGGGTACTTCGTGGCGTGGGTGTCTTCTGCTTTTGCTGCACTGCCATGAGGCATTTTACTCCTCTGCACTCTCGGAGCGCCAGAGCCACCGGGTGAGCATGAGGTGAAGGAGGCCAATGAGGAGGCTCCCTACTGGCCATTTCAAAAACCAGAGCAGCCAATCGAGGGAATACTGCGGCCCCAGCCACGGTGACATGAATCGCCAGTACCGGACAAAAAACAGCCCGTAGCCCAGTGCGCAGAAAAGCTCGAAGACTGCTGCACTACGCCGCTGCCGCAGGAGTAGCATCAGGCTTACACCCAGATACCCCAGCGTCGCGAGCACAAACGAGACACCGTACAGGTAAGTATTGTCATAGGAGCCAGGAAATTGGATCAGGAAAAATCGGATAGTGGTGTAGATCGTCGGCAAGTAGCTAGAAAAGACGGCCCCGATGAAGAGATGCAGGAGCATCAGCACCTTGTCAAGCACCGTATGCCGCGCGGCCTTGTGCCCCTGTCGTTTCTGCTGTTGCTGCTGCGTCATTGTCATTTTAACGGATGAGGACGGCATTTGGTTACGGGTACAATCCCCCCATGACCAACTACGAGATCGCACGGCGCTTTGAGGCCATCGCGGATATTTTGGAGATCCAGGGTGAGAACCCCTTCAAAGTGCGCGCCTACCGTGTCGCGGCGGAGACCATTGACGACCTCGAAGACGACCTCGCGACCATCCACGAGCGCGGCAAGCTGCGCGAGCTTCCCGGCTTTGGCGAGGCCATCGCCAGTAAGACGGCGGACTTTCTCGCCACGGGAACCACCGCGATTTGGGAGCGCATCAAGGACACGGTGCCAGCGGGCGTCGTGAAGATGGCGAGTGTCCCCGGTGTCGGCCCGCGCACCGCCAAAGCGCTCTGGGAGGCGCTGGAGGTCACAAGTGTCGAGGCGCTCGAAGCCGCCTGCCGCGAGCAACGCGTCCGAGCCGTCGCTGGGTTTGGTGCGGCCAAAGAGACAAAACTGCTGGAGAAAATCGAAGCCTGGAAGCGCCTGAACGAGAAGATGCCGCGCCGCTGGGCCTTGCCACTGGCCGAAAAGCTGGCAAGTGAGCTTCGCAAAATCGAAGGCGTTGAGCGCATTGAGATTGGTGGGGAGTTGCGGCGCGGCTGTGAAAGTGTTGAAGAGATAGTTTTTGCAGTGCAAACATCTCTTGAGGCGGAGTTATTTTGGGAGATTGTTCTTGCGAATTTTCCTGGTTCCATGAAAGGGTTTAAACGTCATGGGAAGTTTCGCAAGAAGTTGTTACATCTCTCTAATTGCGCGATACCAATTGAGCTGATCCTAGCCAATAACTC
>NZ_JANNYP010000020.1:0-11927 GCF_031410135.1 Armatimonas sp. | reverse complement strand
GGACTCTGGGCGGTTCTCTACCACCGCTTAGCACATCGGCTCTGGATACACAACCTCAAAACGGCGGCTCGCTGGGTCTCACAGTGGTCGCGGTTTGTGACGGGCGTGGAGATCCATCCGGGGGCAACGATCGGGCGACGTTTTTTTATTGACCACGGCATGGGAGTCGTGATCGGGGAGACGGCGATAATCGGCGATGATGTGCTGATGTATCACAATGTCACTCTTGGAGGAACGAGCCTTGAAAAAACCAAGCGTCACCCCACGATTGAAAATGGCGTTTTGATTGGTATGGGAGCAAAGGTATTGGGCGATATCACGATTGGAGCCCGTGCGCGAATTGGGGCTAATGCCGTCGTTATCCGAGATGTCCCTCCCGACTCCACCGCTGTCGGAATTCCGGCACGCATTGTTGGGCAGGACAATCCGTCCACTCACGCTCCCGTCATGGACGCCGCCCTCAACGCTCCCGATCCTGCCGCTGAGGCATTGCGTCTTTTGCGTGAGGAGGTACAATTACTCCGACAACGTATCTCAGCCATTGAGGGGCAAAAAGAGCATGAAACTCCCCCTCCTCTATAATCTCTAACTGCAACGAATTACTCCTATGACAAGCTCAGAAACCAGCAACGAATTTTCCGAATTTACCGCAGAGCCACCACGTCGCTCACGCGGCTTTGTCCTTGGTCTCTCCACCGCGCTCGTTGCGCTCGGTGCAGTGGGAGTGGGATCGGTTGTCAGTTACTCACGGACGCTCCCCAGTACGGATAGTATCGCGCCTGGTGTCCGCATTGGGAACGCCGATGTCAGTGGGCTCTCACGGGAAGTAGCACAAGAAAAGGCGCGTGGGTGGGCCAAGGAGCATCTGGCAAAAGCGGTGGTTCTCACGGCACCTAAGTCGGAGAAGAAGTGGGCTATCACACTCGGGGAGCTTGGTGGGCGCTTTGATCTGGAGCCTGCGGTAAATGCGGCGTGGCAGCTGGGCAAAGAGGATAACTTTTTTGAGCGCCTCTACCATGGAAAGCGCGAGCGCAATGTGACCTTGAACCCCGAGTTCAAGCTGGATCCGGCCAAGCTGGATACCTATCTGGGACGTGTTGCCAAAGCGGTTCGTAAGCCTGCTCAGAACGCTCGTGCCAAAATGGAGTCCGGGGGGGGGCTTTCCTTAGCGAAGAAAGAGGAAAAGGGCATTGAGCTTGATGTGGAAGCAACCAAAGCGGCGCTTCTCAACGGCGGCATGGGATCGCTAATTGGCGGCAAAACGGTGACCATTTCTGTTAAAGAAGAGCTCCCTAAAGTTACGGCCGAGGATCTCGGGAAGATGGGCACTCTGCTGGGCTCCTACACCACGGACTATGGCGGCTCGCCACGCGCTCGCAAGACCAATGTGGGGCTTGCAACGTCCAAGATCAACGGGACGCTTCTGGCTCCCGGTGAAGTCTTTTCCTACAATGACATCGTCGGGCCCCGTGAAAGCGAGTTTGGCTGGAAGATGGCCCATCAGTACCAGGATGGCCTCGTGGTGGATGGATACGGGGGCGGGGTGTGCCAGACCTCTACCACGCTCTACAATGCCGCGATCCGCGCGGACCTGAAGATCGTCAAGCGCTCTAATCACTCCATGCCCGTTCGCTATGTCAGTGTGGGCTGCGATGCAGCTGTGGCCTATGGGGCCGTAGACTTTAAGTTCCAGAACTCAACCGACGGCCCCATCTTTATTGGGGGTAAGGCCAATGGGGACTCGCTCACCTACCGAATTTATGGCACCAAGCCTTCGGAACGTAAAGTCCTCTCATTCTACGCAGGCTCACGTCGCTACAACTCCTCAGGAGGCTCGTCGGTGACCAGCTACCGGAGAGTGCAGCTTCCGGATGGCAAAGTCAAAGTCGAAGTGATTGACTACTCGTCATACCGGGCTCCTCGTGCAGCACCTTCAAGCCGCTAGCAGAAAGTTTTAGAGATGAAATCTTCCCGCGCCCTTGCTTTTGTTGCCCTTGGCATTGTCCTAGGGCAAGCTCCCCCCGTCCGTGCACAGCTTGATAAGACCATCAAGGCTGCTGCAATTTTGTTTGCCGTGGATCGCTTTGGCCCCGATATCAACAAGTTTGTCAACGAAGTCACACGCACCAAAGACATCGGTGACGAAGCCGTGACCAAAGTCGTCCCAATCTTAACCGTCGGCAATGGCACTTACGCTGGAGCCGCGCAGATCAATGGCCCCCGCCGCCTCGTGGACACGGTTCGTGCCGTCGCGCAGATGGAAGGTGAGAAACGCATTATCCAGCCCACCGTTCGTGTGCGTGGCCTCATCCCCGTCTCGGATCGCGCCGTCCGGAGCCTCGAAACTCTAAAGCGCGTCCCCGGCGTCGGCGTTACCGCCACGCTGGAAGTAAAGCTGTAGCCCTCCTCCCCCAGCCCCTCCTCCCAAAACTGGGAGGAAGGGACTGGAGGGGAGCCCGCAAATCCCTCGCAACTTCCCTCTTCCCAACCTGCCTCCACAGGATTGGGAGGAGGGGCTGGGGGAGGAGGGGAAAATTGTTATGACCTTCGAAGAACTCGCCTCCAAAGAGTGGCTCCTCACCAACGGAATCGGCGGATTCGCCTCCGGGACGCTCGCCGGGTGCGCCACCCGCCGCTATCACAGCCTGCTCACCGTCGCGCTTGATCCACCATCGGGTCGCCGAATGTCGCTACTCGGCAGCCTCGATGAAACCGTGATTATCGACGGTGTCGAGTATCCCCTCGCCACGCATGTCTACGAAGACGGCACGATTCACCCCATTGGCTGGGAGCACTTGGCAAATTATACGTATCTCGGCACGGTACGCCACTATCATTTTGAGTTTCCCACAGGTGCACGACTCCGTAAATACGTCGGGCTTGTTCCCGGTGAAGACACGCTGATTATCACTTACCATCTCACGGACTGCCCACAAGGTGCGACACTACGGGTGGCTCCATTGGTCTGCTGGAAAGACTACCACCAGCACATGCACCGCTGGGATGGCTTCCCGACATCGCAAGGCCCTGATCATCATGGGTGGTTTTTCCAGGCAACTCCCGATGCTCCTACGCTCTCCCTTCAGCTTGAAGCTTTGGCCGACTTGTCGTACGGCAATACCGATAAACGCACCAAAGCGGTTTGGCAGAGTGTGGGCTGGTGGAATGACCAACTCTTTCAACAGCGGGAAGCCGAACGTGGCTTTCCTGCAACCGAGAGTCTCTACTGCCCTGCTATCGCCGAAGTGCAGGTTCTCAACTTCGCTACCGTAGGTTTCGTCGCCACGCTTTACCCGGAACGCTCAGAGGATTGGTATTCCACAATGGGAAACCTGCGGGGCATCAAATACTCCCCAGAAACACCCTATATCGTCGCCGCTCCCGATGGCCGTACGACGATTCTTGCAGGCTATCCGTGGTTTACAGATTGGGGCCGCGATACGTTTATCGCGCTGCCGGGGCTGTGTCTGACAACGGGGCGCGATGAGATCGCCAAGCAGATTATCCGAGACTTTGTGCCGTGGGTGCGTAATGGGCGAATTCCGAATCGCTTTCCGGACAACAACGATGCGCCTGCCTACAACAACGTAGATGGGACGCTGTGGTTTCTGCACTGTATCGGGCTGTGCGAGCTGACCGAGGAGCTTTCGTTGGCCGTGGAGACGATAGTCACGGCGCACCTTGAGGGCACGGTGGGCGACGGGATCTACTGCGACTCCGACGGGCTCTTGCGGTGCGGCGACGACCACATGAACCTGACGTGGATGGACGCGAAAGTGGATGGGGTGGCGATCACGCCGCGCTACGACCGGCCCGTGGAGGTGCAGGCACTCTGGATCAAGGCACTCAAAGTGGCGGGAAAGAGCGAACTGGTGGAGAAAGCCACGGCAGCGTTTTTAGAAAAATTCGTGCGCCCCGATGGCCTCGGGCTTTATGACTGTCTTTTCCCCGACGGCACGCCAGACGGAGCGATTCGGCCCAACCAGGTGATCGCAGCGGCACTTCTGGACTTAGGCGAGACGGTGAACACGGCAGTTCTCGCCGTCGCGACGCAGCACTTGCTCACGCCCTATGGCCTGCGCACACTCTCCCCTGCCGACTCACGCTTCTGCCCACGTTACGAAGGCGGGCCGCATCAGCGTGACTCCGCGTATCATCAAGGAACGGTCTGGCCATGGCTGATCGGGAGCTTCTGCGACCTCTACAAAAAAGTCCACGGAGCCAGTGCCGATGTATCGCCGTTTCTGGCCGAGCTAGAACGCCACCAAACAGAAGACTACGGCCTCGGAGGAATCGCCGAGATCTTCGATGGCGCAGCGCCCCACCGCCCCAACGGCTGCCCCTGGCAAGCCTGGAGTCTTGCCGAGGTTCTTCGGTCAAAAACGGCGAGTGCCGAGCGGGTCACCGCGCCAGTCACGGGCGATCTCTAAGGACTTCCCGTGTTCCAAAGCCGCAACGGCTTCTCGGGCCATCTCTTGAGCGCCTCGGAAGCCATGAGCGGGAACGGTCTTGCTATTCTCAGCCGTGATTGCTTTCCGAAGAGCAGGAAGTGCTTTCGTCCCGCCAATGGCGGCGAGTGCCCAAGCCGCGTCACGGCGAACAGTAGCATAACCGTCCGTGAGTGCGCGAATAAGCGCAGGAACGGACGAGCGATCTTTCACGCGGCCCAGTGAAAGGGCAGCATGACTACGAGTGCCATGGTAGGGATTTTCCAGAAGCTCACGCAGAATAGACACGGATTTTGAGTCGCCCATCATGCCCAATAGATCGGCAAAGTGACGTTTTGTCGCGTCGTCTATCTGTGAGTCTAGCTTACGAATCTCGGGGTAGCTGACGGTATCTTGAAAGCGGGCGAGGAAGAAAGCGGCACGCAGAGGAACGGCCCCCTCGGAGAGCTTGTTCTTTTCTGTCGGCGTGAGGAGGGAGCGCAAGACGGGAATGGATCGTCGGTCGTTGCGCTCACCCAGGGTAAGCGCAGCACCGTTGCGGACCTGGACGTTCGTTTTCGGAGCAAGGCACTCAGCAAGAGTCGCATTGACTCGCGTGTTGTCAAAATCTGTCGTCGCAGACTTGCTGCGGTTCTTGATCTCGCCTATCGCAGCAGTCGCCAAGCGGGGGTCGGGACCAGTAACATATTGAAGAAGAGTATCCAGGGTTGCGGTCCAGACAGTGGTAAGGATCTTGCGCTCCGCCGGACTTACCAAACGAGACATCGTTGCGAACCGCGCTTCGACAGGGCTTAGCCGCGCTAGGTTTTCTCTCTCTTGCATAATTTCTTACCTAGGCCCCCCCCTCTCTCCCCTCCTCCCAAGCGTGGGAGGAGGGGCCGGGGGTGGCGGGATTACCGGGCGGCGTAGAGATCGGCGACTTTGTCCCAGTTGATCACGGCCCAGATCGCCTCTAGGTACTTGGGGCGGGCGTTGCGGTAGTCAATGTAGTAGGCGTGCTCCCAGACATCAATGCCCAGGATCGGGGTGCCGGTGCAGCCTGCGACGGCGCTGCCCATGAGCGGGGTGTCCTGGTTGGCTGTGGAGACCACGGAGAGCGCGCCCGCGCCGTCGGTGACGATCCAGGCCCAGCCGGAGCCAAATCGGGTTGCGCCGGCCTTGGCAACGGCCTCTTTGAGCGCGTCAAACGAGCCAAACGCGGCGGTGATGGCAGTTGCTAGCTCGCCGGTCGGAGCAGACGCGCCACCGGGAGTCATGAGCTCCCAGAAGAGAGAGTGGTTGACGTGGCCACCGGCATTGTTGCGAACCGCGCCCCGGATTGCATCGGGAACGGCGGAGAGATTTGAGATCAGCGACTCGGCGCTCCAGTCCGCGACCTCGGTGTCTTTAATGGCGGCATTGAGGTTCGTGACATAGGCAGCGTGGTGCTTGTCGTGGTGAAACTCCATCGTCTCCTGAGAGATCACGGGAGCGAGCGCATCATAGGCGTAGGGCAAAGCGGGTAGTTCAATGGACATAGTGTTTGTTTCCTTCTGGAAAAATATACCCCAATTGGCGACAGAAGTTCGCGGTTTTTCGTAGAGAGGTCGTCTATGTGTATGATGAGCGAGATTGAGCTGTTAGAAAGAGCGAAAACCGGCGATACAGATGCTTTCACTCAGCTCTGTGAGGTGCACCGGGGACGAATCTGGCGAACGGTTTCCAGCGTCGCCAAGCGCAAGGCGGATGCGGAAGACCTCGCGCAGGAGACAGTTCTCAAGGCGTGGCAGGCAATCGGAGGCTATCGTGGTGAGGCATCGCTGGGTTCGTGGCTGACACGAATTGCGCTCAACACCGCCCACGACCATCAAAAATCCGCCTGGATGCGCCGGGTGCACTTTTGGAAAGACGACCGCCCGGAGGAGCCCGATGGCTCCGCGCCGCTTCATGAGCAGAGCGAGCGGGCGGAGACGCAGAGAAAAGTACGCGCTGCCGTCGCCAAGTTAGGGGAGAAAGAGAGAACACCAATCCACCTGATCTACTTCGAGGAATTTAGTATCGCCGAGGTAGCACGGCTGGAAAACGTGCCAGAGAGCACGATTCGCAGCCGGGTCAAGGTGGGACTCAAGCGGCTTTCCGGAGCTCTTCGAGAGCTGGGCGAGCCGGAGATTGAGGGATGTCCCCCTCGCCCGTGCCACACGGGAGAGGGGGCATGAGAGGAGAACCTATGGAGATCGAAGACTTACTCAAAGACGCTGCCGAGTGGCGGCCTAATACGGAGATGCCCGTGGGCTTAGAGCGCCATGCCCTAAAAGCCGCACGCCGTCCCCCCCTCCGCCCGATGGGAATCATGCGACCACGAAGCGCCCTCTTTGCCACCGCGCTGGCCGGAGTAGCATGCTTCTTTATGGTGGGTCGAGTTGGGCAAAAGCTCACGGAGCCTGTTGGAGCACAAGTCGTCGTGGGCGATACCAGTCCCGTGCCAACTCCGACAGCAGAGCCGATCAAGAGAGTGCTTCCTCCAAAGAAGCCCGTGGATCGGCAAAACAAAGATCTGCCAAAGCGATCGGAGCAAAGGCAGGTTGAAGTAAAGCGAAAGCAGGAGCAGGAGAAGCCACAGCGAAAAACATCACGGCGTCCCTCGCCTTTGACGCAGCGTTTCCCTGTGGCACTTGACACGGTCTCTGACTCCGTCATTGTCGGAAGCCGCGTGGCGGTGGATGCTCCCGTCTACACTCCCGCCTACTACGCCGAGCCCTCCTCCGATGGGGAGAGCACCAAGTACACCCCGGTGAACGTCGCTCTCGACGATCCCGATGTCATTTACTCAGAATCACCATCCGAATCTCAACAGGAGAATTAATCCATGAAATCTTTACTTACCCTTGCGCTCACCGTAGCGCTCACGTCAACCACATTTGCACAAGACTTGCAGCGTCCCGCTCAGCAGCCCCGTGCCTCAGGAACAGGTCGGAGTGTCACTGGCCTCACAGGGGTTGCCTCCAGTAGCCCGGATTGGTTTAGCAAGACTATCAATGTGGACATTAAAAATGCCACACTGGCCGATGCCATCAAGAAGATACTGGAGGCGGCTGATGTCAAAGTGGCAAAAATTGACGATCAGCTAGAGCCTGACAAAAAGAACAAGCTCAGCCTAAAACTCGATGGTGTGAATGTCAGAGATGCCCTCGCCGCGGTTTCCCGGCTCTACGCCTCACAGGCATTTGTTCTCTCCGAAGATGGTAAAACGACTATTGAGCTCAAGAATCGCGTCGCAGATGCTGTCATCAGCCCGTTTTCTGGCTCTGGTTCGTTTTCGGGTCCTGGCTCGTTCCCCTTTGGCCAGGCAGTTGGAGGCGGGAGTGGGCGCACCACCAATGTCTTTATCACAGGCAACGCGGAGCGCTACAAAGACCTCCCTGACAAGAAAATTGATATTAAAGTCCAGGAGGGAACCGCTCTGGATGTTGTGAAAGCAATCTGTGAGAAAGCGGGACTTGACTATGAGCTCGATAAAGACCTGAAGAACGAGAGTAAAGTCAGCATGACCATGACGGGAGTCTCGGTAGGCAATGCCCTCGACAATGCAGCAGGTCTCTTGAGATGTGGCTGGAAGGCGGAGAAAAAGGGCGACAAAGTCAAGATCTACTTTGGCAAAAAGTACCCAGGCCCATCTCTCTTTGGGGGTACCGGACGAGTGGTTCTACCTACCATGCCCGAGCTTCCCATCGTGGGCAATCTCTTCACCCGCACCACCTCGCTCCCGAGTAAGCGGGTCTCACTAGATAAGAAAAGCACGGATGTACGGGAGTGCTTGAAAGATATTCTCCAGCAGGCTGATCTGAGCTACGCCCTTGCCGATGACCTGCCTAGCGACCCCAAGTCGTTCACGTTCTCTAATGTCCCTCTCGCGACCGCGCTGGCCATGATCTGTGGGAGTATCGATTTGGGCTGGTCGACGGAGGGTAGCGCCGATGGCAAGCCCGTCGTGAAGGTGGGGAAGCGCTACAAAGGCCGCAGCAGTAGCCGCTCCAGCTTCTCATCGTACACCACCATGCCGTCCCTCACTCGCGACAACGGCGCTCGGTACAATAGTGTGTTGGAGACTTATCGCACCGCTCGTCCAGCAACACAGCGTGTGGTTGCTCCTGCGCCGCGCATTCCACTGGAGTGTTTGTAGAGGAGTTTGCCCTCCCGGTGGCGAAAGAATCGTCACTATGCCACAGGTAGACATGCCGCTGGAGCGGCTCTATGAGTACACGGGGCGCAATCCGCGCCCCGTTGATTTTGATACGTACTGGGATGCCGCACTCGCCGAGTTCGATGCCCATGATCCAAAAGTCGAGCTGATCCCCCATCCCCTAAAAACGCACCACGCCGAGTGCTTCGATCTCTGGTTCACGGGAGTCGGCGGTGCGCGAATCTACGCCAAGTACCTGCGGCCTAAGAAAAGTCCCACGCCCCACCCCGCCATTGTCGAGTTCCATGGCTACTCCGGCCACTCCAGCGACTGGATCGGCAAGCTGCCCTATGTGGCGCAGGGCTACTCCATCGCCTCGATGGACTGCCGGGGCCAGGGCGGAAAGTCCGAGGATGTGGGCGGCGTCAAGGGCAACACGCTCCGGGGGCATATTATCCGAGGGCTGGCCGATAGCCCCGAAAAGCTCTACTACCGCAATGTGTACTTAGACACCGCGCTGCTAGCCCGCATCGTGATGGGCTTCAACGAAGTAGATGACAGCCGTGTCGGGGCGCTGGGGAACTCGCAGGGCGGGGGTCTGACACTAGCGTGCGCCGCGCTCACCCCAGCTCTCAAAAAAGCAGCCCCCACGTTCCCGTTTCTCTGCGACTACAAGCGTGTCTGGGAGATGGACTTGGCTAAAGGTGCCTACGAAGAGCTCGCGACGTTCTTCCGCAACTTCGACCCGCGCCACGAACAAGAAGATTTGTGGTGGGAGAGACTAGGCTACATTGACAACCAGCACCTCGCGCCGCGCATCAAAGCAGAAGTCCTCATGCCCGTCGGCTTAATGGACACTATCTGCCCGCCCAGCACCCAGTTTGCCGCCTACAACAAGATCACGAGCAAGAAAAACCTCGTCATCTACCCCGATTTTGGGCACGAGGGGCTACCCGGTTGCTCCGATATTGTGTTTGATTTTATGAGTGATCTTTAGCGAAAAATTGCCGTATAATACAAGCAGATGTGAGAAACCCCGCCCGGCGACTGTGAATCACCGGGCGGGGCTTAAGGGTTACTTCATCAGCTTCAGAGCCAAGGTATACTTGGCAATGACACTGAAGATCACCCCAAGGATGAACATAGGTATCATATGTCCCTCCTTTCTAGCCGGGGCTACTGTTAGTCGCAGTGTCCCGGCTCTCACATTTTACCAGCAATGTGGCAAACATCCGCTCCATTTTCTCTTTTATTTGCTGGCAAGGTATACTATAAGTGCTGGCAAGGGTGCCCTGACTTGCTAGCAAACCTACCCTTTAGGGCAGCAATATGGAGGCTAAGTATGGCACGTGATCCTATCCCCGCCGATGATGATAACTTACTGGTCGAACTAGATCGTTTTCTGGGGGCACTCTCCACGCCTGAAGCACAAACAGCAAGTGGTGTTTCGGCAGTAGAGCTTGCAAAGCTGAAGCAGCAGCGTGACACTTTGGCGAGCAAGAATGCTGTCAAGCGTGAGCAAGAAGCGGCATGGCGTGCCAGTGTGCAGCAGTCCAAAGAGGCACGCACTGATGTGGTGGCGCTCTTTCGTAAACAACGCCGGGCGGCAAGCAACGCCTTAGGTATGACTAACGACCTGCGCGCCCGCGCCGGTCTGCCTCTTAGCTAGGAAAAAAACACAATGATCTCAGTAGGATTTCGGATTCCGGGGGCGCTAGGACGCATCCCTTTTGCAGAGATGGCGGCCTGGGCCGCTGAGAGTGGCTTTGGCTCGATTGATCTAGGTTCACCCAACCCCGAGAATGTCGCAGCGCTAAAAGCAAACGGCTTGGGGCTGGGGACATGTGATCTCGGCGGGACACGCGACCTGCTCTCCCCCGACGAAGCCGTCCAGAAAAAAGGCATTGAGACATGTACGGCATCTCTGGAGGCGATGGCAGCGCAGGGCTTCACGAAGGCATTTACGACCTTCAACCCGCCCGACAGCACCCAGAGCCGCCGCGTGAGCCTAGAGAACTGGAGCAAGAGCTTCCCCGAAGTCGCCAAAGTCGCGGCGCGTGTGGGCGTGCGGATCGCGGTCGAAGGCTGGCCGGGGGCCAATAACAATGCCCTAGGCGTCACCCCCGAGACGCTCCGTGCGATGTTCGCGGTGGTGCCCGGCGAGGAGTTTGGCATCAACTACGACCCCAGCCACTTAGTCCGTATCGGCGTGGACTACCAGCGGTTTCTACGCGAGTTCGGAGGCCGCGCGATCCATGCCCACGGCAAAGACACGCAGCTCGACGGTGACGGAGCCTATCTCTACGGCAACCTCGGCCCCAGCCTCGACCGCCCCGTGCACTGCGGCGGCGGCGACTGGCGCTACTGCATCCCTGGCGAGGGGGTTGTCAACTGGGCCTGGGTTCTCGGCGAGCTACAACGCCACGGCTTCGACGATACGATCGCCATTGAGCTAGAGGACTTCCGCTACAACGGCAGTGTCGAGGGTGACAAGCTCGGCCTGATCCGCGCCAAGGCTAACCTCACCCCTTATCTCTAAACGCACGGTCGCCGCCCCATAGAATGGGGCGGCTGCAATGGCGTCGTGCCTCCGCCGCAAAGCCCGTGCCGGGCTGGCCTCCCCCGGCCTCGTAGAACTCGGCCACCCCCGCCGGCGTCGCGAAGGGGGGCAGTTTTGTAGCCCGGCACGGGCTTTGCAGCCGTAGGCTACTCAGACGCCTCATTTCATGGGGCGGCAATCGGCGGTCAATGGCGAAACGGGAAGTGTTCCCCGTCGCGATATTCGGGCCGTTCCAGGTACGCGTTGATACCGGGGACGGCCTCGCCACGGAGAAAAAACGGTGCACCAATCGGCTTAGTGATGCGTGTGCTGGTCGGGATGTAGCGAATCGTCAGGCCACAGCGGCGCTTGTCGCTTGTGTTGGCGTTGCTGCCGTGGATCAGATTCGGGTGGTGCACCGAGACATCCCCCGCTTTTAGGATCACGTCTACAGCCGCACTCTCGTCCACCCCCGCAATCCCCGAGGAGAGCACGTTCTCGACGCTCGTGTCTTTGGCGTGCGCCTGAAATTCGAGTTTGTGCGAGCCCGGAATCACCCGCAGACAGCCGTTTTCGGGCGTGGAGTCGTCCACGGCCAGCCAGAGCGTGACGACTTCACAGGGATCAAGCGGCCAGTAGCTGCCGTCTTGGTGCCACAGAACGGGCAGGCCATCGTGGGGCGGCTTGGCGAAGTAGTGGCTGGCAAAGAGCGCGATATGGGGACCGATAAACTTCTCCGCGATATCAAGCAAGCGCGCATCGGAGATCAGGCGCACCCAGA
>NZ_JANNYP010000019.1:0-9337 GCF_031410135.1 Armatimonas sp. | reverse complement strand
AGCATTGAGGACATCGACAAGTCTGTGAACCGTCTAGAGGCGGATGTCTTGCCTCTGCTTCGCGGTGCTGCTGCCCAGCGTTTCCGTGATTCCGGTATGCCCGGTCGTCTGCTTGCCGAGACGAAGGAGGCGCTCGGTGTGGTGCTGCCTCTGAGTGAAGGAGAGCTGGCGTTCCTTGAGGCGCTGGCGGGTCGCGGTGAGATATTGCCTGAGCTTCTGGGTATGGAGGGTGAAGTTTCGGACTGGGTTCGTGAGCATCCTGGTCTTCGTTGGAAGGCACTCAATGTCCAGAAACTCAATAAACTCCGCTCCTCCAGATAGAAGCTCCGCATTCTGCTTGAACAGCGGAGCTTGGATTTGACTTACGCGGCTTGGCGGAAGTGACTTACGCGGCTTGGCGGAAGGAGACGGTTCCCGCTTCGTTCACGTCCACGATCAGGCTTCCCGCCAGTACCCCATCGAGCAGTGTCTGGTTGAGGGTGAGGGCAACCTGACGATCGGCGGCGTTTAGAGTCTTGGCGCGGCGCACCCTAGTGGTGAGCGTCTTTAGCTCCTCCGCTTCCGCATGTACCCCGCGTGCCCAGAGCACTACGGCAAGCGCCTCTTGCTGGCTTGCACCGCTCACACCTCGTCCTCGAAGTAGCGAGTCTATGAGTATTTGCGCCTGCGCACCGTGATCCACCACAGAGCTTCTACGCCGTCGCCTAACCACAGGCGCTACTATTGCCACCGTCTCTTCCACTGCCGCCACTTCGATAGCAGCTTTCGGTCGTCGTCCCATTTTTATTTTCCTTTATGTCCGCGAAGTCAATTTTGTTTGCCTGATCATTGACTTACTTTGCCTGATCATTGACTTACTTTGTGATTGCCAATGGATTGTTTGTACCTAAAACCTGGAGATTCTGAGAAGCTTTAGTCCAGGTTTTCCTCAGATAAATTGGCAAGCAAACCACCCATTTCTACTTGGCTGGGGAAGAGTTCACCGACTTCAACACCAAGTGCTAGGGCGATGCGAGCTAGGTTGGATGCGGTGATATTGTAGCGGCCCCGCTCGATCGAGCCATACCAAGCACGATTGAAGCCCGCCTCATAAGCAAAGGTTTCTTGAGCCATGCCTTTTTGCTCTCGTCTCTGGCGGATACGCTTGCCAATGGCAACCTGCAATGCCAGGTTACCTCTTGCTGTGGTGGGAGCAGCCGCGGTACTAGTTTCAAGCTGACGTAATGTCCCTTTATGTTGGGGTGGCATCTTATCAGACTGGTCCGAGTTATCAGACTGGTCCGAGGTCTTATCGGGTTGTTCCATACCCAGCACCATAATGAACGGGTGTATGAAGTGCCACAGCATAAAATAGCACTGCATAATCACACACTGTATAAATACGGTATACTGGCACTTCATGAGTGCAATACTGAATCTTCGTACTGACCAAGCGACCTGTGCGCGGCGTCATGAGGTCATCACCTTGTTCGAGCGGATCGCTGCGGCAGAAAGCTGGCAGCCGGGCGATCAGCTTCGTGCACATGTGGAGCGCTCAGTATACTTTGGCGTCTGGAATGGTGAACAACTTGTGGGCGGACTCCAGCTTGTCACACCGGATGAGGCGGGTGAGGTCCCCACTCACCAAGTCTGGCCCGAGCTTGCCGTACAAGATGCCACTTCTGGAGTACTGCACGCGGCGGTTCTGGCGGTGCTTCCCGAGTATCGTGGCAAGGACAGCGGCGCGGCCTTCTGGCAGCTTGGCTCGGCACTGTGGCGCTACTGCGTGGAGAACCAAGTCAAGACTGTCTGGCTGGAAGCAACGCCGAAGATGCTCAGGTGCTATCGCCTGCTGGGCTGGCCGCTCGTGGTGATCGGGGAGCTTCGGGAGCACTGGGGAGAGCCTTGCTACCCTTGTAGTCTGTCCGTCCGCGAGGTCGCTGGATCGCTGGCCGAGCGTGCCCTGGCCTCGACAACTTACCGGAGCATCTTTACTGCCGCCCTACAGCCTAAAGCTACAGAGCGGCAGCCCAGGCCACTTGCCGCGGCTTGAGGCGGCACGGTAAATATGCGACGATGGGGTAGATGAACTCTCCCTTTGCTCGATGAACTCGATCCTCGCCGAAGTCCTCTACGCTATTTGTGCTCTCCTGCTGGCGGGTGCCTCGATCTTCCTCCTGGTTCGGGAAGGTCGCTCGCCTGTTGTGCGCTGGTTTGTGGCCTCGTGCCTCGCGCTCCTCGTCTGGGTGGTAACCCTATTCCTGTTCGGACGCTCGGAAGATCCTGGCTACGTTCTGCTGGTCGGTCGTGCCAACTTCGCCGCCGTGAGCCTTGCAGTCTACTCCGGCTTTAGGTTCGTCAAGGCCGTTGCTGCTCTCCCTTCCCATGCCAGCGATACCTGGCTGCTCTGGTTGTCAGTTGCCCTAGCCGTTATCAGTGCTGGGACTCCATGGATTGATAAGGCTGAGCTGGTCGGTACAGGCATTACGGGTGGGCATGAGACGATCTACGGGCCGCTGTTTGCCCTCTACGTAGCTCATGTGGTGGGGATGCTGGCCGCGACGCTGTGGCTGGCGTTCCGCTCCAGTAGCTGGGTAGCCTCCCCGCACCGAGATCAGCTCCTGCTACTAGGGTGGGGGACTCTTGCAACCGGGGTAATCTCTCTGGTGACCAATGCCCTTCTACCTTACACCTTCTACCTTACACGTTCGATGACTTCCGTTGGATCGATGTCGGACCGCTCTCGACCTTGCTTTTTCTGCTCTCTGTTGCCTACGCGGTGATCCGCCACCAGCTCTTCGATATCCGCGTCTTCATTCGCCGTGCCGTGGTGCTTGGCGTCGCGCTCTCGCTGGTGCTTGCTTGCTACAGTGCTTTGGTGCTCCTCGTCACGGACACGTTTGCTAGCTCCGAATCGGGCGGGGTAACGCGCTTTGGGGTGCTGGTTCTGGCTTTCTCCTTCGATCCCATCCGCCGGTTCCTGGAGAAGCGAATAGATAAGCTCCTCTTCGCCGAGCGTCGCAGGGTCAAGAGCCGATAATTCTCTCGTGGTGTGGGCGAGTGGCTCCCCTCTTCCAACCATCAACCGGGGCGTATACTGCTGGTATGGACGACGATGCACTTGGTAGGGAAGGCTCTGTACTCGATATGCCCGATGCCGATGTGCGCTTCTACCCAGATTTCTTTAACGAGCCCGAAGCGACCAGGCTTCTTGCCGAGCTGACCCAGACAATCCCGTGGCGGCAAGACCAGATTCGGCTCTTTGGTCGTTGGGTAGATCAGCCCCGGCTCACGGCATGGCATGGCGACCCCGGTTGCAGCTACACCTACTCGGGGATGACGATGCAGCCGCAAGCCTGGACTGCTGAGCTTCTGGCGATAAAGGAGCGGATCGAGCCTGTGGCGGGCGTGGTCTTCAACAGTGTTCTGCTCAACTACTACCGAACGGAGCGCGACAGCATGGGTTGGCACTCTGATGATGAGAAGGAGCTGGGTGAGAACCCCGTTATCGCGTCGGTCAACTTAGGAGCGACGCGGCGTTTTCACTTTAAGCACAAGAGCCACAAGGAGCAGAGAGTCGCTCTGGATCTCACGGCGGGGAGCCTTCTGATCATGGCGGGGACAACCCAGCACTTCTGGCTCCACCAGCTTCCCAAGTCGGCTCGCTCGCTTGAGCCCCGGATCAACCTGACGTTTCGAGTCATCCGCTGACTTCTGTGTCATCGGTTGACCTCGCTGTGGAAGGCCTAGCGTATACTGCACTCATGACAGATAATCCCGAAGGGATGCCGCTCCTGACGGTGGAGCAGGCAGCAAGCTATCTCCAACTCTCGACCTCCACAATCCGCTCCTACATCCGCTCGGGCAAACTCAAGGCGTTCCGAGTGGCGGGGCTGCGGAAGGTTCTGATCCAGCGCGAGGATCTGCTGGCGCTTCTGGAGCCCGCACGGCCAGCGGAACTCTGAGGCTCCGCTTCTCGTTGACGAACCTTGTCGTTTTGACTAGGATCGCTTTATGGGAACACTCATCGGCTACGCCCGCACCGCATCTAGACTTCAAGATTCAACACAAGAGGACGCAAATCTTGCAAAGCAAAGGGCTGCACTTTTAGCTGCTGGCTGTGACAGTGTGTTTGAGGAGTTCAGTTCTGGTATGCTCACTCTGGCTGATCGGACGGGCTTGACCCAAGTTCTGGGGAATCTCCAAGCCGGAGACACCCTCGTCGTCTATGATGTGGCTCGTTTGAGTAATTCGCTTCCCGGTTTTGCCGAGATCATGTCTGATCTTCAAAAACGCGATGTCAAGCTCCGTATCCTGAGTCCGGCCAGGGAGTTGACAAGTCTCGCTCAAGTGCTGGATCGAGAATCTCACATCTTGAATCGGCCCAGGGAGTTCACAGGCCTTGACCAAGGGCTAGATCAAATATCTCGTGATCTCGACGCCGTGAGGAGGCTGGATCATAGCCGACGCATCAAACGGGGAATTGCTCTTGCCAAGAAGGCCAGAGAGCAGGCTGCCTAACCCGCCGGAATCTGTATCCGAAAAGGAACCATACTTTGGCACTAAGTGACCGCAGTCAAAGTGTCCAGAAAAACGCCCGGATTACACTGCTCACGTGGCGGTCAGGTATAAAGAGCTACCTCCACTGTTCGTGTCGAGGGAAAGTCAGAGACCATGAAAACATCCGATCCTTCTTCAGCAACAATGCCACCGCTTTGGCAGGGACTTACTCCTGGCGCTTATTCCTGTGGGTTCAAAAGCCTCTGGAAGCTCGACTACGGGCGCACTTATCAAAGAAGAGCCGAGAATGATTCCGTCCCTGAGTCGCCCGCCAAATCGCCGCGTCCTATCCTTATCAATCTCTGGTATCCCACGAATCACAATAATACTAACACGCCACGCAATGATACGAATACGCCAATGGCCTATGGGGATTATCTCAACATCGCGACCGATGATCCGCTCATTGCCAGCTTCAGCCAGGAACTACAGAAATACGCCAGCCAACAGAGAGCGCATTACACACTCCCCATGTGGCCCCCAAAGGAAATAGCGGATTGGACACCGGAAGAGAAGCAAGCCTTTGAGCAGCTACTCCAAGTTCCTACGGGCGCGTATCGCGACGCAGCAGCGGCAGAGGGGCAATTCCCTCTGATTCTGTTTCACGCAGGCTACGGCTCCCCCTTTGAGGCCAACAGTGTCATGTGCGAGTTTCTAGTAAGCCATGGCTACGTGGTCATTGGGAGCGCATTTCAGCAAATGGATGGGTGTTCCTTCAGCATTGAATCGCGAGGAGCAACCGCCGGAGACATCCCTTTTCTCATTAATTTTGCCCATGGGCTGCCATTTGTCGATTGGAATCACATTGGTATGATCGGGCATAGTGGTGGGGCGCATGTCGCTATAGAGTACCAAACGGTTCCTGGATGCGCGGTGGATGCAACCGTGAGCCTTGACACAACGGAAGACTATCACGGACTAGACATGCCCGGATGGGGTGGAATGCGAAGCGCCGTAAAGAAGGCCAGAGCAAATCTTTCGCGACCGATCCTTTTTGCCGCCAACCCAGAAGCCGGTTTTGAAATGGTGGATTCGATGACCTCCACACCGCGCTATCTTTTCACCACAGATTCTCTGGGCCACGATGGTTTCGTGAGTGTGCAATCGCTTGGATATTGGGCTCAGCTCAAAGCAGCATCGGATGCAGAGCGACCAGAGATACAGGATGAGGCGAATCGCGCTTGGAATCGCTTCCAAACGCTCTGTGAAACGGTTCTGCACTTCCTTGACTCTACATTGAAAAATGATCCTGATGCCTTAAATGCGCAACTAGCACAACATCGAGACCAGGGATTCTGTGGCGATGGGCCGTTCTTGGACTATGTGCCTCCAGGAGCCGATAGTCCCAAACCCTACCTTGAACCAGATGCCTATGGCCCTTCGCCACGTCAGCTTCGGCACCTACTTCAGACCCAAGGAGCAGAAGCTCTCCTCAATGCTTTGAATGATGACTGGCGCGTACCTACACATAGTGTGGCTCGTCGAACGAGAATTTGCCCTTATCCGGCGTATCATGACCGTTTTATCTTTTTATTGCTCTACCGGCTCCTGGCACGCGGAGAAATAACGGCGGCTCAGGCTCTATTCAACCGTTTCGGCCAGTGGACATCTGAGAAAGGGTGGCCAGAGCAATTTCTCGCCTTAAATTTCCTGAGTATGGGAAAGCACTTTCGAAGCCGAACTGCTTTGGACTACTTACTGATCCTAGATCCGGAAAACCAAGAAGCTATTCAGGAACTGAGCCATATGGATGCTCCCAAATCGAGTGCCGCTTAAAAATGTCGCAATTTTTCTTTGTGCCAAAAACAACCGGATACTGTTGGCGAATTAAGTTTGACCCTGGAAAGCCCACCATGACGACCGGTCGGTTGTAGATGACTCTAGCCGCCAGTCAGGCGGTTTTCGTGAATTCGCCAACAGTATCCGACCGTTTTTGGCGGTAGCGCCAAGGTCGCGGGCAGTAATTTTAGGAGCGGCGAAAGCTCCAAGTCCTCAACTTAACAAGCGTTTTGTGAGGAGCGTAGATGGAGAGGGCGCTTAACCGAGTTTTCTGTTCCATTAATTGTCACCGACCTACAGGGGACGGATCGACGGGAATTGGCATCCAGAAAAGGTGCCGATCTCCCAGAAGTTAGTCAATTCCGGGTTCGCTGGCAGCGACGGGAGCGAATGATTTCAAAAACTATTCTAACCTTTGGGGACGATACTGGGTCTCTTAAAGCAAGCAGTCAACGTAGAGAGTCCAGGAAGACGGCAACTGCGGACCATAGCAGAAAGCGTGATGATGCGATGACAGACCTATTGACGCGAACTGAATTGGCGGAGAGAAAAAGCAGATCACAGCACAACACCGTCTCCGCCGCCCCCTTGAATGCACTAGCGGCAACGAGACGTCGGGCGTTTATAGCGCTCCCCGAGCTGGTGATCCATGCGCAAAATGGGGATACGGACGCGCTTAACACACTGATCCTGCGCTTTCAGGACATGGCCGTTGGCCTTGCGGCGTCCCTGCTTGGCGGACTCGGCGGTGGGATCCCGGATGCCGAGGACGTGGCTCAGGAAGCTTTTGTCGAAGCCCTGCGACGCCTACCAGACCTTCAGCATCCCACCGCGTTCCCCTCGCTGCTGAAAACCTTGGTGCGGAAGCACGCCGACCGAATTACCCGACGACGACAGTTTCGAGCGGCAACGGCCTTAACACTCGACGATGCCACCGCAGCCACGACAGCAGCGTCCTTCGACGGCGACCTAGCGACGGAGCTAGCCGTGTCTGAGATGCGCGAGGCAGTCCGTCAGGCGGTGCGTGACCTGCCCGAAGCGGAGCGCACGGCCGTCCTACTGTTCTACGTCGGCGACCAGTCGATGAAGGAGATCGCGGAATCGCTCGATGTGCCGCTCTCGACTGTGAAAGGCCGCCTGCACGCCGCACGGACCCGCTTAAAAAGGAGAATGTTTACCATGTCTGAAGAAACACTCAACAAGGAGCGGCCCTCCGCCACCGCGCAGTTCCAGGGTAGGGTGAAGCGCGACCATCAGCAGGCATGCTCCCGGTATCATACGCCGATGCCCGGCGAAGGCCCCCAGCCGCCGCCCGATTGGGACGCGCTAGAGCGGGAGCGCAATGCCTTTGAGGAAAAATTGCTCGCCGGAGAACCACTGGACCGGAAAGCGATGCGGCGCACGGTCATGATGATCATCTGGGACCTGAACCAGTATTCAACGGCGGCGGACCTTCTGAACCTGTATCTCGCCCGACCCGACCTGACCCCGCCGGAACGCGCGGAAGCGACCAAATTGCGGCTCTACGCTCTGTGCCTCAGCGGCTATCGCGGCGAGTACGTACGGTTGCACCGTGAGTTTCTGGAATGGCTGCATACGTTCGTCGGAACCGGCGTGATGAATGAGATTGCGCCGGACGGGGAGTTGATGCTATGGGCATTTTCTTCGTATTCCTATTGGGACCTTTGGAAGACCTTCGGACATCTGGAGGAGTGGCTGACGCGGGCGGGGCAGATACTGGACGAAATGCCAAAAACGGCACGCTCGCGTCGTGAGCGGTATTACCTGATCCGCACGAGGGCGTTGGCGCTGCGCGAAACGGGGAGAGACGAAGAAGCCTGGGAAGCGATCCGGGCCAGCGGAAACCTGTCCGACGAGGCCGACCGGGACGCCTTCTCCCCCTTCTGGCGCATCGAGATGAAACAGATGTGGGACTTCGCTTTTGAGGATCGGACCGATAGTTTCACGGAGCGAGGCGAGGCGTCCCGTAGGGCGATCGTCGAGGAATTAGAGCTTCTTGTGGCCGCGTATCTTCCCACGCTCGACCCGAACGAGGAGTGGCAGGCGACGACCATTGCCAGTTGTCTGAATACCTGCGCCACTTTGCTGTACGGAGTAGAGCAATACGAGCGAGCATGGGCGTACTTCGAGCGTCAACTTGCGACGGGGGATTACAGTTATCGAAGTCTGGTTCAGGCGGCGGCGACGCTCTGGAAAGTGCGTGGCGAAGGCGTACGGTCGGAAGTGGTTTCGCTGCTACAAATGGCAGCGGTACGCCCGGATGCGCGGCCTGGCTGGGTTTTGGAGGAATTCCGGCGGATCAAGGAGTTCGAGGGAGTCTACAATGACCTGGAATTCGTCACTGCCACGGGACTGTAGACCAGGCGTTTTCCAGGACACTTTTCCCGCAGTCACTTTGGCAGGGCGGTATTCAGACAGTCTACTCGTAGTCTGGTTTAACGACCCATTGAAGAGTACGCTGAGCGAGACCCTGTAGAGGGAGCCGCGATGTTGCCTCCTGGATGGCGCTCCTTCGTAATGGTGGTCAAGAAACTCGTCTACCAAATCTACGTACCTAAAATTTTTATGTAGATGAGTATCATGCTACACTGAAGATGCCTTCATCGCCGCTTTCCCAAGTGGCCGGGCAGGCGCTCAGTTACAGGTTTAGAGCTGCCTGGAACCGACCAAAAGATTGTGTCTGCCCTTGGGATATTTTTCGAACATGATCCAGCAGGGGGCGCCAGTCCCCATTTTCGTTGCCGGAGCGTACTGTGGCAAAGAGTTCATCAGGTTGGATGAAGAGCTTTTTGCCACGAATGCACCGGTTCGAGCCGACGATTTCAAGGATTGCCCTCTTCTGCTGGGAGGTCCCCTCCTCAAATCGTTGTTTTAAGCTCCTGCAAAAGGAAAATGCGCCCTCTACCTCTGTCAGCCACTGGTTCGAGCGAGTGGTATGGCGACGGAGGCTCTCCGCCAAAATCTGGCTCTCTCGTGTCAGCTCGGCACGTCGCTCGTC
>NZ_JANNYP010000018.1:0-1343 GCF_031410135.1 Armatimonas sp. | reverse complement strand
GGGAAACATACCTTTGGATTAGACCGTTTTTTCTCCTCCCTTGCCCAGAAACCGGTCCCCGCAGTCGCTTTCTTCGCTCTGGCTCTGGTCAATGTCCAAAAACGACAAGCCTATACCCTGTCGGTCCAGCAAGTCGTCCGTACTCAGCAAGAGAAAGACGATGCCAAGAAAAAAAGAGAAGACAGAAAATCCAAAAATAACAAGAGAAGCGAATCTATCAAGAAAGCAGGACGACCTAAGGGAAGTAAAAACAAGAACAAAGAGAAGATCACGCTAAACCCGGAGCTTGCGCGCATCCTTCTCTGGACCCAGAAGCTTCTGGCGCTGATTGGTAAGAAGATTGCGTTGCATTACTTGGTTTTGGATGGGCATTTTGGAAATCATCCCTCCTACCTGATGACGCGCCAGTTGGGATTGCATCTCATCTCCAAAATGAGGCACGACGCTCAACTGTATCTTTTGCCAACAGACGCTCAGCAACAAGGCAGCCCTCGTCTGAGGTATGGCGATAGGCTCGATTACAACAACCTGCCGCTTGCCTCTCGGGTGTCGTGTGAGCAGGAAGACGACTATGAGCGTGAAGTCTATCAGATGCCCTGTCGGCACAAAGACTTTGCTGAGGTGCTCAATATCGTGGTGATTGTCAAGACGCACCTGGTGACAGGGCGTCGCGGACATGTGGTCTTGTTTAGCAGCGACTTGGCCCTAGAAGCCCTCTTGCTGGTGGAGTACTACAGCCTGCGTTTCCAGATCGAGTTTGAGTTTCGCGATGCCAAGCAGCATTTTGGTCTTTCTGACTTTGTGTGTGTTGGTGAGACCTCTGTCCAGAACGCAGTTGGCCTCTCGTTTTTCCTGGGCAATCTGAGTTGCCACCTTTTGGAGTGTTTTGGCGAGTCGTTTCCCCAGGCGGGTATTGCTGATCTGAAAAGTTACTATCGTGGCCGTCGCTACGCTCTGGAGACCTTGAAGTATCTGCCTTCAGCCTTGAAATGTCTTCCGGAGTTTGCGGATGGGATTGTTTGTTCTGGTGTGCTTTGGCGTCTGGAATCGGTTCTGAACCAGGTTTGTCGTCTTGGCTTGATCCATCCGGAAGGCAAGGCTACTTCTTGCCGGTCGTCGGCCTCAAAATCGGTCTCAAAAATGGAACTTTCGCCTTGAGATTTACTCTTGGCGACACGACGTATGCCTTCTGAAAAGGCAGGCTATTTTGGCGAAGGTATTGACCAAGCACAAAGAAAGTGTGCCATATTCGAACCCAAGATTTCCGTGCATCGAATGATTTTCCCACAATAGTCCTCCCGTCTCCATAGTTAAACTGTGCCCCTGTCGCGGAGCGACTTTGA
>NZ_JANNYP010000017.1:0-3620 GCF_031410135.1 Armatimonas sp. | reverse complement strand
CATGATCTCCCGCTCGGCCTGTCCTATCAGCCCCTCGGTCCCCGTCAGTCAGAGCACGGTCACGCCAACCGTGGCACAGACGCAAGCGCGGCAGTACACGCCACGACCTCGCCGCCGGTTGCTGGCGAGGGTAGCACTCTGGGTGTTTTTTCTGACTCCATTGGTGGCACTGGGAACCCTCGTGCCCTCGTGGGTTTCCGAGTGGCAGTATCGTCAGTTTCTCCAGTGCCCTGAGGTGCGCGAGTCGCTCTTAGTGCCACGTGGACTTGAGGCCGTCACGAGCTCATTCTCCCCCGATGGCAAGACCCTAGCGATGGTAATTAGCCAGAAGTACCCCAAGTCGTACTCTGGGCTGTCACGGCCTGTTTATCTCAGCTTCTGGGACTGGCAGACCCGCACCGAGCGAGGCATCCAGATACCTCTAAAAACTTGGTCAGCACCTCTGATCTGGCGTAAGAGCGGCACCGAACTTCTGGTTCCGGGAGATCAACCGTTTCTTGTTGAGGTCGCTACCGGCAAGGTGACACCACTGCCTGGTGATATTTCTCTGGCAACCTCACCGGATGGCACCCGAATGATCCGCCACAGTCAGGGTAAGGGGGAGGATATGTTCCATCCCACTTCCTTCTCGGTGGCGGATGTGGATAGTCGCAAAGTGGTTGCTCATCTGGCACTTCCAAAGTCTCTTCAGCAGAACCTTGATAACACGACGTTTTCACGCCGGTGGAGCTTCTCTCCAGACAATGCCTATGTTGTGCTGACGGTTCCGTCAAATGGGATTGCGCAGAGGAATGAAGGAGTGTTGATCTATTGGAAAGTGGGACAAGAAGAGCCGCTCTGGATGGTGCGAAGTGATAGTCTGCGTGCCGCGGTCTTCGATTCCACAGGCGAGCGACTCTATACCACGATCCACGATGAGACAGTAAGTGGGGCGGCGAGCTACACTGGGCCACATCTGGCTTGTCTGGAGACGACGACAGGAAAGAAACTCTGGTCGTTGTTTGCCTACGATGCAGAGGTACTTATTCAAGGCGAAAGAGGCTTTTGGAGAAATAACAATAATAGTGTTCACGTTTTTGATTCGAAGACAGGGACGCAAGTTACTGAGCTAACAGATAACGTAACAGATAGCCATGGTTTCCATGGTGTTCCAGAGCTGGCGCTCTCCCACGATGGCAAGATGCTTGCGGAGCGTCACGAGTTTGGGATTCGCCTGCGCCCACTGGCAGGAGAGAAGGGAGTTCCCTGATGCGCCTGAAAACCAGCACTCCCCCCACAACCACGACCTACACCCCGTCCGCATCGCTGACGGCACCTGTGGCACAGACTCCGACAACGATCAGTGTTACTCCCGTGGCTTCTTCCGTGCGTCGACAGAAAAAAAGCCGTCGGCGCTGGAGCTTGGCGCGATTGGCACTCTGGATAGTTGGGCTGATGCCCTTGGTGGCGCTCGGGCTGACTCTGAAAAAGCCGGTGGCGCTGGTGCTAGCGGAGCAGCGGCTCCTCCCAGAGAAGTTCTTTCCTGCTCCTTCGGGTGCACTCTCCAATGGTTTTATGATCTCTCCCGATGGTCACTGGCTCGTGCAGCGTACTCTTTCAGAGAAGCTAATGCCCAGGGGAAACTACCAGATTTGGAACAACCAGACACAGGTTTTCGATACTGAGACAGGAAAGCAGAAGGCGCTTATCTCCAATATGACAGGCATTTCCTACAGGATCGGGATCAATGCTGATGGGAGCCAGATACTCACTGCAGAGTCCGGGGACTACAAAAAAGAGGAGCGCCGACTTCTCTGGCGGAGCGCCACCGATGGCAATGTGCTTAAAACTGTTCTCTACCCTGGTACGGACTCTGAGGTTGTGTTCTCGCGCGACAATCAGACGCTTCTGGCAGCCGAGGCCCATCGTGTTGTGCTACGCAGTACGCAAACGGGAACCCTAGAGACGGCTCTCACGATCCCCAAAGTGCTGGGGAAAAAGAAAACAACGGGCCGGGCGACTCAGCTTGCTCTCTCCCCCAATAAGGAGTGGATCACCGCACGGGTTCTTCTTGAGAACAAGGCCTGGGATCAGGAAGGGGCACGAATTGTCCTATGGCGGCGTGGTGAGTCCTCTCCTCGCTGGAGCGTACCGGTGCAAGACGGAAATAGTGCTAACACCATTGCTGTCGCCGACGAGGGAACGGTGCTGGCAACGGTAGCGAAAATCATCCCTACGGCGGACTACCACTTCAACGACAACGACTTTCAGGGTGTGATCTGTCTGGAGGCTGCGACTGGGAAAGAGCGCTGGTTCTTTCCAAAATCACAGACAAAAAATGGGATCATGGCGACGCTCGCGCTGGATCTGATGCACCAGTGGGCTGCGGTGCGTTACTCGGATCGGGTAATCGAGGTGCGGAATCTGAGAACGGGAGCCCTGATCACTGAGATAGACACTCGGCAGAAGGTCAGCAATAATGGTGTCTACGGTGAGCGGCTGCGCTTCTCCTCCGATGGTATGAAGCTCTACGACCGGCAGAACGAAGGGATTGGTGTTTGGAGCCTTGCGGGGCTGAAGTGAAGGACATCTTTATTCTCTTGAGTCTCGTCAGAACTGGCCCAGAGTCCCGCGCTTGAGCTCCCAGAAGGCAAGGGCCGCGATGAGAAACGCGACGATAACGAGCGCCAGCCAGAGACGGCCTAGGGTTTTGTGACGCGCGGCTCCCAGCAGGCTTAGCGGGATCAGAAAGGGAAAGAGATCGGTGGTGTAGCGCGAGCCGTACTGCGCAAAGCCGTTCCAGCGAAAGAACAAATAGGGCACGAAGCCACAGAGCACGCCGAGGACCAGCATCCGGGCCTTGGGAGACTTGAGCGGGGCGGCAAGTCCCAGCAGCAGAAACGGGCTGATGATCCACGCAGACTGCCCGCCCGGAGGGAAGTGTAGCCACGGAGCGCTGGGGCGAAGCTCGGGGAAGCGCCAGAAGTAGAAGCTCAGGTTGTCCTTGAAAAACGCCGTCTGGTAGACCGGGAGCTGCTTCCACTCCGCGTAGGCTAGGCTGTAGCCCGTGATAAAGGGGCTGCCGGTCATCCGCCACTGCAAGATCAGCCAGAGCGTTAATGGGGCAACTGCTCCCAGAAGTGCAAGACCCGCCCGAAAGCCAAAACGCCTCAGCCGCGCCCGCCGGTAGCCAGCGGGCCAGAGGGCGAGCACGGTGAACGGGAGGGTGAAGACCAGTGCATTGCGGCAGCCACAGGCGCAGGCAAAGCAGAAACCAAACGCGAACCAGCGGCGACGTACCAGAAACGCCATCGCGGCCATCGAGAAGAGCAATCCCTCGGTGTGGAGCAGGAACCAGACCTCTCCCTTGGTGACAGAGTAGAAAAGCGGCGTTGCTAAAAGATAGGTAACCGTAGCCAATATCGCACGCTTGCGGCAGGGGCGCAGGCGCTTTAAAAAGCCCCACAGGGCGATTCCCGACCAGAGTAACAAGAGCGTGTTGAGCTGCGGCTGGCCCAGTGCGCCTCGGGTGAGAAAGATCAGGGGCGCAAGAGTCGCGCTGGCAATCGGCGCATAGCACAGATAGAACTTTCCCTCGCGCTCGTACATCTCCCAGTATGGGGTGCGCTCGTCAAAGGCGA
>NZ_JANNYP010000016.1:0-7713 GCF_031410135.1 Armatimonas sp. | reverse complement strand
GGGTCCTCACCAGAATCCCCAGAAATCTAAAACCACGACTTTGCCTTTGTAGTCGGCGAGCGTAAATGTCTTTCCGTTCTCGTCCGTGGCGGTGAAGTTGGGGGCCGCCTTCCCGATCTGAAGATTTTCCGCCTCAAAACGCGCGGCCTGAGCCATCTTCCCGTAGTCGGTGGTGGGATACTTCTCTAAAAGCTGTGCAAACATCGCCGATTTCTTCGTCGCATCACGCTCGGCCTGCGCCTGGTAGTAGAGCACCCCTGCCCGCACCACTGGGTTCTTGGATTTTTCTAATGCCGCCAGATAAGCGCCCACCTTCTTCTGGCCAAGAAGTGTCGCTGCCTTCTGCTCTTCTGCGTTCTTTGCGCTCATCCCTCCGCCCAGAGCCATCCCCAGTCGGGAGAGTACCGTGACAGCCTGCGCCGTCTCTGCGACATTCCGGTTTTCTTTGACAATTGCGTTGGCGATTGCCTCGATCTGCTCGTACTTTCGTCCCATTTGGGCGAGCTGGATCATGTCGAGCCGTGCCCGCACTTGAACACCGCCCTTGCTGGTTTTTGCTAGCTTTTCGTAGCGGGGCCAGAGATCTTGGTAGATCTTGGCGTAGTCGTCTTGAAGCTTTGCCATCTTGGTGGCGGTTACCTCGCCTTTTAGCTCTTTGCTTGCCGCCTGCATTCGCTGCGATCGCTCTAGCTGGAGTTTTTCCAGCTCCGCCTGACCCGCACTAGGTGGGGTCTGCGTCTGCGAAATCGCCGCGAGAGGCAGAGCGACAGCCAAGGCTGCCGTTAGATACCCTCTCATACGTTTCCTCCCATCCGAAAGTCTCGGATAGCCGCATTGTACAATGAATCCTATGAAGGCAAGAAAGATTGCGCTAATCACCGGCGCAGGCAGTGGCGTGGGCCAAGCCGTCGCTGTGGCGCTGTCTCAAGAAGGCTTCTCAGTCGCGCTGGTCGGGCGACGGCGGGAGAAGCTCGAAGAGACGGCAGCGCTCACTGATGGAAGAATCTGTGTCGGAGATGCTAGCGACCTGGTGGCGATGGAGCAGGTGCTCGCCGCGCTCGGCCCGGTCTCGGTTTTGGTTAACAATGCAGGCGTCCACAATGGCTTCGACAAGATCACCGAGAGCGACCCAGAGCGCTGGCGGCAGACCCTGCTCACCAATGTCTACGCGCCGTATTTGCTTGCCCGACTCTGTGCGCCAGGGATGAAAAAACTCGGCTGGGGACGCATCATCAATGTCAGCTCCGCAGCCGGTTTCGCCTCGCCCGATGGCCCCGGCGCGGACTACATTCTCTCCAAGTACACCCTCAACTTCTTCACCCGCCAGCTCGCCGCCGAGCTCTCTGGCACCGAGCTCTCGTGCTGCGCGATCCACCCTGGCGAGGTCAAGACCGAGATGTGGGAAGACATCCGAGACTTTGGCGGCATGCCCGGCTGGGCGGACTTAGTCGAGCGCACCGGTGGCGATCCACCCGAGAAAGCCGCTGAGCTGGTCTGCAAGATCGTCGCCGCACCGGCAAGTGAGACCAATGGGAAGTTCTTGTGGATCGAGGGCGGCATTCAGCCGTCCCGATTTACGTGGTGAGATCACCCCCTAACCCCCGCCCGGCGGGGGTTAGGGGGGCTGGATTAGTAGCTCCGCGCAAACAAGACTTGCTGCGTGGCGGGCTGGCCGGTGAGCACACAGACACCCTCGCCGCCGGGCTGGTCTGCCTCCAGCGGGATGCAGCGGATCGTGGCTTTTAGCTCTAGCTGGATCTTGTCCTCGTCCTCGCGCGAGCCTGCCCACCAAGCGCGGGCAAAGCCGGTCTCGACCGCAGCGGTCAGCTCGGCGTAGTTGGCGACATCCGTCACGTGCGCATCGCGGAAGGCTTTTGCCCGATCATAGAGTGCGGTCTGGATCTCTTCGAGAAGCGCGGGCAGGACGTCGGGAAGCTCGGCCCAACTGACGAAGCGCTTACCCTCTTTGCCCGGACGATCCCGGCGGCCCAGCACGACGGTCTGGTTGGCCACATCGCGCGGCCCGATCTCGATGCGAACGGGGATGCCCTTGACTTCCCACTCGTTGAACTTAAAGCCCGGCGTGAGGTTGTCGCGCACGTCAATCTTAACCCGCGCCTTGTCGCCAATCGCCGCCTTGAGCTGCTCGGCGGCAGCGAGCGTGGCGGCTTTCTCCTCGTCGTTCTTGTAGATCGGGACAATCACTGCCTGGGTCGGGGCGAGGCGCGGCGGCAGCACGAGGCCGTCATCGTCGGAGTGCGCCATGATCAGCGCCCCAATTAAACGGGTTGAGACGCCCCAAGATGTCGTCCAGGCGTACTCGATCTCGTTCTGGTTCTGGCCCTGGAACTTGATCTCGAAAGCTTTGGCGAAGTTCTGCCCGAGATTATGGCTCGTGCCCGCTTGCAGCGCCTTGCCGTCCTGCATCATCGCCTCGATGGCGTAGGTGCGCAGCGCCCCCGCGAACTTCTCTTTCTCGGTCTTGAGGCCCTTGAAGACGGGAATGGCCATGACGTTCTCGACAAAGTCCGAGTAGACCTCGTGGAGAATTTTGAGGGTCTCTTCCTCGGCCTCATCGTGGGTGGCGTGGGCGGTGTGGCCCTCCTGCCAGAGAAACTCTGCCGTACGCAGAAACGGGCGCGTGCGCAGCTCCCAGCGCACCACATTGGCCCACTGGTTGATCAGAAGCGGTAGGTCGCGCCAGGACTGCACCCAGCGCGAGAAGCTATCCCCGATAATCGCCTCAGAGGTCGGGCGGATCACCAGCGGCTCCTCCAGTGGCGCAGCCGGAACCAGCCCGCCCTTGCCATCGCTCTCTAATCTGTGGTGCGTCACCACGGCAACTTCCGGCGCGAAGCCCTCGACGTGCTGTGCCTCTTTCGTGAGAAAGCTCACGGGAATAAAGAGGGGGAAGTAGGCGTTGACGTGGCCCGTGTCTTTAATGCGCTTGTCGAGCCCCTGCTGGATCATCTCCCAGATCGCGTAGCCCGTGGGCTTGATGACCATGCAGCCGCGCACCGGCGAGTAGTCAGAAAGATCTGCCTCTTTGACGATATCGAGATACCACTGCGAGTAGTCTTTTTCGCGTGTGGTGATAGTTTGTTTTGCCATAATTCTTTGTCGTGATGAAAGTGTGAGGCGCTAAAGTGCCCGCCCGATTGTATCGGATCACACACGAAAAATCCTCGATCACTCACCAACTCACCAGCTTGCCATCAGGTATAGTTCAAAGAAAAGCAGGAATGGTTTGCTTGTAAGGAAACAACGATGACTCTTGATACGCTGGATCAAAAGATGAAGGTAGTACTCCCCACTTCGGAAGAAGAACTCTGGCTACAGATTCCCTGGCGCACTAACATCATGGCGGCTCGACTCGAAGCGCAGCGCACCCGCAAGCCCTTGTATCTCTGGATTATGAACGGCAACCCTCTGGGCTGTGTTTGAAACAACGGGAAATTGGACCGTGCGTCCAAGTTTAGCGATCCACGTGTGATCAAATCCCTTCAACAGGACTTTATTCCCGTCACGGGGGATACTCACGAAATTCAGAATGGAAAGTCGCCCGCCCGCAACTGGTTCATGACAATGGCCTTGAGTGTGAACCCCCAGATCGCAAGTGGGCAGACGGCACAGGGACACTACGTGGCCGGAGCCGATGGGGTGGGATACGGCTTCAACAATAACCGCGATGTAGAGCGTCTGCTACAGCTATTAAAAACCGGGCAGGAGAAGTATGCCCAAAAACCGCCCGCTCCGGTGACTATTGCCACGAGTGAGCTTGGTAGTGATTTTACACGCCTTGCGCCGACGGGCTCCTCTCTCTTGCGTATCTTTGTTCGGATCCATCCCTTGCCTGTGGGCTGTCATGAGCTCAATAAGGGAGCGGCGCGTGACCACATCTGGGTCTTGCCCCAAGAGGTTCGTGCGATGGCTGAGGCACCTTCTAGCGGGAAGTTCCCCTTACCGCCTACTCTGGTGGCAAGGCTCGCTTGCTACCACCTTACGGACTTTGTGCGGGGAGAGCCTAACTTCTGGAAGAGAAGCGAGGTAAAGCGAGCCCGGTTTGAGGGCACTATCCTCCAGAAAACCTCTGAGATCGTTGAGATTCGCTTCACCGGTGACTATGCCATGCAGACGGGAGATGGTCAGCGTGGACTAGAGGGAAAAATGGACGGTGTCTTTGTACTGGAGCAGGCCAGTACAAAGATTCGAAAGTTCCGTGCATTCGCCGAGGGACGTGCCTGGGGGGCAGGGACGTACACCCCCAGCCCACCCCCTGGAAAGTTTCCCTTGCTGTTTGCGATCCAAGAGACCAGCGATGCCTTCTCGAAAATAGTCCCTCCCCAAGGAGCACTCGATGGCCCAGACTACTTGCGAGGTGTTCTATGAAACGAACCTCCGTGGTCTGTGGTGTAGCAGTGGCGACACTTCTCTGGAGCCAGCTCATCCCAGCGCACTCTCCCAGCCTCACCGAGCTTCCCACTCTCAGCGATAAAGACCCGGCGTGCGGCGCGACAGCCATCAACGATAAAGGGCAGATCATCGGCTGGTCGGGAGAACCTGGCTGAGGGACGCCCGTAAGGCCGGTTCTCTGGCAGGGAACCCATCACAAAGCAACTGCACTTGCGCTTCCCAATGGCGCGACAACGGCAGAGCCCGAAGCAATCTCAGCTAATGGTGACTTCATCACAGGCAACTACCAAAACGCTAAAGACCATTCGTTTGGCATCCTCTGGGAAAAGGGAAAGATCAGCACTCTCACGGGGTTACCAGGTGCCAGTGACCTTTGGGCTCTCGGAGTCAACTCTGAGGGCACCGTCGTGGGCTACTCAATCTTCTCGGCAAACGAAGTACGCGCCACCGTCTGGGACAAAACTGGTAAGAGAACGCCTCTTCCTGGCTTCAGCGCAAAAGACAACTCTCTGGCGTTCGCGATCAATGACAGGGGGACAGTGGCAGGAATGACCCAGGCATGCCCCGTTGTCTGGCAGTACGGGAGGCTTCTTGTGCTGCGAGATGGTGGCAAAGGAGCCGCACTGGCACTGTCGCAAAACGGCGTTATCGGAGGAACGGTCGAGGGCAAGCCGGTTATCTGGAAAAACGCTGCCTCGGAGCCGACACTTCTCTCCATTCCACCGGGCTACCAAGGGCAAGTCATGGCAGTAAATGACCAGGGACAGGCTCTGGGAGTAGTCTATAACGATAAGCACTTCTGGCCCTTCTACTGGAAGAACGGCAAACCTCAGGCTATTGACTGGCTGATCCCGCCGGGTTCAAACTTTGCGGAGATCATCCCTCGAAGCCTGAACAATAAAGGGCAAATGACGGGCATGGGGCTGACGAACAACGGTGAGTGGCGCGGCTTTGTCTACACGCCCTAAATGAGTGGGGGACTGTAAAAGTTACGGGGGCACACCGATACTTTCGTTGTGTCCCAAACCCTCTCCGACCGTAAGATCGCGTGGCTGCTCTTTGCCTTCGCTGCAATTGTCTACGCCGCGACCATGTGCCGGACGATCTACACGGGCGATGACGGCGACTTCGAGACCGCGATGTACACGCTGGGGATCTGCCATCCTACGGGCTACCCGCTCTTCACGCTTTTGGGACGTGCATTTCTCTTTGGACTCGCCCCTCTGATCGAAGAGCCCGCGATGCGCGTCAATCTCATGACGGCGCTCTTTGGAGCCGGAGCTGTCGCGATGTTCTACCGCTTTGTGGCGGCGCTGGTTTCCTCGCGGCCTGTTGCGATAAGTACAGCGCTTTTACTTGCCTTTGCCCCGACTCTCTGGCAGCAGTCGCTCTCGTGCGAGGTCTACACCCTCACGGCGCTGTTTCTCTGCACGATTCTCTGGCTCAGTGTGCGCTTAGAGCGGGGCGAATCTGTCTTGAAGGCACTGGTGTTCGTCTATGGCCTCTCACTGACCAACAACCTCACGATGGCGCTCTTTCTGCCGGGCTTTCTGGTGCTGGCACTTCGCAAAGTCGGTCTCAAGAAACTCTTGGTGCTGCTCCCCCTCTTTCTACTCCCCCTGCTTCTTTATGCCTACGTGCCGCTGGCCGCACACTTCAGTGACTCGCCGCTCAAGTGGGGCGATCCGCAGACTTGGCCCCGGTTTTTCCAGCATGTTAATGGCTCACAGTATCGTCAGCTGATGTTCATCCAGCCACTAGCTACCTGGCACTTGCGCCTCTGGAACTACGCCTCGGGCGCACTCTGGAAAGAGTTTGGGGGCGTTTTTCTGGCTTTTGTGGTGCCGGGGATGATCGCGCTCGGGAAACGTCAGCGGCCTATCTTGGCGCTGACGGGCTGGGTGTTTCTGGTAGACATTATCTACGCGACCAACTACGCGATCTCGGATATCTATGTCTACTATATCCCCTCGTATCTCTGTGTGGCCGTTTGGATTGCGGTGGGGATGGGGCAAGTGGGAACGTGGCTGAGTGGCAAGTGGCCCCAGATGGTGCGCCCCTTGGCGATACTGGCACTTCTTATTCCCTTGGTGCAGATGACCACTCACCTGGCAGCAACAGAGAAGAGCAGTAACTTTCTCGAAGCGGATTTTGCAGCTAATATCTTGACCAGCTCGCCCAAAAATGCCGTGGTCCTGGCGACCAACAACACCGTTTTTACCCTCTGGTACCTGAAGTTCGTCAAACACCAGCGCCCTGATGTGACGGTGCTAAATGTGGACTTGCTGGAAGGGACTCTCTACCACGACGAGAGTTGGTACTTTGTTCATCTGCAGCACCAATGGCGCGGCCTACCCTCGCCCTATGGCCTGCCACGCGAGGCCACAACGGATGGCACGTATCTCCAGCTTCTGGTTCGGACGGCTCTTGCGGAGGATCGTCCTGTGCTCCTCGTCTCGGATGACCGACAGGACAACCACTCGGCGGAAGTGGGATTACCCTCACTGAATCAGAGGCTCCAGCCTTTTGTACGCGTCCCGTGGGGCATTACCCAGCGCCTCTACGAACCGGGTACTCAGCCCACAGCCCCGGTGATTCTCGCGCAGAACGCCACTCTGTGGCCACTGCTCAAGGTTCGAGGAGTCTACCAAAACGATAAGGAAAGTGATCCTCTCCAGCTTCACGTGATTGTGCGCTACTTTAGTGCCCACAAAGCCCTAGCCCTGCTTGCCGAGAAGCAGGGACAGCGCGAGCTGGCCCGCGAGCACTACACCGGGGCCAGCCTAATCTTCCGCGACTCAGGGGTCGAAGCCGGGCTTAAAGTGACGTCTGGCGGCGACACTGCACAATGACAAGCATCCCGCCCCGTACCCGAGAAGTCAGGGTGATATTAACATCTTAAAAGCCGCTATAAATACTAGATTAATTTGGATGATCTCCAATTTTTTTGGAGATTACCGAAACTGATACCATGTTAAGATCGGTTTTTAAACATCTGATTGCTTTTGTTATTTATTTTTTTATTGCACTGGCACCCGTCGCAAAGGCGCAGACACTTCTTGACTGGTCGCTCTATAATAATAACGCCTGGGACTCCTCGAATGGCTTTTCCCGTAACTACACTCTTACAGGAGGTAATGGGAATGTTACGCTTGCAATGGCTTTGTTGCATAACGTTTTTGGATAGACGTGCTTAACTGCATTTTCTGAACCTACCTCGTTAAGTTACTAGGTTAGAAGGCGACACGATGGCATAGCTCTCACAACGGCCAAATTCAAGGAAACGATTCAAAATACGAC
>NZ_JANNYP010000015.1:0-13071 GCF_031410135.1 Armatimonas sp. | reverse complement strand
CGGTGCCACCTGCTCGTCGCGAGCAAGTCCTCTACTGGAGCGCTCCCGTCGCCGCGTACGGCCTCGTCGCCTCGACCGCCGCCACCACCGAAGGGGATGCCCATATCTTCGCCTTTCAGAGCGATACGGGTGCTCCTCTCTGGGACCCGTATCCCATCGCGGACCCCGTCTACCCCGAGCGCGGCGGGGTGACGATCAACGAGGGCAAGCTCTACGCCGCCACGGTCGAGGGCCTGCTGGTCTGCATGGATGTGCTGCGTGGCACTCGTCTCTGGGAGCGCACTCTGGAGGGCAAGGTCTATGGAGCCGCCGTGCCCTCTACGCCCGGCTCACCGCTTCTCGTGCCCCTTGTCACCCCCGATGGGGGAGCTCTGGCCCAAGTGGCCGTCGAGCGTGGGGATGGGATCTGTATCACACCACTGGAGGGCCCAGTGATGACAGCCCCTGCGTTCATTAACGGGAAGATTCTGGTGCACGATGATAGTGGAACGCTCACGTGTATTGAGCTAGAGACGGGCACAGTGCTCTGGCGCTCCCATGGCCTTGGAAAGTTCCAGGCGGCCCCGGTTGCCTTTGACAACAGTGTCTACTCTGCCACGGAGTCCGGCAAGATCTTTGCGCACGAGCTCCAGACCGGCAAAGAGCTCTGGCAGGTGGAAGTCACCAACACGGCGCTCTCTGGCACACCGGCTTGTGATGGGAGCCTACTCTACGTGCCCGCTGAGGACGGTATCCACCTGGTCAGCGCGGCGATGGGGCGTGCCGTACGCCGCTACCCGACACGCCGCCCCGTGCGCTCGTCGCCCGTGGTGATGGGCGGCTCGCTGATCTTTGGTGTCACCGATGGCGATATCTACGGCGCAACACCGGGAAAGACCACAGAACGCATCTACGAGACGGGCACCGTCGGCTCCCAGATTATCGCCGCGCCTGCCCTCGCCGATGGTGCAATATTTCTCACCGCCACCAACGGTGTTCTCTATAGCTTGGCTCTAAGCTAGCCGTATAATAGAGCGATATTTTTCTTATGGCAGAGAACACCATTCTAAGCATGTTTGAGAGCCCCAGTACTGTGGAGACTCCGACTCCCGGCAGTACGGTCTGGCTGGCACGCGATCCCCTGATGCAGCGCCCGGTGCTGGTGAAGCGGCTCGCGTCCGTGACAAACCGTTCGCGGCTCACGGAGGCTCTGACACTGGAGCATCCCGCGATTGCCAAGACCCGGCGCTGGTTCCTGGATGAAAACCAGCTCTATGTGGTGCGTGATGTCGCGCGGGGCAAGAACCTGCGCCAGCGGCTCTCGGCACAAGGCGGGCGGCCCGACTTAGAGACCCTCAGGCGGCTCCTCTTACCCGTTTTAGATGCGCTGGAGTACGCCCACAGCCGGCAGCTTCCTCACGGTGGGATTTCCTACGAGAATATCTTAGTTGCCGATGATGGTGCAGTCATGCTCACCGACTTTGGGGCCACTGATCCTGCCGCTCCCCACCATCGCTCTATCTACAATGGGGCGCTGACCACGGAGAACGACATTCAGGCAACCGCCAAGCTGATCGCGGCGCTCCTGCCCACGACCGGCTCGTTTGCCAACCCCACTGTGCGCAGCCGCGTAGAAGGAATCACCCTGCGGTGCGAGACCCTCTCCGGACTGAGAGAAGTTCTCTCCGGGCTAGAGAAGCTAGCGACAGCCCCCTTGCCGCGCCAAAACGCAACCGCCGTCGCCACGATTGCCTCCCAGACACCAGGACAGCCAGGGCTTCCTCCGCCGCTCTTTGGGGAGCTTCCTAAGACTATTGCTCCCGCCCTCACGGAGCAAAACACCCCCGCTCCCACCAAGGGAATCGCCAAGCTGGTCTGTAGCCAGCCCGACCGTCCGCTGGTGCCTCAGGGTGGTGGTGGACTTATGGCAATTGAAGCCAAGAACGACGGCGACGCGACCCTTCTGATTCGGATGGTCGCCACCCAGCATGCCTGGCTCAATGTCCGCCCCACCACGCTGCCGCTGGTTCTGCCACCGGGCGCGTCGGTAAAGATCGGCTTTGTTGTCTCGGCAGCACGCCTCGCAGGCGGCGAGTACCGAAGCGCGGTCTATCTCTCGTCCAATGCCCCAGGCCCCAACGCTGAGGACCTGCGCACCGGCTGGTGGAAGCACACCTTCGAAGTGCGCGTCATGGTCGGCAGCGGTGGCGGTACATGGAAGGGCTACTAACAACTCATCCAACACCCCGCTTGAAAGGATATTTCTCATGCCTCTCCTTCTCCCCATCCCCGCTCGCATCGTCGCGGCGCCAACACACTTCCAGAGCTTCTCTGGCGACTACACGGGCAAACACGATGGTGGTAACGTCAAGGTAACCTTGAAACAAGATAGCAACGGTGGCGTCACTGGAACCTTCCACGACGGCTCCTCCACGGCTACCCTCTCAGGAACCGTCGCGCCTGACGGAAAGACACTCAGTGGTAAGTTCACCTACCAGGGCATCAACCTCCCCTTTGAGATTCGCCGCAAGGGAGCGGGGATTGAGTTTGTGATGAAGTTTGGTACGGAAGAAGAGATGATGAGCCTCAGCCGTACCGGAGGTATTCCAGATGCCCCACCACCGACTCCCAGTAAGCCTCGTGCAGCAGAGCCTCATACAACAAAGCCCACCCCGACGCCTCCTGCCGCGCAAGGCAGTGACTATACTCATCCAGCGGGTCTACGGATCGGGCTGCCCAAGGGCTGGAAAACTCAGCCCAGCGGCCCCCTGATGGCGCTTCTCCCTCCAGGCACTACCAAGCTAGATGGCGACGAGGTCTATCTCCTGCTTGTCGGGGAGGCCAATGGAATCTCAAGCAAGACCGACCCCCGCCTCGGGCAGTTCATGGAACAGGTGCTTAATAGCGGCCTCATCCTCGGCAAGGGAGTGACTTTCCAGCGTACGGGCCAAGATAGCAACGGCCTCACCTTTCAGGGCAGTAATGGAAGTGGCGCTACTCTCTACGTCCGCTGCCTCTTCTCGGAGCCCAAGGGACGGATTGCGGCAGTTCTTGCAGTCGGACTCAAGGCAAAGATCGCTCCCCGGGAGGCCGCCCTGCAAAATTCTCTCGCTACCGTGAGTGCGAGCGCTCCTGAGCGGGATAGCCGCCTCTTGGGAAACTGGAAGGGCACGACTGCCACAAAGTCCCGAGATGCGCGCGATGCTGTGGGACGTCAGCAAGCATCGAGCGTCACGGATAGCAGTACCACCTACCAGCTAGGCGGCGACGGGCGCTTTGTGGAGAGCCACTGGTCTCGCACCATAGCGATTGGCCAAGGTGTCTCGCTTGACTCTGGCGATACGGTCGAGCGCACGAATGGCCTCTGGGCAGCCAGCAACGGCAAGATCGCTTTCTGCGAAGCCAATGGCCTCTACCTGCTTGGTTCCTACCAGCTCCAAGGGGGAAGTGTCGTGATTCAGATTGGGGATCGTGTCATCACACTGAGCCATGGCTAAGAAGGATTCTCTGCTGGCTTGGCGAACCTAGTAGGCATGGAAAACATCACCCGTCGGTATCTATTAGCGGCACTGTTTGCCGCGACTGTCGCGCCCGCCTTCGCTCAGAAGCCTGTCACCCACAAGCTCATTGCCCAAGACAAGGGCCGCGTGGTTGTCCTAAACGCGAAGGGCGAGGTCGAGTGGGAAGTGGAGTGCCGCTTTAACTCGCATGATCTCTCAGTGCTCCCCAATGGCAACTTCTTGATTCACCTCGGTCCCGCTAAGATCGTCGAGATGACAAAGGATAAGCAAGTGGTCTGGCAGTGGGAGAGCAAGCCGGTGGCTCCCTACACCGGACGGATCGAGATCCATGGCTACCAGCGCCTTAAAAACGGCCTGACCATGATCGCAGAGACGGGCAACAAGCGCATTATCGAAGTAGACAAAGACGGCAAGATCGTCAAAGAAGTGCCGCTGACCGTGGAAGCGCCCGATTCCCACCGCGATACCCGCCGCGTCCGCAAGCTGGACAGTGGCAACTACTTAGTCGCCCACGAGGGCATGGGCCTTGTCCGGGAGTACAACGACACGGGCAAGATCGTCTGGGAGTACAAGCTCGATCTCAACAACCAGCCCGCCACGGGCGGCCACGACGGCCACGGGGTCTCGGTCTTCAATGCGCTGCGCCTCAAGAACGGCAACACGATGATTGGGGGCGGCAATAACAACCGGGTCTTTGAGGTGAACAAAGAAGGCAAAGTGGTCTGGAGCATCGAGCGCGACGAGCTCAAGCGCCCCGATGGCCGCCCGATCCGCCTCTGCTGGGTCACCGCAGTTCAGGTGCTCCCCAACGGCAACGTTGCCTTTGGCAACACCCACTCCGGCCCGGAGAATCCGCAGATCATCGAGGTCACCCGCGACAAGAAAGTCGTCTGGATGCTCGATGACTGGAAGACCTTCGGCAACGACCTGTGCGCCTCGTGGTTTTTGGATGTCAAGGGCAAAGTGATCCGGTAGCCCTCCTCCGGGGATCCCTCCGTCCGTTATCGGGCGGAGGGGAAATTTTATGAAACCACTGGTTCTCCTACCGGGCATGAATGGGAAGCCTCGGCTCTATGACTGGATTCGGCCTGCGTTTCCAGAGATCATCACGCCGGAGTGGATCGCGCCGCTTGCGGAGGAGTCTCTGGTGGGCTATGCGCGGCGTGTGGCAGAGACGCTACGCCCACTGGGGCCGCTGGTGCTGGGCGGAACGTCGTTTGGGGGCATGGTGGCCCATGAAGTGGCGGGGGTGCTGGGGCTGGAGTTCTGCGTGCTGATCTCGACGGTGCGCGATCCAAGTGAGCTGCCCCAGCGCACCGAAGTTCCACGCGCTCGCAATGACTTCGAGGCGTGGGCGATCTCGGCGATTCGGGGCTGGGAGCTCAGTAGCGAGGCGGCGCGGGTGCAGACGTTTCAGCTCCACGGCGACCGGGATCAGACGTTTCCGATTGAGCTAGTCCGGCCCGATGTCGTGATTGAGGGCGGCGGGCATGTGCTGCCTGCCACCCACCCCGAGGCCGTGATCGCGTTTTTACAGCGCTTTGGAACCCATCCCCCCGCCCCCCTTCCCTCTACGAAGGAAGGGGGAGAGGGAAAGGGGCTGGAAAATCCTCCCAAACCCTCCCTGCCCTGAGGGAGGGTGGCGTAGTGAGGGACGAACGAAGTCGGGTGGGTTCGAGGTTGGTTCAAGAGAAACTTAGCCCAGAGTCAGGCGGGCGAAGACGATAAGTAAGACGGCTCCCGCGACCACGACCAGCAGGCCGGCGGTGCGGATGCGCTTGAGGTAGAACAAGAGCCCTAAACCCGTGAGCGAGATAAGCGTCAGGAGGATTGCGGAGATGTCAATCAGCCACGACCAGCTTTTATTGGTATGGCGGCCCTTGTGCAGGTCGTTCAGCGCGGCCAGCGAGCCCTCCTCGGCAACAGTAAGCTTCAGCTCGCCCGTGGGCCTTGTGATAAACGCATCGGCGGAGTAGCCGGGGCCTTTGAAAGCGACCGTGCACTCCCGCTCGTCTATCCGAAACTCCTCGACGGCTCCGCGCACGCCAAACTCGCTACGGAGCTTCTCGACGATCTCTAGCTTTTTGGGCTCCGCTCCACTTAGCCACTCTGCCGGGATCTGGCCCGTTTTCTCGCTCTGGCGCAAGCTCCCCACGATCCAGTCCGCGTGGTTGAGCGTCAGGCCCGTGACACTAAAAAACAGCACCATGAGCAGGCTCAGGAGCGAGAGATAGGTATGGAGCCAGCGAATCCCGGAGTGGACACGAAGCCGGAGCGGACGTGGCGTTTTATCTCTTCTTTCGGAGCTCAATATCCGCGCTCTTTATCTCGATATTGCCGCCCAAGTCGGCTTTTAACGGCTTATTGGTAAGCGGAAAGTTCTTTCGAATGAGCTGGTAGGTGCCGTGCTCACGAGCGGCCTCTATACAGATAAAGTACTCGCCCTGAGCCACCGGCTTTTTCTTATCATCTTTGCCGTCCCAGGCCACACTGTACTTACCCGGCTGGCGGGTGGGGCTCGACGAAGTTGCCGCCAGATCGCCGCCGTCTACTAACTTGCGCATGTTCTCGCCACGCACCCAGGCACGCAGATCACGTAGCCAGCGCATCCCGCGCCCACCCTGCTGGAACCAGAGCTCCAGCGTGCGCACCGGGCTGCCCTCTTTATCCTCAATCCAGACTGCTACGTACGGACGACGATACCCCCCTTGACCAGGGTTGTTGATCTCGAAGTTAATCAGCAGCTCCAGGCTACTGTCCCATGGTTTCTTTTGCATTCTATTTTTCCCAATCTGCCCAGCGAGGGCTACGCACGATCTCTCCCGCTACCGTCACGAGCAGACACGCAACGCCCTCTTCGTTCTCCGCCAGAGCAAGACTCTCCTCTTTTGTGAGCACACAAAACGCCGTCGCCAGCACATCGGCGACGCGAGCACTTGGCGCAATCACCGAGGCACTGACAACATGCGTCACGGGCTGCCCCGTGCGGGGGTCGTGCAGGTGCAGGCCACGCCGAGCGCTCCCGCTGGTCGCCAGCGCTTGGTTACACAGCCACACCCGAGAGAGGGGCGGGCTATTTTCGGCTTCCCCCGCGACCGTGGCTTCAACAGAGCGCTCGCCCCGGACGCAGAGATCGCCGCCAATATTGACGATCACCTCGAAGAGACTCTCGGAGCAGGCCAGCACCGTAGCGCAGACCCGATCCACGATCTCGCCTTTGGCAATGGCATTGAGAGTAAAAGAAAGCTCGCTAAGGCGCGTGAACCTGCCGTCACTCTCGTGCTGCCAGAGCGGCGCAAGCCCTGCCGTGACGCCGGGATGGAACGCGCCGTCGGTTTTCTCTGTCCAGCGCTCACAGGCAAACAGCAGCTCGGAAAGCTCGGGGGAAAGCGTGGCGGTTCCCTGCCAGCGGCGCAGCTCACTATCAGGATTGTAGCTGCTGAAGAGCTTCTCCAGGCGCTGAATCTCGGCGAGGGCCACTTGCTCCGCCTGCCTTGCTACCGCCTGCGACGAGGCACGAAAACGGAGGGCCAGCGACGTTCCCAGGATCTGTTCGTGGTGAAAGCTCCAAGAACGAGCGCTGACCCGCTTTAGCTTAGCGAGGAGGTCCACCAAGACCGCCGGGGCCTCCTGGCCCCCCCATGCTAGAGGCGAACTTGGTTAGCTCGTCGCGGGTCAGCTTGCCGTCCTTGTTGGTATCGGCACGGCCCATGATCCCCTGCATGCGCTCGGGAAGCTCCTCTTTGCTCAGCTTGCCATCTTTATTCTTGTCGTTGGCCATGAGCATATTGACCATCTGCGACGGGTCGGGAGGGCCACCCATCATTCCGCCGGGGCCACCACGCGCACCACCAGGGCCGCCAAAGCCCCCAGGAGGCATCGGGGGGCGTAGCTCGTCCTCGGTCAGCTTGCCGTCTTTGTTCTTATCCAGCGTCTTTAGCGCCGCTGCCGCCCCCGCGATCTCCGCTGCGGAAAGCTCACCGTTGCCGTCTTTATCGAGCGCCTTCATCACCGGGTTCATGCGCATCATGCCGCCACCACGCCCGCCGCCAAAGCCACCACCGCCACGCTCACCACCCTGGCCACCCCCGCGGCCACCAAAGCCTCCTTGAGCAAATGCCACTGCGCCACAGAGCGCGAGTGCCGTTATCGCTAAAAACTGTCGTTTCATTGTTATCAACCTCTCCTGGCTCCAGTTTGCCATACAATCATGAAGAAAAAATGATTCGCGAAAATCCCAACCTTTTGCACTTCTCACTGCTAATCTTTAGTGAGACAGCCTATGTTTCCGCAACGCACCATGAAATCTCACGAGAAGCCCACGGAGTTTGAGCGACGGTTCGCACCGCTTCGCGCAAAACTTGTCGGTTATCTCAGTCGCCGCACTCCCGACACGGCGGAGGCGGAGGATGTCGCACAAGAGACCCTTCTGGCGGCCTACCACCAGCAAGATGCGTTTCGCAACGACGCGGCTCCTCTGCCCTATCTGCTCGGGATCGCACGGCGACGGCTGAGAGACCGCCAGCGCTCCCGTCACCAGACGGAGCAACTGAAAGACGACGCCCAGAACCTACCCGATGCCACGCCTCAGCTCATTGACTCGCTCACGCTCAAAAGCGCCCTCGCAAAGCTTTCCGAAGCCGAGCGGCGCGTGTTGGAGCTCACGGCAATCGAGGGGCGCACCTACAAAGAGGCGGCGGCGATTCTGAGGGAGCCTGTGGGGACGCTCAAGTGGCGTGTCCATTCGGCGGTGAAGACGTTGCGCACTATCCTCTCGGAGGAGACGAAAACAAAATGAACTCTCACGAGCGCCTACAATCTGATTTGCTCGACCTGGTACACCACGAGCTCTCGCCCTGGCGGGCTCTCCAAGTACGGCTCCACCTAGCCCACTGTGCCCCGTGTCGAAAGGAAAAAAAACGCCTGGAGACGCTCTGGATATCCCTGCGAGCTCTCCACGCTCCCTCAAGCATTCCGACCCGAACTCGCCTGAAACTCAAAGGAAAACCCATGCAAGCCCGAATGATTCTCGTCACTGCCACCGCCGCTTTCTGCGCCGTTGGTGGCACACTTTTCACCCGCTCTCGCCCACACAGCACCTACCACGAGTACCCAGAAGCCTGGCAGTTCTTTCCTGAAGGACTTTCATCGATCATCATCAATGGCAAGGCACGAGGTAAGATCGTCGTTGTTCCCTCCGGCCAGACGATAGATCAAGTTCAGGAAAGGAACACCTTATTTCTAGATGGTGATGGCAGCACAAACACTGTCAAAGTCACCATTCCAACAACGACACAATGGACTTCAGTGGCTCCCTTCACCTTGAAGACCGGACAAAAACGGGAACTACGCAACGCAAAAGGCGGCCTTATTGCAACGATCTACTTGCTCCGCTTCACTCCTGCGGAGGAACGGAAGCTACAGGAAGACCAGCGCTACCGTAAGCAAAAAGAAGAAGTTCTTCAGCGGATGGTAGAGCTCTACCAAAACTCATCCACGATCTCGATGGACTCGTCACAGAATAGCTTTCTCGGCGGACTCCAGATGCCTGGTCTCGTCGTCTGGACCGAGCAAAGAACCGTTATGCGAGATCCAGATGACAAGGTAAAGGATCTTGAGTCGCAGGGATTCGCCTGGAAAATGCTGGGCCATGCACGGGTGACCATGACCCTTAACACCGACCCACGCCATCCCAACTATATCCGAGGCTTTGTTTCCAAAAACCAGCCTCTTGAGAACGGCCAATGGGCTCAGGCTCAGGAGCTAATGCCTCTGATTCCAGCACGTACCACCACTCCCAAGATCTATTGGTTCCAAGCGACACCTGGCGGTGAGCGCACTCCCAGCGACCACCAGATAGGGAAATATCTTCTGGATTCACACGGTGCCTGGAAAACGGTACGACGCTCTGGGGAGTTCACGGGCTACGGCAAGCACGTCGTCAACGGCCCCGATGGCAAGCCCCAGCTTATCTTAGAGGTCTCGCCACTGTAGGTATTCAAGAATAAACCGGGCGCTCACACACCGCACCGAAAACCCGCTTTGCAGCGTCTCTTGTGTATGGGCGATTTAAAAGATCCTCGGCTGATGTATCTCAAGGCCGGGCTGTTTTTACTGGCGGGGTGCGGGTCGGTAGCGGGCATCCTGGTGGAGTTTCCGTCAGTGCGGCTGGCGGCCCTTCTGGCGATTGCACTGTGGTCGTTTTGCCGCCTCTACTACTTCGCATTTTACGTGATCGAGCACTACATTGACCCCGGCTATAGGTTCGCAGGGCTTGGCTCGTTTTTGCTCTATCTCCTACGGCGAAAAAATACGGTAAACTAGGGGCTGTGTTTTCCCGTTTTAAACGAGGCAAAAATTCTGACGGAGACGCCATGACAGACGATAGCGCCACCCCGACTTCCGGGGAAGAGTTTGATGCCGATAGCGCCACGGCAACGTTGACCCAAGATGTTCCCACTCTGCAAGCTCAGGTGGAAAGCCTGACAGGGGAGCTGGAAGCCGCCCGGACCGATTTTTTGCGTGCCCGTGCCGATTTCCAAAACCTGAAGCGCCGCACGGAAGAAGAGCGTGAGGGGCTTAAAGCCTACCTCATCGAAGAAACCATCACCAAGCTCCTGCCCATCCTAGATAACTTCGAGCGTGCCCTGATCGCCGCCTCCCAGACCAAGGACTACGAAAAACTAGTGATGGGAGTCAACGCGGTCTACAAGCAGTTTGGTGAGGCAATGGTCAGCGAAGGCGTCCAGGTGATCTCAGGCGGCCCCGGCACCCCTTTCGACCCAAACTTGCACGATGCGATTCTCAGCACCGAAGAGAGTGATCAGCCCGAAAATACGATTGTTGAGGAGCTACAGCGTGGCTACATGCTAGGCAATAAAGTGCTCCGCCCTACCCTTGTCAAAGTCGCCACAGGCGGCTAGGAGAAAGTCTATGAAATTCGGAAACTTAGCAGCGATGCTCGTCTTACCTGCCCTTATTCTCACTGTGGGCTGCAAGAAACCCACTCCTGTGGGCAAGTGGTCAGGGAACTACAACAATATTCCGGCCACCTTTGAGTTCAAGGACGGCGGCCAGATGACGGTCTCCGCAACAGCACCAGTCGTCGGTCAGGTGACCTTGAGCGGTACCTGGGCCGTGGAGGGCGATAAGCTCAGCACCAACCTGACCACGGGAAATCCTCCCGCGATCTTAACCATGATCCCCGCTGATAAGCGAAAAGCTTCGGAGACCTTTAAGCTTGAGGGAGAGAGCCTCACCATTGGGCAAGGTCAGCCCATGACACGCGTTAAATAATAACCTTTAGCGCGGCTTCTAGCACTTCGTCGCGGCCTGCCTGGAGACCTCTCCGGGTGGGCCGCACGAGCTTTTGGGGCACGATTCCTACGCCTGCCACTTTACGACCATCGGGAAAGCGCACATCCTGACCGGAGAACCGTGCGACGATGCCATCGGAGAGGGCCAGGTTGGTGACATCCCCGACAGCTCCTGCCGTGGGCGAGCCGATGAGAAGTGCCCCACAGGCAATGAGAAACAGCGCCGTGTGCTCCGACTGGCTCTGCGTGCGCTCGTCCACGAGCACGATGAGCTTCCCCGTGTAAGGCCTGCGTCGTCCACGCGCCGGAAGATGCTGGTAGAAAACCTCTTCCATCCCCCTTCCCGAAAGTGCATCCCCCTCGGGCGATAACGCCACGGGCCGGATAAACTTCGCGGCCACGGCTTGGTCCACCCGCGACAGATGCGGAGCTAGCTCCCAGGCCACGCCATCGTCCACGTAGCCACGCAGGTCGAAGATCAGCGCGGGAGTGTTGCCAAAGCGTGCAAAGAGTGGCTCGATATCTGCCCCTTTCAGCCGGTCGAGATCCGCGTAGACTGCGCCGCCTGCCAGTACCCGAACCAGATCGCCCCCCCGCTCGTTGTTCTCGGTTTGCAGGCGGGGAACGGCGGCGGTCTTGCCCCCTTCCAGGGTGAGTCGCGCCATGCTGCCTTCGTCGCCCGCCAGCAGCCGGTTACTCAGGTAGTTCTCCCGCGCCTGCGGGGTTCCCGCCGCCAGATAGGGATCAAGCTGTGCCCGACGGGCTGCAATCGGCGTACCATCCACCGCTGTGATCACGTCCCCCACTCTCGCTCCGCCTGCTTCTGCCGCCGGGTGACGGAGCGCGACGATGGTGGTTTTCCCTTCAATCGTCCGGAGCCGCACCGCAGCGGCGGCGGTTCCAAAGAGCAAGCCATCTAAGGGGGTTAATGTCACGGCGTGGCCATCGCCCGTGCGTCGTAGGAGCTTGCGCACGGCTTTATGAAACGCCAGAGCGGTTGTGGCAGCACGCACTTCGCTAAGAAATCCTGGTAGGGCGCGCTCCAGCTCCGGGCGGAGTTTCTCACGCTCGGGGTGGAGAAGCCAGAGAGTCCCCCAGAGCCGAAGCGCTGCGTGGAGCCGTGTTTGTGGCGGGGGAGGAAGTTTATAGGAGGCTAGCTCAGGCGCACGCAGGGCCTGTGCAACTGGCTTTTGCATCCACTCTTGCGCCGCATTCCGTGCCACGACAGTATCTGAGCAGCGGACAGGAATTGGCTGTGCAGTCAGGCCCGTGCGAACACGCACACGGGTTCGGGCGTCCAGAGTGAGAGTCACGGTTAGCGGGATTTCGGGAAGCTCTCCCTCCCCCACAAAAAAGAGAGCGCCGTATCCTAGCTGAACCAATGCCAGGGCAAACGGGGGAAGTGGGGTGTAACGCGTGACCAGAAACGCGGTGGGCGGCCAGCGACGGAGGTTTCGTTGGGCATCGCGCTCTAGCCAGCCCGTGCGAAACCCACCGGTCGCACTCTCCGCCTCCGGAACTTTCCCATAGTGAACCCGCTGCCAGAGCGTAGGCTCCGCAATTGCCTCCGTCAGAGTGACAAAGCGCTCCGTGGCAACACGCCCCACAGGTTGCGTCGCCGTGAGATCCAGAATCGCTCCACGAGCACGCGAGGCATCGCTCAGAAATATTGCTAGTAGCTGCTCCCCCTGCGGCTCTCGCAAAAACTCCACATCGGGGAGGGTCAGCAGGGGCAAGCCCTCGCCCGTTGTGCCACTGTAGCCCGGAATGATCTCGGCACGGCGACTCTTCTCCACCAGCACTCGGCTCTCCGAGTCCCCCAGAGCCGCCAGCCACTCACCTAGTTTCTCTGGCGTGGGCTGTGTGAGCAATTCGGGGAGGAGCTTTTCGGTCGCCTCAAACCAGCGCTCCGTCGCACCGGGATAGAAATAGACAATTGTCGTGTAAAGTTTCGCCAGCGCAAGCATAGCTCCAGTATAGCTTGCGACTCACTGCATCACACGATTTAGCCGTAACCACGAGGGTCTCGGCTTAAGAGTGCGACGGGCACCTTCGTGCCCAGTAGATACTTCTGGCTGCGAAGGCAGCCGTAGCCCTCTTAAGCCGGAAGACTCGTTCTTCGGGCACGAGATCACTGCATAACACGGAAGATGGTGTGCCAGCGGTCGCTCTCCGTGTTGAGTTCCAGGTAGTAGAGTGCGCCGCGTGTCAGGCTCTTTTTGGGAATAATCTGCCAGTGATTTGTCCCGGCGATC
>NZ_JANNYP010000014.1:0-5997 GCF_031410135.1 Armatimonas sp. | reverse complement strand
CGCACTGCACGGCGCTGGAGGCACGGTCAATGGGATCTTTGGCAGCGGGATCGCCGGGGCCACCGTAGGCCGCCATCATCGTGGAGAGATGGCCGCCTGCACTGCCCCCGCTGATACCGAGCTTGTCCGGGTTAATGCCCCAGCGGCTGGCATTGCTGCGGACAAAGCGCACGGAGCGGTGGATGTCCTGCATGATCTCGGGAAGTGTGAACTTTGGCACGGTGCCATGGACGACCTGAAAGAGCGTGTAGCCACGGTCTGCGAAGGCTTTCCCCAGCGTGGGATTGATGGAGCTATGGCTGGAGACCCAGCCACCACTCACCATCCAGAGAATCCCGATCCCGTTGGACTTGGATTTCTCCGGGAACGTCACGTCCATTGTCAGTGCCACACCGAGCTTATGGCCATAGACCACTTCCGCATGGCGCGTCTGGGCCGAAGCAGGGGAGAGCAGGGCAAGAGTGGCTGCGATGCCAAAGAACATTCGTCGTGTCATGGCGGCATTTTACAGTAAAATGCAGGCGATATGCTGACGCCTCTAGACCCACGTCATGTTCGGCTCCTCTCCGGCCCCTTTGCCGATGCCCGCGACCGTAATGCTGTCTGGTTGCTCGCCCTCGACCCCAAGCATCTGCTCCATGGCTTCTACCAAAACGCCGGGCTCCCTACCTGCGGCGATGCCTATGGTGGCTGGGAGCAGCAGAGCCTCGCGGGGCACTCACTCGGGCACTATCTCTCGGCTTGTGTGCGCCTTGCTGCGGCAGGTGACGAGCGCTTTGCCGAGCGCGTCTCGCTGATTCTCGCAGAGCTGAAGCGCTGTCAAGAGGCCCGAAGTGACGGTTTTATCGGCGGCATGCCCGACGCGGATCGGGTCTTTGGAGAGCTTCGGGCGGGCATTGTCCGGGCGAGAAACTTCGACCTCAACGACTGTTGGGTGCCGTGGTACAACCTCCACAAGCTCTTTGCAGGGCTGCTGGATGCGGCGACCCTTCTCCCCCGTCCCCCCCACCCGGTGGGAGGGAGGGGGGAGCTCGCACTTGAGATCGTCACCAAGCTCGCTGACTGGGCCATAGGCGTCACCGCGACGCTCGACGACGCACAATGGCAGGCGATGCTGGGCTGCGAGTTCGGCGGCATGAACGAGTCGCTTGCGGAGCTCTACGCGCTCACGGGTGAGGCTCGCTACTTAGAGCTGGCAGAGAAGTTTTACCACCACGCTGTCCTTGATCCCCTCGCGGAGGGAGTGGACTGCCTTCCGGGGCTCCACGGCAACACGCAGATTCCTAAGATCATTGGCTGTGCCCGGCTCTACGAAGTGACAGGGGATGAAAAGTACAGAAAGATCGCGGAGAACTTCTGGCGCTTTGTGACCCAGAGCCATAGCTATGTCATCGGGGGGCATGGGAGCGGCGAGCACTTTGGGCCGACAGGCGATCTCTCGGCGCGGCTGACCCACTCGACCTGCGAGACGTGCAATAGCTACAACATGCTCAAGCTCACCGAGCATCTCTTCTGCTGGGAGTCCAAGGCCGAGTACGGGGACTTTATGGAGAAGGTGCGCATCAACCACATTCTGGCAAGCCAGAACCCGGAAGATGGGATGGTCTGCTACTTCGTCTCGCTGCTCTCTGGGCACTTCAAGCACTACTCGACTCCCGAGGACTCGTTCTGGTGCTGCGTCGGCACCGGCTGGGAGAACCACACCCGCTACGGCGATGGGGTGTATTTTGCGGATGCTGAGCATCGGGTGCTCTACGTAACGCAGCTTGTCGCTTCGGAGGTGCATTTGCCAGAATGGGGGCTGACGGTTTGCCAGGAGACACCCTTTCCTGAGAGCGAAACAGTGCGCTTTACTGTCACTGGCCCACAGGACATTGCCGTCCGCCTGCGACTTCCCACCTGGGCCGGGTACTCGGCAATTCGCTGGAGAGACATTCGAAGCGACGAGCTGGTCTTTCGCAAGAAACCCGCCATTGAGAGCCTTCTTGGGGCACCAGATAAACTCGCGCTTTTAGACGGCCCCATGGTACTTGCCGCCGATCTGGGAGCTGCGCCGCCGCCCGGCGATGCCGATGGCGGTGAGCCGTTCAATGCTCAGATTCCTCCCGCGCCCGTGCTCCTCGATCCTGTAAGCCGTACGTTCGAGCGTGAGGGTATCTCGCTGGTGCCGTTCTATAAGCTCCACGGTCGGCGGCAGGCGGTCTACTTCGATAGTTTTACCAACGACGAGTGGGCAGAGAAAGAAGTGGCCTATCGCGCTACGGAAACTCAGGCGCATAATCAGCGCACCAAACAGCTTGATGAGTTCTGGCCCAACCAGATGCAGCCCGAGCGCGACCATCACTTTGCAGGTGAAGGCTTTATCGGCGGCGAGCGCAGCGCTTGGAAGTTCCGTCAGGCCGAAGAAAACGGCTGGTTCTCTTTCACGCTCCGCTCCCTGCCCGATTCTCCCCTGGATCTGGAGTGCCTCTGGGGGCCACCGCAAGATCACGATGTCCGTTTCACCGTCGAGGTTGAGGAACAGCCCATTGTGATCATCACTAAGGCAGTCGAAAAGCACCGGCACCTGGCTGAGACATATTGGATTCCCGAGCACCTGACGAACGGCAAAGATCGAGTTACCGTGCGGATCAGTGGCCCCAGCGCACCACTCTTTCGAGCTAAGCTACAGAAGCGGCTGGAGGCATAAGGTGAAAACACTTGCTCACCTTAGCTTGCTCATTGTGCTCTTGGCGCTGGGACTGCTGATCAGTGGCTGCCCAAAGAAGCCATCTGCGCCGGTGATTGTTCCGCCAAAGCTTATAGACGGCATTGGGTTTGAGGACGTGACGCTCTCAGCGGGGCTGGACTATACCTGGCCCAAACAGCCGCGCCCACTCCGAAATCTGGAGGCATTTGGCACGGGGTGCGCCTTTATAGACTACGACGACGATGGCTGGCAGGACATCTTGCTGGTGGCTGCGCCTTATCCACGGCTCTACCACAACCAGAAAAAGGGGACGTTTATCGAGACCACAAAGGCGCTCGGCCTAGACAAGCTCTCCGGCGACTGGAAAGGCGTGGCGGTGGGGGACTTCAACGACGACGGCACGCTGGATCTGGTGCTCACGGGCTACCGGTGCCTTGCGCTGCTGAAAAACGACGGTGGCAAGGCGTTTACCGATGTCACCGAAGCGTCGGGGTTTCGCCGGGACAACCGGGGCCACTGGGGGGCGAGCGCGGGGTTTATGGATCTGGTGGGCAACGGCCGTCTTGATCTGGTGCTCTTAAACTATGTGGTCTTTGGCCCAAGTGAGCCGCAGTTTTGTGACGATAACCCGATGAGCATCAAGAGCGGCTGCCCACCCAGTGCCTACAAGCCGGAGTTCCCGGAGCTCTGGGAGAACCGTGGTGATGGCAAGTTCACGGAGCGCCGCTTGCCTAAGACCAGTGGGAAGGCGCTGGTGGTTGCTTTTACGGATGCCAATGGGGATGGACGGCAGGATCTCTATATCGGCAATGACGGTATGGCAGCGGAGCTTCTGATCAATCAGGGCGGGATGCGCTTCACCAACGAGGGAATGCTCAGCGGGGTTGCCTACGGAATGCAGGGGCATACCATGGCCGCCATGGGAGCCGACTGGGCCGACTACGACCGTGATGGCTTGCTGGATCTTGCGGTCACGGGCTTCTCCGGCGAGAGCTACATGCTCTATCGTGCGCTAGGCAAAGGAGCCTATGAGCAGGCCAGTGATGCCGTTGGGCTGGCGCTCCCGACCTATAAGCCACTCGGGTTTGGAGCCAAGTGGCTCGACTTTGACAACGACGGTTTCCCCGATCTGGTCTTTGCCAACGGCCATGTCTATGACAACACCCACGAGATTGACTCCAGCACGAGCTTTCTCCAGCCGCTGATGCTCTTTCAAAACCAGCAGGGCAAGCGCTTCCGTGATCTGGTTCCGCTGCTGGGAGGCGCACTTGCCAGGCCGATCCTAGGCCGTGGCCTCGCTACTGGCGATTTCGATAACGATGGTCGTATGGACTTCCTCGCCGTAGACTACGAAGGCAGGCCGCTTCTGGCCCACAATCTCTCGGAGACAAAAAACCACTACCTGACGCTGGATCTGCGCCGTGCAGAAGGCAGGGGTAATCGTTTTGCCTACGGTGCGACCATCACCGCGTCCGTCGGCAAGGAGCAATGGGTGGGGCAGGTCTCTCCGGCCTCGGCCTATCTCTCCTCCAGCGACCCCCGGATTCATCTGGGCCTTGGCCGCCATACGTCGTTGGATAGCCTCACGATTCGCTGGCCGGATGGCAAGAAGGAAACCCGCACCCACGTCGCCGCCGACCAGATCCTCTCTGGTTTTTAGAACCTGTGTAAAAACCTCTCCCCTACCCCTCTCCCGGGCAGTCGTTCCTCCTTGGGAAAGGGGATTATTGGTGCATAACTCCCTCCTTTCCCAGCGACGAAGGAGCGCCCGGGAGAGGAGGGTTGGGGAGGAGAGGTTGGTTATTACACAGGTTTTTAGGAGAGTGCCAGTGCGAGTGCATCGGTGAGGGAAAGTGCGCTGCCCGTGGCACGCTGCTGCGGCGTGGCGTGGCTGCTTTCTAGGATCTTGTCCCGGTACACATAGTCCTCTTCACCAAGGGCATCGAAACGGGCGAGCCAGAAGGTCTCCGCGAAGGCCATCAATAGCGCGGCGGTTTCGGGCCGGCCTAGATGGAGTAGCGGCTCTGGGAGGTTCCAGAAAGCAAAAGCAAGTGTCCGCAGGTTCCCGATGCGTTGGCAGACACGGATGCAGGCTTGGCCAGATCCCAGCGCGTCGTCCCATTGTCCTAGCTCTGCCTGGAGCGAGCCGATATTGAGGAGGAGCTTACTCTGGTGGACGAGATCGCCTTCTTTTCGTGCTCGTTCCAAGCACGTGGCGTAGAGTACCAGAGAGCCCTCGGAATCTCCCTGTTGCCCTAGGACATGGGCACGGTTGGCAAGGGCGTAGCGTGCCCCCGAGAGATCCCTCACCGATGTAAAAAGCGTCTCCGAAATCTCAAAGCAGGTGGCTGCTTCAGCCAGCTCTTTATTGCGAATCAAGAGAATCCCGAGGCGACGCAGGATCGTGGCTTGGGTTGTGATGTCGTTGCACTGGGTCGAGAGTTCTAGGGCTTCGCGCAGGAGCGGGATGACCGCTGTGGGACGGGCGTAATTTGACACCGCGAGCTGTCCCTGGATCGAGAGCGCGATGGCACGCAGCTCTGGCTCCGATCCTGCCAGAGTGAGTGCCTCTTGCGCCTGTGCCTGCGCGAGCTTGGTGTCTCCGCACGTATCGGCAAAGGCGACCGTGTGGCTGAGCGCGACCAGCTTCTCACGAGGCGTTGGGGCGGGAAGGGAGAGAACGCGTTGCCCGAGGGCCAGTGCTGTCGGTGTTCCCAAGTGCGCCAGTGCCGTGGTGGCGTAGGTCAGAAAGAGGGAGTAGGCACAGAGGCCATCCTCCGCCGCACACGCCGACTCTAGTGCCGCAAGGACATTGGCCTCCTCCTCGGGGCTTTCAGGGCGCTGCGTTGCATAGTAGGTTCGGTGTCTTTCCTGAACCGCAGCACTCGCTTTCTCGGTGAGCTGCTCGGCGGCAAAGGCACGGATGAGCTCCAGCAGGCGAAAGCGTGTCTGGCCCGTCGGCGTTTCTTCATGAACCACCAACGACGCGTCGGCGAGGGCATTGAGACGCTCTTGCGCATCGGAAAGCTCGCAGATGACGATCGCTGCTTCCACACTCCACCCGCCACGGAACACGGAGAGCTGCGCGAGAAAGTTCTGCTGGCTAGGCGAGAGCATGCGCCAGCTCCAGTCTATGGCCGCATGGAGTGACGAATGCCGCGAGTTTTTGTTGGGGCGTGCCAGGAGCCTCAGGCTCTCGGAGAGCTGGCTTTGCATCTCGCTGACGCTCAGGCTACGAATCCGCGAGGCCGCCAGCTCTAGCGCCAGAGGGATTCCATCGAGCTTTTGACAGAGGCTTTCCAGAGACT
>NZ_JANNYP010000013.1:0-6487 GCF_031410135.1 Armatimonas sp. | reverse complement strand
GTCGTATTTTGAATCGTTTCCTTGAATTTGGCCGTTGTGAGAGCTATGCCATCGTGTCGCCTTCTAACCTAGTAACTTAACGAGGTAGGTTCAGAAAATGCAGTTAAGCACGTCTATCCAAAAACGTTATGCAACAAAGCCTGTTTCATAGAGTTTCTCCAAGATAAAGATTTATATTGAGCGCGTGATTTTCTTAAGTCTATTTACTTTACTTTTGCTCGGTAGGCGCGAAGCATACCGGCTAGCTTTTCACGCATCGTGGCGTGCATCGGGTCGTCCGCAAGATTTTTTGTCTCTTTTGGATCGGCAACCTCATCTATAAGCATGGCTTGACCGTTGGCGTACTCCGCGTAGCGCCAGCGATCCCAGCGAACCGCGATATGGACATTCTTACCCTGCCCCGCGACAGTGAAGGCGGGACGATCCCAGCGCATCGTGGGGTCTTTCAGGAGCGGCACTAGGCTTGCTCCTTCCACACCGGCAGGTACGGGAATCCCACCAAGTTCACAGAGGGTTTTGTAGAGATCGAGCGTCTCGACGATGCGCGGCGAGCTCTTTCCGTTCCCCTTGGCTCCCGGCATCACCACAAGAAGCGGCACCCGTGCCCCGACTTCGTAGAGCGAGCCATGCTTGCTCCACTTCCCCCACTCGCCTAAATGATACCCGTGATCGCCCCAGAGGACAATTATCGTTTTCTCACGCAGCCCTAGCTCATCGAGTTTTCCCAGCACACGACCTACGTTCCAGTCCACCCAGCTCGTCGAGGCGCGGTAGGCCCGTAGCATCTCTTTAGCTTGCTCGGGCGTGGCGTCACGCTCGATAAAAAGATCGTAGTTGGGCACTAGCGACGGTGTCGGAAACCCCGGCGCTACCGTCGGACGCGGTGCAAAATTGGTGGGAAGCTCCATCTTGCTGACCTCGTAGAGATCAAAGAAGCTCTGCGGCGCCGTGGGGGGGCTGTGGGGTTTCTGAAAGCCACACGCCAGAAAAAATCGCTTGTCTTTGTAGCGTGTGAGGTAGTCCATCGTCTGCTCGGCAATCTTATTGTCCGCGTGGGTATCGCCCTTGCCGGGCAGGACGATAATCTTATCCGAGTTCGCCTTTCGGTCGCGCTGCTGCTGCGGGGTAGGGCGTGGCTGCTGGGCAATGGAGGTGGGGAGGGCATCATCGGGGTCTGCGAGGGCATAGAGTGCCTCTTGCGTGGCTTTTTTGCGCTGTCCGCCCTCGGTCCAAGAGAGATCAGCCTCGAGTCCGCCGTGGTAGATCTTGCCCGTTGCCAGTGTCGAGTAGCCGTTGTTCTTGAAGTGCTGGGGCAGAGTGACCCAATCAGGGTGAAGCTGCCGCAGGTCTCCCTGGTTGTCCAGAACGCCCGTCTGCTGTGGGTAGCGCCCCGTGAGCAAACTAGAGCGCGACGGGTTACAGAGCGGGTACTGGCAGTAGGCACGCTCAAAGCGCACGCCGGACTTTGCGAGTGCATCTAAATTCGGGGTCTTGACGGGTGCACCGTAGCTCCCCAGCTCGGGGCGCAGGTCATCGGCCATCAAGAACAGAACATTGTAGCGCGGCTTAGGGGCTTGCTCTTGTGCCCGCACCGAAGCGGCGAGAGAGAGAGGGAGTAGGGTAGCAAGCAACACCAGAGTCGAGACAGCTTTGTACTTCATAAGGAAACTCTACCACCTCTCTTTCTTTTCTGCAATCGTTTGCGTATTGTCAGCACAAGTATTTGTGCAGTAGAATACCCCAGAATCGAAATGAGCCTTTCTATGAAGCCCAATGTCCTTGTTTTTTTTACCGACCAGCAGCGCGCCGACACCACGGGAGTGCACGGCTGCCCCCTCGATCTGACGCCTAACTTTGACCGTTTTGCCCAAGAGGGAACGCACTGTTACCACGCCTACACCTGCCAGCCGGTCTGTGGCCCCGCACGCTCCTGCCTCCAGACCGGGATGTACGCCACGGCGACGGGAACCTGGCGCACTGGGATCGGGCTGGATCAGAGCCTGCCCAACCTGGGCACGAGCTTCTCACAGGCAGGCTACCAGACCGGCTACATCGGCAAGTGGCACCTCGGGTCGCACGAGCATATTGGCCCGGTTCCCAAGGAGCAGCGCGGCGGCTACGAGTTCTGGCTGGCCTCCAATCTCTTGGAGTTCACCAGCGATGCCTACGACTGCACGGTCTTCGACGGCGACGGCAACCCGGTTAAGCTCCCCGGCTACCGCGTGGATGGCATCACGGACGCGGCGATTCGCTTTATAGACAGCGCCACTCAGAGCGACCAGCCGTTTTTTCTCTTTCTCTCCTATATCGAGCCACACCACCAGAACCACCGCGATGACTACCCGGCTCCAACAGGCTACGCCGAGCGCTACACAGGCCGCTGGACGCCTCCCGACCTCCAGACCCTAGGGGGCACAAGCGCGCAGCACCTGCCCGGCTACTTTGGGATGATCAAGCGGCTCGATGAGGCATTTGGCCGCCTCTTAGACACGCTCAAGAGCCTCGGTATCCTGGAAAACACGGTGGTGCTCTACACCTCAGACCATGGCAACCACTTCAAGACGCGCAACGCCGAGTACAAGCGCAGCTGCCACGATGCCAGCCTACGGGTTCCCACCGCGCTCTCCGGGCCAGGCTTCTCCGGGCAGGGACGGCTGCAGAACCTAGTGAGCCTGGTAGATCTGCCCCCCACCCTTCTCGATGCCGCGGGCCTCTCGATTCCGGAGACCATGCAGGGCCGCTCGCTCCTACGCCGCTCCGAGGGCTGGCCGGGAGAGGTCTTTTCGCAGATCTCGGAGAGCCAGGTGGGGCGCTGCATCCGCACGCACCGCTGGAAGTACAGCGTGGTTGCCGCAGGCGTGGGAGGCAATAGCCAGCCCGGTAGCGATACCTACACCGAGGACTGTCTCTACGACCTAGAAGCCGATCCCTACGAGCTCCAGAACCTGGTGAACCACCCGAGCCATACTGCTGTCCGTGAGCAGCTCCGCACGCGCCTCTTGGCACGCATGGCTGAGGCGGGCGAACCGCCCGCAGCAATCCTGCCACACCCCGAGGTATTCACGGGCTTTACGCAGCGCCGCGTGGAGAGCGCCGAAGTGCTACAGTAAACCGAAGGACTACGGGGAGCCGTCTTTGACGCACCGAAACCCGACATGGGAGCTCCCGGTGTTGATGTCCCCTTTGCCACGGCCACCGGGCATGTAGCGGGCGCAGTACGCCTCGCAGCACAGAAACGAGCCGCCTTTTTGCACGCGCTTCTGGATTCCCGGCTCATCGGGGTCGAGGCTCTCTTCCGGGCCCTTGGGGCTTTTTTCGGGGCTCTTGGCAAAATAATCGGGGCGGTACCAGTCAGAGCACCACTGCCAGACATTGCCCGCCATGTCGTGGAGGCCAAAGGCATTGGCGGGGAAGCTGCCCACGGGCGACGTGCGCTCGAAGCCGTCGGTCTTGGTGTTCTTGTTGGGAAAGTCGCCGTTAAACGTGTTGGCCATCTGCTTGCCCTGCGGCGCAAAGTCATCGCCCCAGATAAAGGGTTTCTGATCGAGCCCACCACGCGCGGCAAACTCCCACTCCGCCTCGGTGGGGAGGCGCTTGCCCGCCCACTTGGCATAGGCCGCCGCGTCGTCGTAGGCGACGTGCACCACGGGATGGTTCTCACGGCCTTTCAGATCGCTCGTCGGGCCTTCCGGGTGTCGCCAGTCGGCCTTGGGGATGTAGCTCCACCACTGCGTCACGTCATCCAAACGGACTTCACGGTCGGGCGGGGTAAATACCACCGCGCCGGGCACGAGCTTGTCGAGCGGAACACCGGGGAACTCTTTAGGGTCGAGGGGCCGCTCCGCAATGGTCTGGTACTTGGTGGCGGCGACGAACGTTTCAAACTGGGAATTGGTGACCGGGTACTTGTCCATCCAGAAGCCAACAAGCGTCACTTTATGCACCGGCTGCGCGTCGGCAAAGCGCGGATCGTCACTGCCCATGCGAAACGTCCCACCGGCAATCTTAACCATGCCCTCAGTGCTGTTTACAGGAGAGGTGGGCTTCGTGCAGCCTGCTACGGTAAGGAGGACGCAGCCGAGTAAGAACGTGATTTTAGTCATCTTGGTGGCCTTGGATTCGGGACGGCAGGGAGAAACTCCTCCCGACTGATAAATCCATCGCTGTTGGTGTCGCGCTGCATGAACCAGCGCTCGGCCTCTTTGGCCTCGCGGCCCGCGCTAAACTCGGCCTTGCTGAGCTTGCCATCCCCGTTGGAATCGAGGCGCTTGAACTGCGCGGCGCGATTATTTGTGGGGGGCATGTCGCCCAGGTCGGGGAGCGGGAGGTAGTCAAAGTCTACGGTCATCTTCTCGGCCAGCGCCAGACGAAGCTCTCTCTCGACACTTGCCAGCGCGGGCTTGCCGCTGAGATTGTTTAGCTCCGACGGGTCGGTATCCAGGTCGTAGAGCTCGTAGACGGGGCGGGGCGCGGTGAAGTAGGTGGCAGTTAGCCCTGCCATGAGCTTTCCAGCAGCGTTGGCCTCCGTGATCTCTTTCCAGGCCGCCCCCCCGGCTGAGTCCACGGGGCCGTAGGGAATCCAGGGGGTCGCGTTGTAGATAAACTTGTAGCGATCCGTGCGCACGCAGCGCGAGAGATCGTAGCCGCTGTTCTTCATCCCGACGGTCACTGGGGCGCTTCCGTGTGGCCCACGCTCCGCAAAGAGCTGCTTGCGCGGGGTGAACGCCTCGCCCTTGAGCAGCGGCAGAAAGCTCACGCCGCTGATCTTCTCTGAGCCAGCAAGTCCCGTGGCCGCAAGAAGTGTCGGGGCAAGGTCTTCACCCGAGAGCAGGGCACGCGACTCGCCGCCGGGCTTGACCACACCCGGCCAGCGCACCAGGAACGGAACATTGAGCCCCGGATCGTAGAGCGAGCCCTTGCCGTGCGGCAGTGCCTGCCCATTGTCGCCGCAAAACACCACGATCGTGTTTTTCTCCAGTCCCTTCTCGGCGAGAAGCTTCAAGATACGCGCGACGCTCGTGTCCACACGGTTCACTTCGGCGCAGTAGTCCGCGAGCTGGGAGCGCATGCCGGGCAGGTCGGGGAAGTGTGGCGGGAGCTTGAGGCTTGCCGGATCGGGCCGGAACGAGGCCGGTGCGTTCCAGACATGGTGCGGGTCGCTAAAGTTCACCCAGAGAAAGAAGGGCTTATCTTTGGGCTTCTTCTCCAGAAACTCGCTCATCTGCGTGGTTGTGGCCTCATCGGAGCCGGTCTTGACATAGTCGAAGCGCTCCGTGAAGGTCTTGAGGTTGTTCTTGGTCACGAGCCCCCCAAGATCCGCGCCATCTAAGTGATAGCTACGCCCACACACTCCGACAAAGTAGCCCGCCTTCTGGCGCATCGCTTCCGGAAAAGTCTCGACATCGCGGGGGAGTGGTGCGGAGAACCGAGTGATCCGGGCCGCCACCGGGGAGCGCCCGGTCAAAAGCGCTGCCCGCGAGGGAACGCACTGGGGAGCCGCCGTAAAGAACCGATGGAACTTCATCCCCTCTGCGGCCAATTTGTCCAAGGCGGGCGTCTTGACATTGCTATCGCCGTAGCAGCTCAGGTACGGATAGCTATGGTCGTCGGAGAGAAGAAAGAGCACATTGGGCTTCTCTTGTGCTCTGGCCACCAGCGCCGGGACAAAGAGTGCAAGCAGAGCAAGGAATCGTCTTAGTTTCATGATGTCACTGTAGAGACCATCTTGGGTCGGCAACACGGGCAGTTTTAAGAAGTGTCTCGGCCTTTGCTAGCTCCTGTGGACGCTGGCTGGCAAGATTTGTTCGCTCACCGGGGTCTTTGGAGAGATCGTAGAGCTCAATCGCCTCAGTGGGGCCGTTCTTGACGGCTTTCCAGCTGCCAAAGCGCACGGCCTGGATTGGCTTGCCCTCGTGGAGCTCCCAGTAGAAGTAGTCCCGCTTGGGGGCCTTCCCGCCGCGCAAGAGTGAGACAAGCGACTTACCGTCCGTGAGATAGTCTTTGGGAAGCTTAACACCTGCCAGCTCCGCCGCTGTGGCGGGGAAGTCCCAGAACGCCCAAGGCTCACTGCTCACGCGCCCCGCCTTCACCACGCCGGGCCAGCGGGCAATGGCGGCTTGGCGCAGGGCTCCCTCATACAGTCCCCGCTTGTAGCCACGAAGCCCATTGGCGGCCTGCTCAAACAAGCGCCCAATCTCTGAGTCAGGCGCATAGGACGAGCCATTGTCTCCGGCAATAATCACCAGAGTTTTCTCATCAATCTTGAGCTCCTTGAGAAGCGCTAGCAAGCGGCCAATATCACTATCCAGACGTGTGACTTGGGCGGCATAGGTCTTCTGAAGATTGCTCCAGGGCTTGTCTTTGTAGATTCCCAGATCATCTATCTCGGCGCGGCCATGCGGCAGTGTGATGGAGTAGAAGAGAAAAAATGGCTGGTCTTTGTTCTCGCGCACCCAGCGCAGGGTCTCGTCGGCGATGAGGTTCTGGG
>NZ_JANNYP010000012.1:0-8580 GCF_031410135.1 Armatimonas sp. | reverse complement strand
ATACGCGGCTTGCGACCGCAGCAACAACCGAGAACTGGGGCAGCTACTCCACCAACACGACCTACTGGAACACGGAGATCGGCACGCCGCCCTCATCCGAGTCCAACAACACCGCTCGCCAGACCACGATGTCCATGGTTGGGCAGCCTGCCGATACCATCTGGGCAATGGAGGGCAATGGAGGCTTTCAGGTCGCCTGGTCCAATATCCAGAACCAGCCCCGTACAATCGCTCAGTGGAATGGCTACCAGGTGCTGAGTCTCGTCCCTTCGACGAACCAGCCTACTTTCTTTCGTGAGGGAGGGATCACGGCACGCCATCAGGGGCGGCTTAACGTGGTCTGGTGCGATGGCCACGCAGGGACGATTGATCTGCGTCGCCTGATGACCCCTGGGACGACATGTATCACCCCAACCAACCCGCCCAATATCACCAACTGCGCCTACCGTTTCCTCACCATCGAAGAGGACTAGGCTCTCGTCAAACCAGAGGGCAAGCCTGCTCTCTGGTTTATTTTTTTGAAACTAGGTAAACGTTTTCCCAAAATGGCAAATCCGCCCTATCCCTCAAAGCTCGACACTCCCTGGAGCGCAAAAGTGAGTAAGACACTGCCCTGGCCCGAGTACCCCCGGCCCCAGCTTGTCCGAAAGCAGTGGCAGAACCTCAATGGTTCTTGGGACTATGCCGTGGTGCCCAAGGGCCAGCAAGAGGCTCCTAGACACTGGGATGGCAAGATCCTGGTGCCGTTTTGCATCGAGTCGGCGCTCTCTGGAGTCCGACGCACCGTCACGCCCGACGATGCGCTCTGGTACCAGCGGCGCTTTGTCCCAAGTACGCTGAAGTCGGAGAGGCAAGAGCGGCAGCTTTTACACTTTGACGCCGTAGACTGGGAGGCGCGTGTCTGGGTGAACGGTCAGGAAGTTGGACAGCACCAGGGGGGCTACGATCCGTTCACCTTAGACATCACGGAGGCGCTGCGTGTGGGAGAGAACACGCTCACCGTGCGGGTTTATGATCCCACCCGTGGGTTCCAGCCCTGCGGCAAGCAGAAGCTCGATCCCGGCGGCGTGATGTACACACCTGTTTCTGGGATCTGGCAGACGGTCTGGCTCGAAAGTGTCCCCGTGCGGCATCTCACTGCGGTGCGAGCCGAGACGACTCCTGACCGACAGGCGCTTGTCTTTTTTGTGGAGGGCTCTGAGGCAGCAACTCCCTACACGCTCCAGCTCAAGGACGGGCGACAAACCGTGGTAACGGCCACAGGAAAGACCGGCGAGCCGCTCACGGTGCGTGTTCCTAGTCCCAAGCTCTGGTCGCCAGGCTCTCCCTTTCTCTACAATCTCACCCTCACCGCCGCTGGAGGGGATCGTGTTGAGAGCTACGCGGCGCTACGAACGGTGGCGCTGGGGAAAGATCCACAGGGTTACACACGGATTCTGCTGAACGGCGAGCCACTCTTTCAGTACGGCCCGCTGGATCAGGGCTGGTGGCCCGATGGGCTCTACACCCCACCGACAGACGAGGCGCTCCGTTTTGACATTCAAGCGATGAAGCGCCTGGGCTTCAACATGGTGCGAAAGCACGTGAAAGTCGAGCCCGCCCGCTGGTACTGGCACTGTGACCGCGCCGGTTTGCTGGTCTGGCAGGACATGCCCAATGGCTGGGGAATCTCCACGGAGGAGGCGCGTGCCAACTTCGACACGGAGCTCAAGGCGATGGTAGATTTTAGTCGTCCGTTTCCATTGGTGGTTCTCTGGACGGTCTTCAACGAGGGGTGGGGACAGAGCAACTATGGCATGGAGCGCTCGCGAAAGCTCTCGGAGTGGCTACGCAGCTACGATCCCACCCGGCTTGTCTCCAGCGGCTCGGGCTGGTTCAATGTGGGTGGAGATCAAATAGACGACATTCACTGCTACCCCGGCCCGGGAATCCACCCACTCACCGAGGGACGTGCGGCTGTGCTGGGCGAGTTTGGGGGAATGCGGCAGGCGACTCCCGGCCATAGCTGGAAGCCCGAGAACGATAAAGAGAACACAAAATTCGCTGGGAGCCTCGCAAAGCGCTACGGCGAGCTGCTGGATCAGGTGCTCTTGCTCCGTGAGCAGGGGCTTGCAGCGGCGGTCTACACCCAGCTCACCGATGTGGAGATCGAACTCAACGGCTTTCTCACCTACGACCGGCGTGTCAATAAGCTTGACGGTGACGTGGCACTGAAGCAGCAGAGTACGCGGCTCTACGCGCCGGGCCCCTCGGTGACGATTCTGGCACAGCTCGGACCACTCGGTACCACACAGAAAAACATCAGCTGTATCGGGCCGTTTCCCACGCAGCCGCAGACCGTGCGCTTTGTCTGGGACGGTAAGACAGAGCGTGTGGAGCTCTGGAGCTGGGCGATCCTTGGGGCATCATTGAGCCTGACCGTAAACGGACAGCCCGTCCCCGAGCTGAGCGGCGGCGCGGGCGAGTTCTACCGAAGCGTGAACATTTCACGCCTGCTGAGCGTCGGCGAAAATATGCTCACGGTCACGGCGACAGCTAAAGAGGCAAGTGCCATGTTCGAGGTTCGCGCCCTGGCGATCTCGGAAAGTTCGGGGAAATGATGGTGACACTCAGCGACATTCGGGTACGGGATCCGTTTATCTTGACCGAAAACCAGACAAATACCTACTATCTCTATGTACAAAAGAGCAATCGTATCGAAGCGGAGCGTGGTGTCGAGGTCTACACGAGCGCGAATCTGCGTGAGTGGACAGAGCCGATCTCGGTGTTTTCCGTGCCCGAGAAAAGCTGGGCCAGCGAAGCCGTCTGGGCACCCGAGGTGCATCTCTATCACGGGCAGTACTATCTCTTTGTGACGCTCTCGGGCAAGCCCCATCAGGCGCAGACGACACGCCCGCCGCTCCAGCCACGGGGAACGCAGCTCTTTCTCGCCGACTCACCGCTCGGGCCGTTTCTGCCGTTTGCGAATCAGCCACACACGCCATCTGGGAAGATGTGCCTGGATGGAACCCTCTTTATTGAGAACAATAAACCCTGGCTGGTCTACTGTCACGAGTGGATTGAGCTTGAAGACGGCACTGTCGAGGCAATTGCGCTTAAAGATGATCTTTCGGGGACATCCGGAAAGCCCAAGACGCTCTTTAAGGCGACCGATGCGCCTTGGGTGCGGAGTCTTCCGAAACACCGAGGCTTTGTGACCGATGGCCCGTTTTTTCATCGTACTTCGGGCGGTACACTCTGCATGCTCTGGTCCAGCTTTGGTGAGAAGGGCTACGCGCTGGGGCTGGCTCGCTCCCGCTCGGGAAACCTCACGGGCCCCTGGGATCAGGATCAAGAACCACTTTTCGCTGCCGATGGAGGCCATGCCATGCTCTTTCGGACGTTGACAGGCAGCTTGTTGCTCACACTGCATCAGCCCAACGGAGGTGGCAAAGAACGCGCCCAGCTCTTTGAAATTACCGAGAGTGCCCATTCCCTCTCGCTTAAAGGAACATACACTCCATGAGATTCTCTTTTCTTGCTTGTCTTGCTGCCTTCTGCCTTGCGGTGCCCACTGGGGCGCAGCCCCAGAAGCCCAATATCGTGGTGATCTTCACTGACGACCATGGCTTTGCGGATCTGGGCGTTCAGGGCAGTGTCAAAGACATACAAACCCCCAACATAGATGCGCTGGCCCGCGACGGCGTGCGCTTTACCCGGGGCTACGTGACCGCGCCACAGTGTGTCCCTAGCCGCGCGGGGCTACTCACGGGGCGCTACCAGCAGCGCTTTGGCGTGGACGATAACCTCAAAGGCCCGCTTCCTCTCTCGGAGCAGACACTGGCGGAGCGCCTTAAAGACGCGGGCTACACCACGGGGATGGCGGGCAAGTGGCACCTGGACTTAACCCCCGCACCGGGTGGTGGCCAGCGCTCGTCGGGGCAGTTCATGCCCCATGCTCAAGGCTTTACAGAGTACTGGCGCGGTGAGATGACCAACTATGTCGCGTCCCATGCACTCGATGGCACGCCGTTTTCCGATGCCCCGAAGACCGTCAACGACAAACGCTTTCGGATCACCGTGCAGACCGAGGCCGCGCTGGGGTTTCTGGAGCGACGCGGAAAAGAGACAACCAAAAAGCCGTTCTTTCTCTACCTGGCCTACTACGGCCCCCACGTGCCGCTTGAGTCGCCTGAGCCGTGGTTTAGTAAGACCCCCAAAGAGGTACCACTAGAGCGGCGGCAAGCCCTGGCGACACTCGCGGCCATTGATGAGGGCGTGGGAAAAGTGCGTGAGAAGCTCAAAGCCCTCGGGCAAGAGAAGAACACCCTCATCTTCTTTGTCTCCGACAATGGCGCTCCGCTGAGAAAAGGGGCGTGGGATGGCTCGCTCAACACACCACTTGTCGGGGAGAAAGGCATGCTCACCGACGGCGGGATTCGAGTGCCGTTTGTGGCGGCGTGGCCGGGGACGCTCCCCAAAAACACCGTCTACGAGAAAGCCGTCAGCACGCTCGATGTCGCGGCCACCGCGACCGCGCTTGCCGGTCAGAAGCCCGATGCGGCGCTGGATGGCGTGAACCTGATGCCCTATCTGACGGGAAAGAATAAGAGCGAGCCGCACCCGAACCTCTACTGGCGCTGGCGTACGCAAGCCGCCGTGTTGGAGGGAAACTGGAAGCTCGTGCGCCTCGGCTCCGAGAGCTTTCTCTACGACACGACCAAGCCCGAGGGAGAGAAGCTCAACCTCGCGGCAAAAGAGCCCGCGCGTGTTGCGGCACTCTCCGCCAAACTCGAAGCCTGGTCCAAGATGATGCGCGACCCGAACCTGCCCAGTGCGGCGATCAACCCCGCAGACCAGAAATTCTTCGACGACCATGTTCTTGGGGCGGGTGCCGGTAAAGCCAGCGTCGCAGGTGTGGCGGGTGGCACGCAGGGCTGGATCGCCCGCTACAGTGAGCTTGCCCTGAAAGATGGGGCGCTCGTTCTGACGCCCGATGCGCTCGCCAAGCAGGCTCCGTTTGCCGTTAAGCAAGGTCTCAGTCTGACCGGGCCACTCACGCTGAAGTTCAGCCTTAAAGGCGATCCCAAAGGCGAGGGCGCGATTTCGTGGCGCTTAGACGGTCAGCAGAGCTTTGCTCAGACCAAGTTTGTGCTCGGCAAAGAGTGCACTGCGGAGCTGCCAGAAACGGGCAAAATTGTCCATCTGCGCCTGCTTTTGCCCAAAGAAACACCGACGGCGATCGAGAGTATCGAGCTGCTTGGTAAGAACGGCAAGCGGGTCGGGTTCTGGGACTTTAGAGGAGCTCCGGCAGTCCATGTGGAACGGTAGCTCATGATTCCAATCCCGACGGCGCACGTGCTCGTTCAGGAAACTCCCGCTCTCACGCTGACACAAGCGCGACAGCGTGCCGTGGAGCGCCACGCGCAGCTTGCCCGTGCGAAGTCGCAGGTGCAGCAGGCGCAGACACGGGTGACACAGGCACAGGCGGCGGAGAAGCCGTCGGTGTTCTTCCAGGCAGTGGCAAGCCGTGGCCCGACAGGAGCGCCCGCTTTTGGACCGCTCAACAACCCCGGACTCAGTGGCGTGCCGCCGCAAGGTCTGGCGGGAATCGCGGGCGACCCGCTCAAGAAGCAGTTTGGGGCGAGCCTCAATCTCCAGCAGACGTTTCTGGATGGCGGCAGGACAAAAGACATCGTTGCCAGCCGTGCCCTCGCCGCCGAGGCCGCTGGGAGTGAGGTGCGGGTTCAGCAAGCACAGGTCTTGCTGCTCGTGGATCGTGCCTATCTTGCCGTGCTGCGTGCGGAGCGGAAAATTCAGATCGCCCAGGAGAGCCTGCGTCAGCGCGAGACCGTAGAACAGCAGGCGAAGCTCTTTTCGGAGTCGGGCTTGAAGTCGGGCGTGGATGCCCAGCTCGCGCTCGCCAGTGTTGCGGAGGCGCGGGGGGCGCTGTCTTCGGCAAAGAGCGAGCGGCTCAGCGCGACTGCGGCGCTGAACCACGCGATGGGGGAGACGAATCTTACCGAGTGGGCACTCACGCTCCCCAAGGCCGAGACGCTCCCGCAGACACTTACGGCGGCGCTCGAACGGGCCACACGGCAGCGCCCGGAGCTGACGGGAGTGGGGCTACTGCGACAGTCCGCAGAAGCCGCCGCCGCGAGCCTCAAAAAAGAGTTCCGTCCGCGCCTTGATGGCATTGCGAGCATTGGGGCGCTCAATCCGGGGCCACTGATCCGTAACAACCAGCTCTGGGCCGTAGGACTCGCCATGACCGTGCCGCTCTCCACGGGCGGAGCGATTGAGGGCCGCATCGCCGAGGAGCAGCGCCGCGCGGAGGCAGCAGAAAGCCAAGCGCGTGAGCTTAGGGAGCAAGTGCGCTTAGAGGTGACGCAGGCGTGGCTGGAGATCGAGGCAAAGACCGCTCTTCTGGAAGCGGCGACCGCGCAGGTGATGGCGGCGGAGACGGCGCGAACCCTGGCCCAGGAGCGCTACAAGCTTCAGCTCAACACCCTTGTGGAACTCACCGATGCGGAGGCGCAGGCGCTTCGGGCACGGCTTCTGGTGGTTGGGGCGGAGTACGAGCTGGCTCTGGCACGAGCAACTCTCCACTGGGCTCTCGGGGAGGCGAAGTAGATGAACTTGACAGTGCTGGCCCTGCGCCGCCCCTTGACGATCCTCGCGCTGGTAATCGGGCTGTTGCTCACGGCCTTTGTGGCACTCAAACGGATGCCCCGAGATGTCTTCCCCGATCTGGGCGTGCCGACGATCTACGTGGCGCAGCCTTACGGTGGCCTCGATCCGGCGCAGATGGACGGCTTTGTCACCTACTACTACGAGTACCACTTTCTCTATATCGCGGGCATTGAGCATGTCGAGAGCAAGTCCATTCAGGGCGCGGCACTCATCAAGCTCCAGTTCCATCCGGGCACGAACATGGCACAAGCGCTCTCGGAGACCATTGCCTATGTCAACCGTGCCCGCGCCTTCATGCCCGCCGGAACCGTCCCGCCGTTTGTGACGCGCTTTGACGCAGGCAGTGTCCCCGTGGGCCAGCTGGTGTTTACGTCGGAGACCCGCACCGTGCCGGAGCTTCAGGACGCTGCGCTCAATAAAGTCCGTCCACTCTTTGCCACGCTCCCCGGTGTCTCGGCCCCGCCGCCGTTTGGAGGCTCGGCGCGCTCTGTGGTGATCCATGCCGATCCCGAGCGCCTGCGCTCCTACAAGCTGACCCCCGATGAGCTGGTCAGCGCGATTGCCAGTGCCAATGTCATCGTTCCCTCAGGGAACCTGCGCATCGGCTCGAAGATGCCCCTGGTGCCTACCAATGCCACGATTGGCGCGGTCAAAGAGCTAGAGAGCGTCCCCGTACGCGTTTCCACGACCGGCGGCGGCCCCCTGGTCTATGTAAGAGATGTGGCGACGGTAGAAGACGGCTCGGACATTCAGACGGGAATCGGGCTGGTCAATGGCAAGCGCACGGTCTATATCCCTGTCACCAAGCGCGCGGATGCCTCGACGCTTACTGTGGTCGAGCTGGTGAAGGCCAACCTTGGCAAGTTCCAGAGCGTCTTGCCCGACGACGTGAAAGTCAGCTATGACTTTGACCAGTCGTCGTTTGTGACCGGCGCGATCTCCAATCTCTTGACCGAGAGCCTGCTGGGCGCGTTTCTGACGGGGCTGATGGTCTTGTTGTTCCTGCGGGACGTTCGCAGCGCCTTAGTCGTTGTGCTCACGATCCCGCTTGCCTTGCTCATCGCCTTAGTCGGGCTCTGGCTCTCGGGGCAGACGCTGAACCTGATGACTCTGGGTGGGCTGGCACTGGCCGTGGGGATTCTCGTAGACGAGGCCACGGTGACGATGGAGAGTGTCCACACGCATCTGGCAGCAGGGGAGAGCCCGGCGCGGGCGGCACGGCGGGCGGCGGCGGAGACGGCGGGGCCACGCCTTTTGGCACTGCTCTGCGTCCTGGCGGTCTTTATCCCTGCGCTGTTTATGGTCGGCCCCACACGGGCGCTCTTCACCCCGCTCTCACTTGCCGTTGCGTTTTCCATGGCCGCGTCGTATTTTCTGTCCAGCACGCTCGTCCCCGTTCTCTCCGTCTTGCTGCTCCGCGAACAAAGCCGCCACAGCGCCCCCGCCGCCGGGTTTGTGCGCCTGCTAGAAACGCTCGTTCGCTTTAGAAGCGTCTTGGTGCTGGGCTACTTTCTGGTCTGCGGCCTCACGCTCTGGCTGGGACTCGGGCGGCTCGGGGCCGACATCTTCCCCCGCGCCGACACCCACCAGCTCCAGCTGCGCCTCCGTGCTCCGGCGGGCACCCGCATCGAGAAGACTGAGGAGCTTGCGCTTCAAGTCCTGGCCTTTCTCGACGAAGAGGCGGGCAAGGGCGTGGTCGAAAAAACAATGGGCTTTATCGGGGTGCAACCGCCCAGCTTCCCGGTGAACCTGATTCATCTCTGGACGGGCGGCCCGCACGAGGCCGTGCTCCAGGCGCAGCTCAAGGGCGCGTCTCTGGAGCCAGTTAAAGAAAAACTCCGGGCACGGATCGCACGCGAGCTTCCCGGCGTGGGCATCTCGTTTGAGCCCGCCGATATCGTCAGTCGC
>NZ_JANNYP010000011.1:0-14752 GCF_031410135.1 Armatimonas sp. | reverse complement strand
CGCCACCAGCGCCGCCCCAAAGAAGAGCTGCGTCCCCACGCCTGCCCACGCTGCCGCTCGGTACTGGAGCAGCATCTTAAGCCGTGCGGTAAAGATCGCGGCGTAGGCTCTCACTTAGCTCCCCCGTTGGACGGGGGCTGGGGGGGTGGGGCCTGGTAGAACCGCGCAATGATCTCCTCGATGGGTGGGTTCTGCACAAAGAGGTCGCGAATCTCCATGCTCTGGCTGAGCTGGGCGATGAGCGTGGCGACGGGGGTTTTCTCGGGATCGAAGCGCAGGGTAACCCGCTCGCCCTCCACTTTTAATATCTCGACCCCTTCGCTTGCCGAGGGGGTCACGGCGCTGACGCCGTGGGGGGTGTCAATCACCAGCCAGCGCTCTTGGGTGACTTGCTGACGGAGCGCTTCTAGCGGGCCGTCTAAAAGAATCTTGCCACCGCCGATGACTAAGACCCGTGAGCAGAGCGCCTCGATATCGTCCATATCGTGCGTGGTGAGCAAGACCGTGACACCGTGCTCGCGCGCAAGTCGCCCGACAAACTCACGGACGGCGAGCTTGCTGATGGCATCGAGGCCAATCGTGGGCTCGTCTAAGAAGAGAATCTCGGGACGGTGGAGGAGGCTGGCGACGAGCTCGCAGCGCATTCTTTGACCGAGGCTGAGCTGGCGCACGGGCGTGGTGAGAAAGCCCCCAATATCGAGTTTCTCCACCAGCTCGGCTTGGGTTTGCGTGTGCTGCTGGCTTGGGACGGCGTAGATTTCTTTAAGAAGCGCAAAAGACTCGCTCACCGGCAAGTCCCACCAGAGCTGGCTGCGCTGCCCAAAGACCACGCCGATCTTGGCGACATGGGCTTGCCGCTCTTTCCACGGAACGCGCCCACTGACCGTCACTTTGCCGCTGTCGGGGACGAGAATCCCGGAGAGGATCTTGACCGTGGTGGACTTGCCCGCGCCATTGGGGCCGATGTAGCCGACCACCTCACCGGGCTCAATCGCCAGCGAGATGCCATCAAGGGCTTTCACTGTTTTGGACTCGCGGCGCAGGAAGCCCCCGGAGCTCACCGTGAAGTGCTTAACCAGGTTCTCAACAATGATCTGTGGCATGGGACGGCAATTGTACCATGCCACAGAGTGTTTTGCGGGAGAGATTTGTGTGATCTCCCCGTGCTCCATTTTAAGGAACCAGGAGCAATTGGAAAATTAAATTTAGCGAACCTGAAGGATTTGGTAGCGCCCCGTACCAAGCAGAGCACCGCGCGTCCCAAGAAGCTGGTAAGGCCCTTCCATCCTGCCCGGAGTGGTTCGGGTACCAGGTAGGTAGCCTCCACGCATCATGAGCAGAGGAGCCCCAAAGCGGCCCGTATCTCCGATCAGATCGAAGGCAAAAACGCCATTTTGATCGGGACGAGGCGCAAAGGTCATGACCGATGCGAACTCTGTGCTACCGAGCACAAGCTGTCCGCGGACTTTATTGAACCGGGGAAGCACACGAACCCTCCCCACGTCATGGTGGAAGCGCAGGGGGCCGGAGTTGTTGTTGCTATCAAGGAACCTACCAACAAAATCGGGGGGGACGATCTCTAGGGAGGCAATATTGATCTCAACAAAATCGGGCGAGATCAGTCCTTGAGAGTTGTTGCGAATCAGTGTGAGGGTGCCCGTATCGCTGTTGATCTGGTAGCTGGTTGAGAGCACAGGAGCGCCATTCACATTAAGCACAAGGCCTGCGATCGTGATACCAGGGCCGCTGATCAGCGCTTCGCCTGTCTGGGTATTGAAGCCTAGGGAGACCGCAACTGGCGCAGCCGTGCCTACTTGGAGAAAACCGGAGATGCCATTGGGGCTAATGGAGAGTTCCACCGGTGTTGCAGACCAGACAGAGCCATTTTCGCTGGTGGCAAACCCACTCCAAGGAGCTAGGGAGTTAAAGGGATTCGTGGCCGCATGGGCACGGGAGCCAAGGCTCAGGGCAAGCCCTAGCCCGAGTGCGGACTGAAGGAGGCTTCGTCGCGTCGTTGTTGCATTGAGTTTCATTCGTATTTGGTTCCTTGTATGAATCGAATGGGGCACACTTCCCCATTTCTACGTTGCCAGTGTATCGGGCTAAAGTGGACGGAATCGTGGACAGCGCAAAGGATTTGTGCTGTCTCAGAGAGAATTGTTGCAGAGAAATGCTGAGCGTTCGGTTGTTTGGACCGATAACCATCGAAGTAAACGGGGAACCTCTGCCGACTCTCCGTTCACGTCGTGGTCTGTATCTGCTTGCCTTACTCACCTTGCGTGCCAATCGCGAGGTCGCCCGGCTCTGGCTGGCAGGAACCCTCTGGCCCGACAGCGATGAGTCCCAGGGACTGGAGAACCTCAAGCGCTCCCTCACCGATCTACGAAAAGCGCTGGGCCCTGCGGCAGAGCTGCTCCAGTCGCCCAGCAAGCATACCCTTACTTTCCGGTTGACATCTGGGCAGGCCGATGTTCTGGCTTTCGATGAGGCGATTCAGCAAGATGCCCCCGAGGCGCTGGAGCGGGTGATCTCACTCTACCGGGCCCCCCTACTCGAAGACTGCTACGAGCTCTGGGTGCAGGCGGAGCAGGCAACCCGGCGGGAGAACTACCTGGCCGCCGTCGAGCGGCTGGCGGCGCGCAAGCAAGCTGTTGGGGAGCTTGCCCAGCTCGTACCGATCTTGCGTGAGGCCGTGGCACGCGACCCGCTCCGTGAGGGGCTGAGCCGTCTTTTAATGACCGCACTCACCGAGGCGGGCAGCCCTGCCGCCGCTGCTGAGGTCTACCGTGAGTTGCGTAGCAACTTACTACGAGAGCACAATGCCCAGCCCTCCGCCGAGCTCACAGCGCTCTACAACCAGATTCGTGCTGGGGCCACTCTGGCGATCACGCCGCCCCGACCACCGGCTCCCACCTCGCGGAAGGCCCCGGCGCACTACACGCTTCCGCGCCCTCTGACGGCACTGGTAGGGCGAGAAAACGAGCTTCTGGCGGTTGCGCAGTGCCTTCAAAATGCCTGCCTGGTGACTCTCACGGGGCCAGGGGGAATTGGCAAGACCCGCCTCGCACTAGAAACCGCCCGCTCACCTCAGACCGTTCCCGCCGATGGGGCATGCTTTGTGGATCTGGCCCCCCTGCACGATCCCACGCACCTTCCACAGGCCATGGCGGTGGCACTGGGGCTGCAAGAAACCGGTGAGCTGCCGATGGTGGAGGCGCTGAGTGCGTTCCTGCGCCCCCGCTCTCTCTTGCTGGTTCTGGATAACTGTGAGCACCTGCTTGATGCAAGTGCGGAGCTGGCGGGACGACTCTTAAAAGACTGCCCGAACCTGCAAATTCTGACCACCAGCCGCCAGCCCCTCGGGATTACGGGTGAGGTTGTCTGGCGAGTGCCTGCCCTAGAGGTGCCCAGTCGCCTCGGAGCGCCTGAGGAGCTGGTGGAGCGCTACTCTGCTCTGCGGCTCTTCTTTGAGCGTGCCCGCGCCGTACAGCCCAAGCTTCGGCTTACAGAGCTAACCGTGCAAGCGGCTATCGAGATCTGTCGGCATCTGGATGGAATCGCGCTGGCCATCGAGCTGGCCGCGGCACGAGTCAAGTCGCTCAGTGTTGAGCAGATCGCCATTCGTCTGGATGACCGGTTTCGTCTGCTCACGGGAGGCAGCCGCGATGCCCTGCCACGCCAGCAGACTCTCCGCGCCCTGATTGACTGGAGTTATGATCTCTTGCCACCTGCCGAGCAGACACTTCTGGCACGTCTCGCCCTTTTCCGTGAGGGCTTCTCGCTTGAGGCTGCGGAGGTGATCTGTGCCGACGGGGTCGTGCTAGAGCCAAGCGCGATTTTGGATATTCTTGAGCAGCTCGTGGACAAGTCGCTGGTGGTCAAAGGTGGGAGTCGCGAGAGTGCCACACCACGCTACCAGATGCTTGGGACGATCCGAGAGTACAGCCGCCAGAAGCAGACCGAGGAGGAGCTTCCCAGCCTCATCGAGCGCTACGGAGACTGGTACAATGCCCTCGCCCTTGATGCCGACACAAACTTGCTTGGCCCCGAGCAGACCCAGTGGCTAGGCGTGCTGGATACCGAACACAATAATTTCCGGCAAGCTCTCGTGCTGAGAGTCGGGGAACCTCACTTGGAGCTCTGCGCCTCACTGTGTCGCTACTGGTTTCTGCGGGGGCACTGGAGTGAGGGACGAGAGTACTTGGCCGCAGCCCTCACCCGCACCGACACCCTCCCCGGCACTGCGACGCGTGCCCGTGCGCTGATGGGCGCCGGGAACCTGGCAAGAAACCAGGGTGATTTTGCTGTGGCGATTACCTATTTTGAGGAGTGTCTAGCGCTACGTCGCACGCTTGGCGACCAGCGTGGCAGTGCCAGTATCCTGAATAACCTTGCCACCGTATTTCTCGATCAGAGTGACTATGAGCGGGCCCAGTCGCTCTACGAGGAGAGCCTGACCCTCTGTCGGGAGCTAGGGGAGACCGCGGGGATCTCACGGGCGCTGCACAACCTAGGAATGATCGCCAATGAGCAGGGCGATAACGAGCATGCCCTAGAGCTCTACACCGAGTCTCTGGCGCTCAGCCGCTCGCTGGGCAACCGTTACTTAGAGGCGAATGATCTGCATAATCTAGGCAATGTTGCCGTGGATCAGGGGGACTACCAAAAAGCACGCTCGCTACTTGAGGAATCGCTTTCCATCTGTCGTGACCTAAAGATGGATGTCGCTGTGACGGTCTCATTGATTGATCTAGGACGCATTGAGCTCGCTCTCGGGGGCTACTCGGCCGCAGAATCACTTCTTGAGGAGAGCCTAACCCTGAACCAGAGCCTGGGTGATCCACGGGGAGTTGCGGCGTCGCTGAACAACTTAGGATTTGTCGCGCTTGCTCAGGGAGCCAGTGAGCAGGCACGCCAGCGACTGATCCAAAGCCTCCAGCACGGCCACCGGCGCTGCACGGTTGATAGTTTTATTGGGCTAGCACACCTTGCTCTTCGGGAGGGACAGCCCCGAAAAGCCGCTCAGCTCTATGGGGTTGCCGATCGCCTCCGCACCGATCTGAAAGGTGTGCTAGCCTTTCTGGAACAACGCATCCACGACGATGACAGAGAGCTGCTCGCGGAACAGCTCGGCCCCGCCTTCGCCCAAGAGTACAGCGCAGGTCGCTCGCTCTCGGATCAGGATGCCTACTTGCTGATCTCAGGCTAGAGCTGTATGCCCTCGGCGCCCTGGGCGGCGGTGGTGGTCAGAAGAGTGGGAGCGGCCCCGAACTTCTCCGTGTAGGCCATGGTGAGGGCAGCTTCCAGGTCTTGGGCGACCGCAGGGTCGTGGAGGATGACGGCGGAGCCACCCCAGCCGCCTCCGGTGAGCTTTGCGCCGTAGACACCCGGTTGATTGCAAGCAAGCTCGACGATAAAATCTACCTCGGTGCAGGAGTTCTCAAAGTAGCGTTTGCAAGACTCGTGGGACTGCTTCATCAGCCTGCCGACTTCAAAGAGATCGCCTTGCTCCAGGGCCTCCGCGGCTTTCTCGACTCGAACATTTTCGTAGACAATATGATGGGCGCGTTGCTTAAGAACGGGATCCAGGCCGATTCCTTTGCTCTCCAAGAGCGCCGGTGTCACATCACGGAGCTTGGCATCGCCGCGCCCCACAAGCTGGCGCGCAGCCTGCATGCACTGCCCATGACGCTCAGAGTAGCCTCCCCCGGCGGCAAGCTCGTGCTTGACATTGGTGTTGGCCAGAAGAATCCCCGCTTTATCAGACGGCAGAGGGACGGCCTTCCAAACGAAGCTGCGGCAGTCGAGAAACAGCGCATGACCGGCGAGGCCACACGCGGAAGAAAACTGGTCCAACAGCCCGACGGGAGCCCCGATAAACCGGCCATTTTCGGCACGTCGTGCCAGCTTTGCCAGCTCCATGGGGTCAGCGGCTATCGGATCGGGCCAGAGTGTGGTAAGAAGCCGCGCGGCTGCAACTAATAGCGCCGCTGATGACGAGAGCCCGGAGCCATCGGGAACCGACGAAGTCACGAAGGCGGCGAAGTTGCCCACGGGACAGCCCGTCTTCTGGAGCTCGTCTATAACGCCTTTAAGATAGTTCGCCCAGCGGTCTTCCCCGGCGCTTTTCTCCATCGCATGAGGATCAAACGTCGTCTCAGGGAAGCTGGCCGAGGTCGCGATAGGGGTAAGGGGACGCTGGCTGTGGGCTCCGGCGATGGCGGTGACATAGTCTACAGCCGCCGTGAGCACAAAGCCCTCGTTGTAGTCGGTATGGTTCCCCAGAAGCTCCACGCGCCCCGGCGCAACCCCGACTGCCGTGGGAGCCACCCCATAATGAGCAAGAAAGGCAGCTTTCGCCGCCTCAATCACCTGCTCACGCGTCATACGGGAAGCCCCCGCGCTCGATCTCGACAATGGCATCTCTGTCTAGTGAGGCAAGCCGTGGCCCCAGATGGGCAACAATCTTTCCGGCAGCCCACGCCGCGATCCGTCCAGTGATGGAGAGCGGGAGATCTTTCGAGAGCCCGTAGAGAATCCCAGCGGCGTACATGTCACCGGCTCCCGTGGTGTCCACGGCCTGCACGGTGTAGATCGGAATCTCATGGACATCGTCACCCTGCACCAGAACCGAGCCCTCTTTATCGAGCGTCACGACCGCGAGCCCGTTGCACATCGCCGCCAGTTTTTTCGCCGCGACCCTTGCATCGTCCTCGCCGGTCATCATCCGGGCTTCATCGCGGTTGGCAAAGACCACGTCCACGTACTCCGTGAGAAGGCGGGTGAAGTCGTCTTTGTGGCGGCTCACACAGAACGGATCGGAGAGCGAGAGGGCAACTTTGACATCGGCCACTTGCTTGGCCTCACGCATGGCGTACTCAACCGCCTCTTTCTGCGTGTCCGTGTCCCAGAGATAGCCCGTGACATAGAGATACTTGCTCTGCACTAAATCCCCGACATTGATATCTTCCGGGTGCAGCTCCTGAGAGACCCCAAGACAGGTTCCCATGGTGCGCTGGGCATCGGGGGTAATGAGCACTAAACAGAGGCCCGTGTCCCCTTTCGCTGACACCCCGACATTGGGCTTAACCCCGGACTCTTCTAAGCTAGCCTTATACATCTGCCCGTGCTCATCGCGTCCCACACGGCTGGTGAAGCTGGTCGCGCCGCCCATTTGCGCAATCCCGATCATCGTATTCGCCCCGGAGCCGCCCGCCTGGGTGTTGACGATATGAGAGTAGACAGCAGGGACGAGGGCCTTTTGTTCCTCCGCAGAGACCAGCCGCATCGTACCCTTTTCAACGCCCAGCTCTGTGAGCGTTGCGTCGGTGACCTCGGCCTGAAGATCAAAGAGGGCGTTACACATCCCGAAAACATCAAATATCTTTTGCATTTCGCGCTATTGTAGCATAGCCTCTTCTATCGTGGAAAACTACACACTCTGACCAGAATCGTCACACAGTGTTACAATGCCACGTATCTTTCATGGCTGGCACGGAAAGATACTCCTCACTAAGGAGAAAAGTGATGCCAAGACTTTAATGTTGGTGATTTGTAAGGAGTTTATAAGACATGAAACGTTTCGTGATAGTAGGTATGGTTGCTTTTTCGATAATCGCTGCTGGGGCGGCCACTAAGGCTCAAGAGGGGGCTCCCAAGTCCAAGCTAGTCACCGAGCTGTCTCTTACCCCCGATCAAAAGAAGGCCTTGTTAGTACTACCCGCTCGTCCGAACTTCCCTGATTTAACAATCACAAGGCTTGCTGTGACACCCATACGCGTTATTTCGCGTGATACCGTTAAGCGAACCGCTAAACTACGAGTGCGTGTCCAGATTCAGGTGCGTAATCTTGGTAGTGTGAACTTTGAGAGTAATGCGAACCAACAAGCCGCTAACCTAAACTATCTCTACGATGATAAAAAATTCATCATTGCACTGCCTTTCCAGAATATCCGAGCAGGAGCAACGGTTACTCTGGTTCATGAAATGGACTGGGACTGGATGTCTTCTAATGAGTTCCCTCAAGGCCTGAAAGCGGAGCTTGCGTATGACCCCGATATCTTTATAGATGGAAATACAAAAAACGATGATATCCGCCTGACCAATAACTCCAAGGACTTGGTGGGCACGACGATTCATGAATCTCTACGACGCACGACGGGAATTACTCGCTAGTCTTCACAACCCATCGGAGCAAGAGAAAAGCTCCGATGGGTTTCTTTCGGTGGGGAAATTTCTATGAAAAATAAAGTGTTGGTCGCGCTGTGTTGTGCTCTCAGTTTGGCTCCTCTTGCTCTGGCGTTTGGGCAGTCAGAGAGAGTAGGGGCACTCTCCCCAAGCGCCGTGAAAGAAGTTCTACGCAATCTTCAACCGCAGCTCGATCAGGCGACGCGGCGAGCACTTGCTCCACGCCCCGAGGCAGCAGATCTGATGGTTCACCCTATTCAGATCACGCCCCAGACGAGCTCGATGCCCTCTTTGGTTAAGTTCCAGCTCTTTGTGCCGATTTCTAATATCGGGCGCACGGCGTCTAAGGGTGTCGTGGTCAAGCTAATGCGGCGTGACACGAGTGGGCGAGTCGAGCGGGATGTTCTTGCCACCAGCACCCGCATGCCGTCACTGGCCCCCGAGGCAATGGGTGGCCTGGGAATGAGTGTGCTGATCGCCAAGAGCTCTCTGGCAAAGCACTATAGCCGCGTTTGGGTCGTGATAACCCCCTCCGACCTACGCCATACACGCACTTACAGCGATGCCAATGATGCCAACAATACAACCGAACTCTCCGCAGACGAACTACAGGCTCTGGTTGGGAAGTAGAGAGCGCCTCAGGCGTTTCTCCAGCTCTTCTAAGGAGAGGAGTCGTGCATCTAAGTAGAGCGTCGGTAAATTACTTCTCCAAAAATCGCGCTCCCCGAGGCGCTGGTGAAAATCACCAAACACGACATTAAAGTGAATTCGTGCAGCTTTCGCCTCTTTGCGAAGCGCCTGGAGAGCCTGCTCGTAGGGGGGCTTGCTCTCTGCTTCCCAGGTGCTCTCTAGCTCTCTAGCTCTTGGCAGCCAGCGCAAAGGGAGCTCGTTGGAGTCGCCGCGCTGGATGCCGATGTCCTCTGGGTTAATCAGTGCCAGGTCCAGGGGGTCGGTGCTGTGTTGTGCCAGAAACGCCAGCCGTGCCTCCGCCGTAAAGCCGATTCTCCCGTAGAGCGTGGTATTTCCACCGTACTCCACTCTCGCAGGTGGCTCGGTGTCTAGTACCAGAATCTCGTTGATGCCTGGAGGAAGCGTGGGCAGGAGAGGGCGTGTGGGAAGCGCCCAGTCCTTGCCCGCCGGGTCGAGCAAGCCATGCTCCAGGGTGTAGGCAAAGCGACCTCCCTTGCCAAAAATCGTCGGTTTGAGGCGAGCGAGCGCCTGCCGTGTGGTCTCGCCTAGAATCGTGCGAGCCGCGCGTGTGGGCTCATCGGTGACAAATGGGCTAAACGCGAGGGCCACGGGGATCGTGCTGGCAGCAGCGCTCAGGGCTTCATCGGGGCCACTCAGCCCGAGCTGGATAAATCCAAAGTGTCGCGCCAGCGCCGCCAGCGCCTTACCTTCGTCCGCAGTGCGTGCTGTTGCCAACAGAACACGCGTGTTAATACTCTCAGGCCAAGCCGCGGGAGCCTGGATGGCAGGTGGCTTGTCTTCTTCTGTATCTGGCTCGGTATCGGGTGCGAGTGTTTGGGAGAGATCCGAGATCGCATCGGAGCCGATGCTGGAGAGGGTATAGAGTGGGGTATGCTTGCCACCGGAGCCCACGGCCATCAGTACCAGAGCCGGGTTGAGTTCCAAAGGCAAGTTGCGCCAGGGGATCGTCTCGGAATCCGAAAGCTCTTTCTCGACGCTCTGAAGCACCGTGGGCGGGAGCACCGACCAGCCGAACTGATTCTCTTGGTTGCCCGACGAAAGCAGGCGCTCTAGAGTCTCTTGGGGCAGCCCTAGATCGGTGTCCTTGGTAAAGGCAAGCTCTTTCCCCTTGCCTGCAAGACGCTTTTTTTCTTTTTCTTGCTCGGCGATAAGAAGCTCTTGTGATGAGAGCCACCAGAGCTGTCGCCGGGCAAGACGAACCGACTGGGGTTCTAAATCATGGGTGAGCAGAAACGTCCCCCCGACTTTCCGAAATGTCCCTGTGACACCCAGCGCCAGTGCCTTCAGAAGCTCACTCGCCAGCACGGTATGGCGGCCCGGTGAGTGCCAGAGAGTGAGCGTGCCCAGCCGAGGATCAGCGCGAAGAGAGAGACGGGTGGCCGTGGCGACCTGCTGCAAAAGCTCCGCTACGGTCTTTAAATTCTCCAGGACGATAGTGCGCTGAAGTGCGAGGGAGCTGTAGTCGAGCGTGGAGCGTTTCAGGCGATTGGGCGTGCGTAGGATCCCCAGCTCGGGCTCGCCTTCAATGTCATACGTGCTGCCGTAGGGGTTCACGACAAGGTGTGCGGGCGTGGCATTGCTGTCGGGCTCCTCCTCAGAAGACTTGGTCGGGACATGAATCTCTAGGGTTCGGCAGAGACGAAGTCGGTCGGTTGGTGCGTTTCTTTTTGTTTTCAGGAGCTCAGTAAGGATTGGACGTAGCTCGGGGGCGAGGTCGCTTGGCCCGAGACCGCGCTTGCCGGTAAGCTGGCCCCAGTGCTCGTCGGAGAGCTTGGCCAAAAGAAAGTGAAAGCGATCCCCCCGGCTCATGATGCCCACGGCGCTGGGAGGCTCGGTGGGGACGATAATCTCTTCAGCCTCTGTGGGAGCCATGACATTGACTCGGCCCATCCGAAAGAGCTGGCGCTCGGAAGGCTCGGTGAGCTTTTCGGGGGCGACGATCAGAAGAGGGCCGTTTCGCTCCGCGTTCCAGCGAGGGGTATTTTGTGGAGGCGCAAGCTGCCCACCAAAAGAAGCCAGCAAGAGAGTGCGCCGGGTGAGAACCATGAGGTATTGTAGCAGGGTAAGCTCTTTAGGGCTTTAATCGTTTTTTCATGCGTGCATAAGATGATGTACTCAGGAATACTGTGTTGGATAAGTGAGGTGAGCGAGATTGTTACGGAGGCTGATTTCCATAGTTGTTGCACTGGGTGTGCTAGGCGGCGGGGGCTACTTCCTCAGTAAGCGTCTCTCGGGCGCGGGTGAGGCGGCACTGAAGACTCAGTACAAGCTGGGTAAAGTGGAGACGGGTAGCGTCAAGAAGACGGTCTCTGCCAGCGGGACTCTCCAGGCATGGAAGGTCGTGGACATTAAGGCACGTGCAGGTGGCGAGCTGACCTATTTGGGTGTGGACATTGGTAGCAAGGTCACGCCAGGACAGCTTCTGGCCCGTATTGACCCGCTGGATGTTCAGATGCAGCTCAACCAGGCCAAGGCGGACGAGCGCTCGGCGCTTGCCCGGCGTGACCAGAGCCAGAAGACCTGGCAGATGCAGGTCTCACAGAGCCGAATCTCGGTGCGCGATGCAGAAGTGGGAGTGCGCTCTTCGGAGGCGACTCTAAACTCGTCGAAGGCGAACCTCGCGGCGGCCAAGGCCCGGCTCTTAACCTCGAAGCTGCAGGCAGAGACCCAGCCCGCGCTGACCAACTCCGCTATCGCCAATGCCAAGGCTAGCTACGACCAGGCAAAAGTCCAGCGCGAGCAGCTCGACTCCACCACGAAGCAGCTACGTGCCGCCGCCGATGCCGCCCATAGGCAAGCGGTCGCCAACCGAGACAATGGGCGCCTGCAATTGGATCGCCAAAAAGCGCTTGTGGAGAAAGGCTTTGTCTCCCAGCAGGCCGTGGATAGTGCCCATGCCAGCTTAGATGTCGCCGAGGCCACTCTCACATCGGCCAAGATCAAGCTTGACACCGTAGACAGTGAGCTGCGTGGCTCGCTGGAGTCAGCGGATGCCCGTGTGGCCCAGACAAAAGCCGCGCTGGAGCAGGCACAGGCCGGGATCGCCGATATCTCCAACCGAAAGAATTCCGTCCTAGAGGCGGAAGCGGCAGTCAAACAGAGCGAGGCCGCGGTGAAGCAGAGCGAGGCCGCGCTGATGCGTAGCAAAGTGGCGCTGGATCAGGCCCGCAATAATATCGGTACCAACGATGTGCGCCGCTTCGACATTGATAGTAATAACTCCTCAATCGTACGTGCTGCCGCCAGCCGCACCAATGCCGAGACGACTCTCCAGCGCACCGAGATCCGCTCCCCGATGGGCGGTGTAGTGCTCTCCAAGACCGTGGAGCAGGGAACCATTATCGCCTCCGCGATGGGAATCAACTCCGCTGGTGCGAGCATGATGACCATCGGCGATACCAGCCGGATGTACGTGGATGTCGTGGTGGATGAGACGGATGTTGCCAATGTCGAGATGGGCCAGAAAGTGGATGTCTCGATTGAGGCCTATCCGGGCGTGCCCTTTGAGGGGAAAGTGATTCGGGTAGATCCGCAGGCGGTGGTTAATCAGAACGTCACCAGTGTCCATGTACGCGTCGAGGTGGATAATGCAACCCCGACTTTCCAGCTCCTCAAGCCCGGTATGAACACGACCTGTGAGTTCGTAGTACGTGAGGCCAGCAGTGTCTTAGTGGTCTCTAACGACGCCCTCAAAGACGAAAGCGATGGGACTAAGTACATCGAGAAAGCCAGCGGGGGCAAGCCTGCTCCGCCTGATGTCACGACGGGCACGCCCGCTGAGGCAGACACCAAGATCGATGTCAAGATCGAGAAAGTAAAAGTCGAGCTAGGCATGGAGGGCAACGACACCACGGAGATCAAATCGGGCGTTGCCGAGGGTGATGTGATTGTCCTACAGACAATAGAGCCTGAGCCTCCCAAGACTGGCGGGTCCTCGCCGTTTGCTAATAACCGCAGTATGGGTGGTGGCGGTGGAGGCCGACGGTAATGGCAACCGCGATCTCTCCCGCCCCTGAATCCCAGGAAGGCTCCTCAAGCCTGGGCCGTATCAGTGCGTTTCTAGTCAGCCTTCAGATGGCTTGGACGGGGCTTGGGGCCAACAAGCTCCGCTCTTTTCTGACCATGCTCGGCGTGATTATTGGGGTTGGGGCGGTGATTGTTGCCATCTCCATTGGGGAGGGCAGCAAGGCCGCTGTCCAGGAGAGTATCCAGAAGCTGGGGAGTAACGTGCTGACTGTCCTTCCCGGCCAGCAGCGCCGTGGGGGCGTGAGCATGGGCTTTGGCTCCCAGAGTACGATGAAGCTCTCCGATGTGGAGCTGCTCAAGCGCTCGTGCCCGTCGGTGGGGGAAGCGTACCCGTCGGTGAATAAATCGGCGCAGATCAAGGCTACCAATAAAAATACCAGCACGACGGTCAATGGCAATGCTCCCCCCTACCCGACTGTCAGCAACCATCCCATACAATACGGACGCTACTTCAACGCCGATGAAGTGCGCTCCCAGAAGCGCGTCGCGGTGCTGGGTTCGACGACCGCCAAAGACCTCTTCGGGGGCACCTCGGCGGCGCTCAATAAGATCATTCGGATCAACAGCCAGAGCTTCCAGGTGATCGGGGTGCTCAAGGAAAAAGGCGGGATGGGCTTCCGCAACCCCGACGATGCCGTGTATGTTCCGGTGACGACCGCTATGCGCCGTCTCTTTGGTTTGGACAATGTCAATAGCATCACGGCACAGGCGAAGTCCTTTGGGCTCATGAGCCGTGCCCAGACAGAGATTGAGAAAGTGATGCAGAAGCGCTTGGGGACAAGCTCCACAGGCAACAACTTCATTATCTTCAACCAGGCCGATATTGCGGCAACCCAGAACGAGCAACAGGACACGTTTGGAAATCTGATTAAGTATCTTGCGATTGTCTCGCTCGTGGTGGGGGGCATCGGGATCATGAACATCATGCTCGTCTCGGTGACGGAGCGTACCCGTGAGATCGGTATTCGAAAGGCCATTGGAGCGCGGCGTAGCGATATTCTCACGCAGTTTTTGCTAGAGGCACTCTTTCTCTCTCTTGTCGGTGGGATGATTGGGGTGGCCTCCGGGATGCTGGGAAGCGATGCCGTGGCGCAGGCAAATGGCTGGCGCGTCCAAGTCTCGTCGTCCACCATTCTTCTGGCCTTTGGTTTCTCCGCCGTTGTGGGCGTGTTCTTTGGTTTCTACCCGGCGCTCAAGGCGTCGAATCTCTCGCCGATTGAGGCACTTCGTTATGAATAATTATCAAGAAAGGTTATTTTCTATGAAAAAAATCGTTTTAGTAGCTCTGTTGCTTAGTATCTCCGGGGCATCGTTTGCCCAGCCACCCGGCGGTGGTGGTGGCCCATCCCCCGAGATGATGGCCATGTTCAAGAAGTTTGGGGAGTGGCGCGAGAAGAATAAGAGCCTCTCTAGCATCGGACAGACCATCGGAATGTTGGCTGAGTTTGAGAAAGAACCTAAGACGGCTCTTACCAAGGATCAGGCAAAAAAGATCATGGCCGCTGTTGGCCCTTGGAAGACCAAGCCGATCATGACCGATGCCAATGCCAAAGAGCTCATCAAGACCATTGGTAAGACTCTCACCGTCGCACAGGCCACAAAGTCTGCTCAGCTTGCCAAAGAGGCAGCGGCCCGTCGTGGAGCGATGGGCGGCGGCGGTGCTCGTCCCGGTGGCGGCGGTGGCGCTGCGGGCGGCGGTGGTGGCCGGCCTGGTGGCGGCGGTGGAATGGGCTCTCTGGAACAGTTGCGAAGTTAATTGGGTTGTAGCCCTTCATCATCGTGTCGAAGCGCTTCTTCATTGCTCCCATGTCCATCGCTCCCATTCCAC
>NZ_JANNYP010000010.1:0-24377 GCF_031410135.1 Armatimonas sp. | reverse complement strand
CAAGATGAGCTGCCCCCATTTTATGTACCATCGCCGTCTTGAGTCTTTACCGCTTTTTTTCCTTCGGCATTTGGCTCCACTGAAGGTAAGCCCTTCGTGGGGTACGACAACGATTCGTTCATTTTACAGCCACAAGGCAATTTCGAGAGGCTTCCCATCTACAGTTGACCCAAGCCGTGGCTTTCTGTCACCTAAACCTCCGTCTATGTGACAGAAATAATCAGGCTGGACCGGAGCTGAAATGTGTCACTAAACCCGTCACTTAAACAATGTCTCGCCAATGGTGAGAAGTATCGGGATTGATCAAGAGCCTATGGCTGTAAAATGCACGAATCGTTGTCGTACCCCACTACTGCCTTCCTAGTTGGTAAAGTGGGCTTTCATAGTTTTTATTAGGTCACTTCAGAGCGTTTTCGATAGTTCCATCTGTTCCATCGTGAGCGATTTGGATTGTCCGCACGAACCACGGCGGCGGCGGCTTGTGGTAAGGCCAGCGAGCTGCGATAGATCAAGTATCGCGGCTCCCAGCGTGGCTGGAACTTGCGCTTGTAGGCATGAAGCCCCTCAAAGGAATAGAAGCGACCGCCCCGCCGAAACACGAGATTGAGCACGCGCTCCACGAGGGGATCGGTTGCGTCCTGCCCGACTCCAGAGAGCGGAGATAGCCCGAGGTTGAAAGTGGCAAAGCCCTGTTCCTTTGCCCACTCAAACAGCGTGACAAAGAGAAGATCCATCACCCCGGACTCCGCACTGCGGCGACGGCGCATCAGATCAATTGTGCTCTCCGATTTCTGGTACTCCGGGATGATATTCGCAAAGGCTACCACGGTACCACCGGGGTCATACACCACGGTAACCGGGCCAGCACTCAGATAGATTTCATCAAACCAGCCCAGGGAGAAGCGCTTCTCTCCGCCGTGCTGCTGGTGTAGCCAGTCATCACTAACAGCCTTGAGCTGGTGCAGGAACTCGGGGGTGTAGGGCGGTGAAAGCACCTCCGCTGTATAGCCTGATTTTCTTAGCCGCCCCACTCCCCCACGAAGGCTCTTTCCCGCACGTCCCGCCAGCGTGAAGCTCTCCAGCTCTACCACAGCTTCGCTCCCGATCCCGAGTGCCTGCAGCCCCGCTGTCTCATAGGCATCCAGGTGATCCGGCAGAGTCTGGTAAAAAGCGGGCTCCCAGTCGTTCTCCGTGCAGAAGGCCACAAAGCCCTCAATGGCAACGGCGCAGTCTTCTTGCTGACCAATGGGATCGCCTAGGGCAACGGCGGAGCGCCCTACCAGAGCATAGCCCACGACAGAGCCACCTGGGCTAAACCAGTAGAGCTTGTCAGAAAGGAGGACGAATCGGGCTAGCGATGAGCGGCCATGTGCTTCTACAATCAGACGTGCCTTTTCCTGCTCCGCGACCGTTGCGTGCTGGCGCAGGAGCACGGGCTGAAGGAGCGTGAAGAGCGCGTAGCCCAGAGTCGTGGCAGCAACCGTGTAGATCGAGTCGGTAAACCAGTGGCCGAAGCGCGTCATGGGCAGCGGCCCAGAATCACTAAACGAGAAGAACATCGCCAGAGTCTGCTCCAGCGCCGCACGGAAGCCAAAATTGTAGGCAAAGTGCCGATCAAGGAGCCAGAACCCAAAGACCCCGTAGACCAGAGTGAAGCCAAGCGCCCCAAGGAGCACCCGAAACCCCTGATGGATGCTTGGGCCATCCGAGCGGGCGATAAACTTCGTGCGTTGCGACCAGAGGGCAAGTAGCAGCCCTAGTGCTAGCGTCGCCTCTTCCCAATCCAGCCCCTTGGAGAGGTGGGCCACCACGGAGAGCACTAGGGCCGCCATGGTCAGTCGGTGGGCGAGCTGCTTGCGCCTAAGAAGCCCCTGAGCCAGAAGTAGGAGGGCAAACGCCGCTAGGACGGTTGCTAGCCGCGAGCCATAGCGCACTTCGAGCGGCAGGTGATTGCGCAGAAACGCGAGACGCAGCCCTAGGGCGGGCAGGGTCGCACTGAGTAAGTTCGTCAGCCCCATGAGCGCAGTGAGGGTGCTAATCATCCTCACCGCCATGTCGCCGCGAATATTGCGTCGCAGGCGGCTGAAATGTAGAAGGCCCCCCACCGCGAGGGGAAGCCAGAGAGCCAGTCCCCGAAAAGCGAGAGTCACCGCCGTGGCTTTCACGATGGGAACGCCTAGCGAGACAAAAGTAAGGCTCATCATCCCTTCGACGGCTCCCAGGCCATCGGGGGTGATCGTCACAATCCAAAAGAGCAGACCCACTGAGAACGCAGCCAGAACTGTGCCTGGAGTTAAGTGCAGTCCGCAAGCACGTCCGAGAAACGCGAGGCAGAGCACATCCATCACGTGGGCAAAGAGGGCCAAGCACAGCGGGAGCACGAGGCGGCGCGGCTGAGAAAAGAGCTCGCCTGCGCTCTCGGTAGCATGGCGTGCTTGCTCCACTCCCCAGCCCATCGGGAGCCGTCCAAATGCCCGTTTCTCCATTCCTGTGAGTAGGCGCTCCAACAGACGCGGGGCTCGTTGGGCGAGGACAAGGCCACCACCCCAGAGAGCTATCAGCACCAGCAAGCCTAGAGAAGCTAGTAGCTCCGTGATGCGGAGGGCATCATGGAGCCAGAGCAGGGTCAGCCCACCTAGCAAGACCAGGCCAAAGGTTGCTAGGTCACAGACGCGTACCAGTAGCAGGGCCGCCGTCGCACGAGCGGGGGAAATGCCGCGCCGATTTGCATCGGTGACAAAGGCAGTGGCTCCCGTGCCAGGGACGGTCAGGTTCACAAAGAGCGAGGTAAACCACACAGGCGCAAGCTGGCTCCAGCGCGAGGGAGCACCTACTGCCTGAAACGCAGCACTGTGAAGGCCGATCATCAAGGCGAAGAAGCCAAGCTGGCAGACGCTGGCTCCCAGCACGGGCAGAAGCTGTGCCTGCTCCAGAGCAAGCGTCACAGCGCGTAGCTCTTGTCGCTGGAAGTAGATCGCAAGCACTCCGGCCAAGGCAAGAAGCAAGGTCACGATAGGGCGTTGCATCTAACCCTTTGCCTGTTTCCACCACTGCCCCAGTAGGGGAAGCGCGGACTGAAAGTGCTTATTCCAGAAGTCCCACTTGTGGGCACCCGGATCACGATCTAGCTTGACCGTGGATCCCACCGAGCGGGCGATAGCGGAGAACCCGGTAGCGTCGCTGATCAGGTCCTCGTCATCGTCCGCCCCCACCGCTAAGTAGAAGTGGAGCTTCTTGCGATCCTCTGCTAGGATATGGTGGAGCTGCTCTATGGGAGAGTTGGCGCTTCTGACAGCGGGGTCAGAGCCAAAAATGTCCGTCGCATCGCCCCAGTCGTCTTTTACACGCAGGTCGCCCGAGAAGATCAGAGCACTCTGGAAACGCTCTGGGTGGCGCACTGCCAGATTGGCCGCGCCATAGCCACCTTCGGAGAGTCCCCCAATGGCCCAGAGTGCGGGGTTGCTGACTGCGTGGTAGCGGCTCTCCAGAAACTGTGAGAGATCTCGCACAACAGCCGTTTCCATGTTGCACTTACCGCCCTTTGCATCAGCCCACTCTGAGCCACCTTTGTAGAACGGGCCACGGCCATCCGGGAGCACAATCAGGCAAGGGGGGAGTGTTCCCGCTGCGATAGCACTATCTACGGCCCGGTGTGCGTTGCCATCGTAGAGCCAGTCAACCGCCTCACCTGGTGTTCCATGCAGGAGCATCAAAACGGGGTAGCGGCGCGTGGGGTTCTGGGAAAATCCTGGTGGTGTGTAGATAAAAACGGAGCGCTTCTCTCCAAGGGCTGCTGAGAAAAACTCGGTCTTCTCCAGCTTGCCCGCGAGCTTGTTTCCCAATACCTGGCGCTCGTGGAAGGCGCGGAGAAGATCGGCGTTGGCTGGGCGCGACGTTAAGGCTATCAGAGCCAAGAGTGACAGAATTGTATAGCGTTTCATGGGGGCTAGTGCGCCTCAACGCCATCATTGGTTCCAAAACGGTGAGAGGTCGCAACGAGGGAACGATTTCTCCGCATCCGGTCGCAGAACCACCATGAAACAATTCTCGTCCACTGCGTCGCTTGTCATTGTTCTACTATTTTTAACGGCAATCCCTGCTTTGGCAGATACGCCGATCAACCCGGAGCGTCCTGGATTCACGAATGGGCCTGACACCGTGGGCACGAAGATCCTTCAGTTGGAAGGTGGGATTACCCGTAGCGAAGGGAACTATATTTTTACCGATGGTGGAATCCTTCGCTACGGAGTTTCTGAACAGACGGAGCTTCGCCTAGGACTCCCGAGCTGGCAACGGGGAGTGGGATTTTCCCCGGTCAGCTATGGCCTCAAGACAACACTTCGCCCGCATCTTGGCTTGATTGTGCAGACCAGTGGAGAGCACCCGTCACAGACACAGGCGGCGCTTGAGGCAGATTTCGCCATAACACGTGACTGGACACTGCAAGTAGATGCTGTACGGGACTCCCGATGGTCGAGTGGCTTCAACTTAGGACGCCCTCTCACCAAGCGCCTCAGCCTGTTTGTTGAAAGCTACCGTTTGGGAGCCTGGTATAAGGATGGCGGTATAACCTATCAGCTCACTCCAGACCAACAACTAGATATCAGCGGTAACGAACACTTTTTGGGGATCGGCTACGCGTGGAGGCTACGGTGAGCCTCTCATGAGACCCATGAGGCTGGAACCATTTCAACACGTGTGGCGCACTGCCTAGCACAATGCGTGAATCCAACCGTCCCATCTTCTACGACCCCACTGAGCGCCGAGGAGTTCTCCTCCAGCGTGTGGCCTTGCTGGGAGGTGTCCTGCTAGCGACAGCCTTGGCGATCTTTTTTGCCAGCATCCTGAGTGTGCCCATCGCCCACCGGATTCGGCTGCCCCTGCCAAAGTTTCTCCCGGACAACCCGCGCCGCGCCGCAGAGAGCGACCGCACCCCTCTCCCGGATCATACCCTTCTGCCCCTGGTGCTGCCTGTGGGTGGTGCGGCTCCGGGCAGGGGGGAAGGCGTTGTCGGGGCCTTCTACGTGGACTGGGATGAGGTCAGCCTCGCGTCCCTGCGGCTTCACGCCTCGGAGCTAACCCATCTCTTTCCCGGCTGGCTCCACCTCAATGGCACGGGTGATGGCCTCGTGATGACGGATCACGATCCCGCCGACGATCAAGCACGCCTCTTGGCAAAACAGCACCACCTTGCCGTCTTTCCGCTAGTGAATAACTTCTCCGCTAATATCAATGACTTTGAGGAGTCGCGGCTTCATGGAATGCTGGGCGATCCTATCAAGCGGGGCAAGGTAGCGGAAGCACTTCTGAGCTACGTAACACAGCACGGCTATGCGGGGATCAACCTGGACCTAGAGACAGAGCGTGAGGACGACAGAGAGAAGCTCGCCGTTTTTGTCCAGGAAGTAGCAGCACTCTTTCATGCAAAGGGCTTGCCGATCAGTGCGTGTACACAGGTAGGAGAGCCCGAAGAAGCCGCCACCATCGCCCGCCCCTGCGACTTTGTGATTCCCATGATCTACGACCAGCACTACGCCAGCGGCATTGCGGGCGCAATCGCCCCCGAGCCCTGGGCGGAGCAGGAACTGTCCGCGTTTCTAAAGGCCGTCCCTGCCAACAAGACCGTGCTCGCCATCGGCAACTATGCCTATGACTGGGTGGTGGGCAAGCCAGGGGCCAAGACCCTCACCTTTGGCGAAGCGATGGTAACCGCGCAGGAATCGCAGAGCGGCAGCGACGGCGCGGTTCGCTGGGACAGGGAGCAAGGCAATCCCCACTTCACGTATGAAGAGGACAACAAGCGCCACGAGGTCTGGTTCCTAGATGCGGCAACGGCCTACAACTTCCTGCGCTTCGCACGGAGCAAGGGCGTCACCGGGCGGGCACTCTGGTACATCGGCTCGGAAGACCCCACACTCTGGACCTGCTTTGGAAGAGGCAAACAGCCGCAAGACGCTCAGGCACTGCGCATCGTCAAGTACGGCTTCGAGCTGGACTTTGAGGGTGAGGGCGAGGTGCTCGATGTCGCCACCCTTCCCCAGACTGGTGAGCGAACCGTGGCCACCGACACGGGCGGCCACATCACCAACGAACGCTTTCTGAGCTACCCGACATCGTGCGTGCTCCGGCGCTCGGGCAAGGCCCCAAAGACCATCGCGCTTACCTTTGATGATGGCCCCGACCCGCGCTGGACCCCTGCCGTGCTCGATGCGCTCAAGAAGGCGGGCGTTCCCGCCACGTTCTTTGTTACCGGAGTCAATGCCCAGCTCTATCCTGAGCTCGTGCGACGTGCCTGGGACGAGGGAAACGATATTGGCAACCATAGCTTTTATCACCCGAACCTCGCTCTGGTTGGAGAGACACGCACCAGGCTAGAGCTCGGTGCCACCCAACGGGCGATTCAGGCCATCACGGGCCACTCCACCACTCTCTTTCGTCCCCCCTACGGCGTGGACTCCCAGCCCTCAACGAGTGAGGAAGTGATGCCTATCGCAGCAGCGCAAAAGCTTGGCTATGTTACGGTTGCCGAGGGGATAGATCCGCGTGACTGGGAGCAGGGAGCCAAGAAGCGCACGGCAGAGCAGCTTGCCCAGAGCATTGAAGGCGATGCCTTGGCAGGGTCGGGCAGTATCGTCCTGCTCCATGATAGTGGCGGAGATCGAGCAGCCACGGTTGCGGCGATCCCGCTGGTCGTGGAGCGGCTTAAGGCAAAGGGCTACCAGTTTGTCACCGTCTCACAGCTCATCGGCCAGAGCCGAGCGGTCGCCTTCCCAAGCGTCACGGGTCGCCAGAAATGGCTCTCGCTCGTGGACAGAACCGTCTTTGCCGTCTCGTCAGGAACCGGGCGAGTGCTCAGTGGAATCTTTCTGTTCTCGCTCATCGCTGGGGCCATTCGCCTTCTGCTGACCGCTGCTCTTGCACTTCGTCATGCCTCCCAGACTCCACCGTTGACAGTCACTGGTTTTGAGCCGCTCACCTCGGTCGTCATCGCCGCTTACAACGAGGAAAAAGTCATCGTCCGCACGATTCAAGCGCTGCTGGCGGGTGACTATCCCAACCTCGAAGTAATTGTCGTGGATGATGGCAGCAAGGACAACACCGCAGGCGTGGTGCGCCAGGCGTTTGGGGATGACCCGCGCGTGGGGCTGATCGTTAAAGAGAACGGCGGTAAGGCAAGCGCTCTGAACCAGGGAATTTCCCTAGCCAGTGGCGAGCTACTCATCGGGCTGGATGCCGACACGCTCTTTGCTACCGACACGGTCAGCAAGCTTGTGCGTCACTTCTCCGACCCAACGGTAGGAGCGGTTGCGGGCAATATTCAGGTGGGCAACCAGGTCAACCGCCTGGCGCGCTGGCAAGCGCTAGAGTACACCACGAGCCAGAACTTCGACCGCCGTGCCTATGCGCTCCTCAATGCGATTCCCGTGATTCCCGGCTGCGTGGGTGCATGGCGTACTGAGGCGGTGAAAGCAGCGGGCCTCTACCAGACCGATACACTCGCAGAGGACGCCGACCTTACGTGGCGGGTGCGTATGGCGGGCTGGCGACTTATCTGTGACAACGAGGCCACGGCCTTCACGGAAGCACCAGAGCGGGTGAGTGAGCTACTCAAGCAGCGCTTCCGCTGGACGTTTGGGACACTTCAGGTGCTCTGGAAGAACCGTCGTACTTGCCTTAACCCGCGCTACGGTGCCTTCGGAATGGTGGTCGTCCCTCTGCTCTGGGTCTTTCAGTTTCTGCTTCCTGCCCTCGCACCTGCGGCGGATCTTGGGATACTCTTTGCGGCACTCTCGGGAAATCTGCTGGCAGCGGGTGGCTATCTCCTGTTCTTCCTCCTGCTGGAACTCTCGGCGGCGGCGCTGGCCTTGCAGCTCGATGGAGGCGTCCGCTACCGCCTACTCTGGGAGCTCCCGATCCAGAGAGTCGCCTACCGTTACCTTCTCTTTGCCGTCCTGATCCGCACCCTGAGGGCTGCTTTCTCTGGGATTCGTGCAAGCTGGGGCAAGCTAGAGCGTAGGGGTAGTGCTCGTATTCAGCTCAGCTCAAGGAAAACTTGAGAGGAACTTTTGACGAAGCCACTGTCGCACAAGAATAGGGGCAATCTTTCTGAGTATTTCAAGTGCAGGTATAACAAGGAAGAGAAAGCTTAGGGCTTAATGATCATGAACAACGACAACGATGATGACTTAGGACAAATGCTCCGCGCCGCCTCGGTGCCAGACCCTATCGGGGGGCATGAGCCAGCTCGCGAGCGCTTGATGGGCCGCGTGCGTCACCAGTTCCCTGTCGAAACGAGGGTTCGCATGCACTCGCCTCGACTTTACCGATCCCTTACAGCAGGTGCTGTCCTCGCTGGCCTGACCCTTGTGGTATTTCTCGCTTGGCCAGAGCAGAAAGCGGAAGCCTTGCCCAGTGAGGCACAGATGCAGCGGTTCTACGACCAGCATGAGACACACCACACCGCTCATTTCCAAGAGTCCGAGACGCAGCGATGAGAGTCATATGGGGAGTGATCCTCTTTCTGAGTGCCTATAGTAGTTGGCCTGCCATCGCACAGTCACCAGCGAAAAATCAGCCCATGGTCAAAACCGGAATCCATGCTGTGCCTGCGGCAACGAAATCAGGCGTTCCTGATCGGGTGGGAATCTGGCAGCTTGTGCGGCATGTTCCGGGAGAACACGCCCACTTTCTCTACGCCAGCAATAAACGAACCGTTTCGCTGTTTGTAACAGAGACTAAAAATAATCGCCCTCTCCAGCTACAAAAAGGCTGGAAGCCCGTTATCTTAGAGCGCGGCGTGAGTGCATTTATGCATCAAGATTCTCGCCACCCAGAGCGGAGCGCCCTCGTCTTTAAACACAAGACACAACGCCGAATGGTCATGGGCCACCTCACTGAGAGCGAGTTGGTCAACCTTGCAAAACGACTGCGCTAAGAACGATATAGACCCGTAATCGAAAACTATGAAAGCCCACTCTACCAATTCGGAAGGCAGTAGTCCGTTGCGGTGGGCGACGTGCCCCTAATCAATCCTCTGTGAAGGTGTCCTGGGCAGCGTCGCCCATCGCGAATGACACCGCTCTTCCATCTCGATACGTTCCCTGATCGCCTCCATGTATCAGAGCTTTGCGGCTCTGCTTCTCGGTGCTATCCAGGGGAAGGAAAGGTACTGCCATGATTCGGATGGAAACCATCGCCAACAACACGCTTCGCCTTGAGGAGAGCGTCCGCGCCACACTGCTTCAGGCAGACGAGGCCCTCCTCACCCAGGCTCTAGCAGGACATCATCCCACTGACCTTGCCGAGGTTATGGAGCGACTCATTAACGAGGACGCGATCCGTGTCTTTCGTGCTCTCGACTCAGAGCGTGCTGCCGAAGTACTTGATGAGCTGAACCAGCAAAAAGCCCGCTACCTGCTCGATAACGAGGTGCCTGAGCGCATCGCGGCCCTGCTGGATCTGCTTCCAATGGACGATGCCGCGGAGGTGCTCGCTGAGTCCGCCACGCCTGAGCGCCAGGAAGCCCTTCTAAGCCAGTGGACCGATCAAGAGGACGCCGCGGAGGTGCGCGAGCTGCTCTCCTACCCTAAGAGTAGCGCCGGTCGGCTCATGACCGAGAAGTTTATGCGCCTCACACCCGAGCTAACGGTTGAGGAAGCCTTTGCTGCCGTGCGCCAAGCCGATGCCGAGGTGGAGACACTCAGCGATCTCTATGTCATGGAGGGGCAGCGCCTTGTCGGAGTGCTCTCTCTGCGCGATCTGGTGCGAGCCAAGAGCGCACAGTGCCTCACCGACGTGATGACGCGCAATATTGTCTCGGTCAAGGTGGACACGGATCAAGAAGAAGTGGCCCGCCTCATCTCCCGCTACGATTTTCTTGCCATGCCCGTGCTCCATAGCGACGGCACGATGGCGGGGATCGTCACGGTGGACGACATCGTGGACGTCCTTACCGAGGAGCAGACCGAGGACGCCCTCAAGCAAAGTGCTATCTCAGCGGAGCCAGGGGTTATTAATGCCCCGTACTTTTCCGTCCCGATCTGGCGCGTGGTCAAGAGCCGTGTCGGCTGGCTCGTGCTACTCTTTGTCGCCGAGACCGCTACAGGAGCCGTCTTGCGCCACTTTGAGGACGAGCTCGCTAAAGTGGTGGCACTGAGCTTTTTTGTGCCGCTGCTCATTGGCACGGGAGGTAATACAGGGGCGCAGACTGTCTCGACAATCATTCGAGGCATCGCGCTTCGGGAGATTCGGGGCAGCGACACAGGCCGGGTTCTGGTGCGTGAGCTTATCTCTGGGGTGCTACTGGGTATCCTGCTGGGGCTCATCGCCTTTGGTCGTGCGATGCTCTGGGGCAGTGGGGTGCAACTCTCGCTGGTCGTGGCTCTCAGCATCCTGGCGATCTGTACTTGGGCAAACACCATCGGCTCCCTGATTCCGCTGGCGGCCAACAAGCTCAAGATTGATCCTGCGCTGGTCTCCGCGCCGCTCATCACTACGCTGGTGGACGCAACGGGCCTAGTGATCTACCTCACGATCGCTCACAAACTTCTAACCCAGCTCCATTAACTATGGCTTATGTGGAGCTGGAAATCTTATCTGGAAAACAGTGCCTTCTCCTAATGTGCTTCGCGCAGCGACACGGCCTCCGTGCGCTTCGACAATCGCTTTTACTATGGAGAGTCCGAGGCCAAACCCTCCCGTCATGCGAGCGCGAGCGGAATCGGCTCGCCAGAGACGTTCAAAGACACGGGAGATATCTTCCTCGGAAATGCCATGCCCCTCATCCGCAATACTGATACTTATCCCATCATTCTTTTGTTGGACGCGAACCTGCACACGACTCCCCTGAGGCGAGTGGCGCACCGCGTTATCCAGCAAGTTATCCAATACCTGTTGCAGGCGAAGTCGGTCGCCTTGAAGAGATGCGGGCTCGATATGAAGCACAAGCTGTACTCCTGCTTCTTCCGCACGAGCACGAATCGCCTCAGCAGACTCCGTGATTATTTGTGCTATATCGACCGGGACTCGCTCCTGCACCAAGGCTCCTGCGTCAGCGAGCGAGAGCGTCAGCAGGCTTTCTGTCAAACGCGTCAGGCGCTCGACTTCCGTTATAGTGATCTGAAGGGCACGCTGGTGAGTATTGGGGTCTTGCCGACGCAGGGCGACTTCGGCGGTCGTTCGCAGATTTGCAAGCGGCGAGCGAAGCTCATGGGCAGCGTCGGCAATGAACTGTGCCTGCCCTTCAAAGAGACTCTCCAGCCTAGCGAGCATGCCATTGATTCCCTCGGTAACATCTACTAGCTCCGCGTCCTCGGACAGGTGAGGCAACCGTAGACTAAGATCAGCGGTGTGGATACTTGCCGTCTGTTTCGCGATTTCACGGAGCGGTTGAGTGAGCCTTACTGAGAGGTTCCACGCAAACAGACAGGTGGCACCTGCGCCTAACATACCGATGAGCAGCATACGAAAAACGATGCTTCGCAGTGTACTCTGCAACGGAGCCATGGATTCGATGCAGAGAGCGATATTGCGAACTCCGTTATCCTCATATGGGTAATAGAGTGCGCGGTAGATTTGACCGTGTCGGTATAGATGGGTGAATACTCTCTTCCGCACGGTGCGCTTCTCAGAGCGAAGTGATACGAGCCCACGCTCCAGGACTATCTTCCCCGTCGCCTCTCTCCAGACAAGAATAGATTCATCATTGATACCTATTTCTAAAGGGTCTCCGATCTCCTTTCCACCAACGCTTTCTATCTCAGTACGAGTGATTTCTAGGAGAGTCTCATCTTGCTTTTCCTGGAGCGCTGTTCTCACACTGACAAAGACAGCAAAGCCCGTCGTCAGGAGAATGCCCAGTGCACTCATGGCGATCCAGAAAGCAAGCCGTGCGCGGAATGTCTTGAGTACTTTACTCATAGGTTTGCAGTCCTGAGCCTATAGCCCGTTCCACGTACAGTCTCGATGGACTCCATCCCCAGCTTCTCACGGAGACGGCGAATATAGACATCTATCAGGTTCGAATCGGGTGCCGCCCCGCTCTCCCAGACGCTCTCCCATAAGACATTTCGAGACACGATGCGGCCTGCTGCCAAGGCGAGGCATTCCAGAATCTGCCACTCCCGCATGGTGAGTGTGACCTCCGTAGCGTCCAATTGAACCTGTTGGGTGCCAAGATTCAGGAGTGCACCGCCTTCAAGCCTCATGACAGGCCGCGCACCGCTAGAGCGTCGTAGCAGAGTGCGGATGCGCATCACAAGCTCTTCGAAAGCAAACGGTTTGATGAGATAGTCATCGCCGCCCAGCTGGAGCCCACGCACCCGCTGCGCGACGGCATCGCGGGCTGTTACAAAGAGAATGGGAGTGGCGATGCCGCGCCCGCGCCACTGCTCACAGAGTGAGAACCCATCTTTGCCCGGAAGCATCACATCCAGCACGATCAGATCGTAGCTCCCTGTCAAGACAAGCTCATTAGCCTGCGTTCCCGTCGCGGCGTGCTCGACAACAAAGCCCTCGTCGGTTAGCCCAAGGGCCATAAAACTCGGAGAGTGGACCTTCATCCTCAACAAGTAAGAGCTTCATCTGCTCATCATACCGAGCAGATTGCTTCTTGGCGTTCATCCTGCGTTCAGGTTCCTCAAGATACGCTGTAGGGGAAGATAAAGGATACGTAAATTATGCAGATTCGTCTTTTGCTTGGAATCAGCGCTGTGGCACTTGGGATCGGTGCACTCGCCTGGGCGGGACCGCAGAGCCAAGGCAAGATCGCACCGTGGGAAGCGATGAAGGTGGCTACGGAAAAGCTCGGTGGAGGAAAAGCGTTTGAGGCAACGTACATTGTAGAGAATGGCAAGCCTATTTACGACGTGATTGTTATCAAAGACAAGAAGCTCAGCGAAGTCGAAGTAGACGCCATCACAGGCAAGGCTGGCACTGTCGAGCAAGTAACTCCCGCGGAAGAAGGTAAAGAGCTTACCGACCAGCTCAATATCGCGCTCGGAAAGAAGAAAGCGGTTCCTGAAAAAGACGAGAAGACAGAAGCGCCCGCTCGCCGCATGAAAAAATGAGAGTTGCCGCGCTCCTCTTGGCCCTGGCAATTCAAGCAGCTATCGTCGAGACAAGTTGGGCTCAGTCTAGCTTGACACTAGGTGAAGCACTACAAAGGGCAGAGGCGAACCTACCCCTGCCCCAGGCTGCCCGTGCGAAAGTGTTGGCGGCAGAAGCGCGGACACAACTTGCGGGCAAGCAGAATAACACCAATATCGCGCTGGCACGCCCCTACGGTTCCTCCCAGACCGGTGGATTCGGTGAGGATATTATCGTCTCACAGACATTTGAGCCTGGTGGTGTTCTTCGGCCACGAAAGCAAGCAGCCGAGCAGCAACAAAAGGCCACTGAGGCAGACCAGGTAGCAACGCTTCTTGATCTACGCCGTGATGTCACCAGCGCCTACATCGAGTGCCTTCGTGCCGACGCTGAGCTAGCCCAAGCGAAGTCTTCCCTGGAAGCTACACAGCGCTTTGCAGAAGCGGCGAGCGCTCAGTTCACGGCAGGTGATGTTCCACGCAGTAATGTGGTGCGGAGCCAGATAGAAAACGCACGATTTCGCCAGACACTCACGCAGGCCACGACAGATCGCGACAACCGCTACAGCACCTTAAAAAGCCTGCTAGGACTGCCTTCCGATGCTTCTCTAGTGCTCGCAGGTGCTCTTACAGCAAAGACAAACCTGCCAAACTTGGCAACGGCACAGTCCCTCGCACTCTCTCGACGCCCGGACATTCTTGCGGCCCGCGCACAGGTTCTTGCCAGCAGTGCTGGGATCGCCGAGGCAAAGGGGCAGCGCCTCCCAAACGTAGTTCTTGAGGGACGACGATACAACCTGAACCCGGCGCAAGTCGGGGATGCCTCGCTACGCATCGGTATCAACCTCCCTCTCTTTGATAATGGTCGGATTCGCGCCGAGGTACGTGCTACAGAGGCAGCAAAACAAGAGATGCAGTTGCAGCTTAAAGAGACGGAGCGTCTTGCCCTACTAGAGGTGGAGATAGCACTCCGTGAGTGCCAGCAAGCCCTTCAAATCGCTGCATCGTTTGAGGGAGAGGGTCGCCTGACAAAAACCAAGGAGCTACTGGAGATGGCACAGATCGGTTACGAAAAAGGGGGAAGCGGGTATCTGGAGGTCATTGACGCTCAGCGCACCTTTGCCAGCGAGCAGGTCGAGTATCTGCGCGCTCTGGCAACACTTCAGCTCGCAAGCGCTCAGCTGGAGCGCACCATTGGAGGGCCCTTGCCATGAAGCAAAAAGCTCTTGCTCTGTCGATTATCTCTTTTGTTTGCCTAGGGCTTCTGTCGGGATGCAGCAAAAAAGCCACCGAAGAAGAAGCGAAGGCGGAGACTCCCGCTGCTGTTGTGACTGTCACCAAGGCAGAGCGGCAGGATATTGAGGAGACCGTTACCGCACAGGGAACCTTCCAGAGCGCCCAAGGCGCAGCGACAAAGCTCGCGCCACAGACGGCGGGGCGCTTGGTACGTGTTCTTGTGAAAGAAGGAGACCAAGTGACTGCCGGTCAAATCCTTGCCACTCTGGACACACGAGTACTCGCAGCACAGACTCGCAGTGCTGAGGCAGGCTATCGCGCCTCGACGGCGACAGCTTCCCAAGCTCAGCTCGCTGCGCGGGCGGCAGCAAGCGACCAGCAAAGTAGTGTCCGCGTTGCCCAGCTCGCCATTGATGCCGCTCTAGTAGAGCGGGATGGGGCCATACAGGCAGCCAAGACATCACTCAATCTGGCAAAGACGGATCTGGCCAAAACCTTGGCGGGAGCACGTCCCCAAGAGATTCTCCAGGCACAGGACGCACTTAGGCAAGCCGAAGCGACACGAACCAGAGCAGCAAAAGAGGTCGAGCGCCAGACGTTTCTGCAGGAGAAGGGAGTCTCCGCAAAGCGTCAGGTCGAGGATGCACAAACAGCCTTGGCCGTCGCGGAGGCCAGTGTCGAGAGTGCTAGCCAGACTCTGGAATTACTTCGAGCCGGAGCAAGGCAAGAAGATCGGGAAGCTGGGCAACTTCGCGTCCGTCAAGCCGAGGAAGTGCTCAGCCAAGCCCGAAAGACAGGAGAGGCGAAGCTAACACAAGCGCAAGCACAGCTACGCCAGGCCCAGAAGCAGACACTTGCCGTCGCTGCGAAAGTGCAAGAAGCCAAGGCAGCACAGAGCGGTGCGGGCAAGGCCGCAGCGGACGTGGAGGCCGCTCGGACGCAATCAGACTACGCGACTCTGAGGGCTCCTCTCTCAGGAGTCGTTGTTCGACGCTTGCTCAATCCGGGCGACATGGCTGACCCAGCCGGAACCGTCTTGGAAATCGCGAACAGTCGCCAGCTCGATATCCTCGCCACCCTTCCTGCTGACGATGCGCTACGCGTACATGCTGGTCAGCGGGCACATCTTTCGTCGGGGGAGATGGCGCGTGTGATAAACATCGGATCGGTAGACCCTCAGACCAACCTCGTCACGCTCAGACTCCAAACAGGTTCGAGCAAATCCGTCCGTGCCGGAGCCTTTATCCTGGTAAAAGTCGTTATCCGTGTCGCCTCACAAGCCATCGTTGTTCCGAGGGAATGCGTGCTCAACCACGAGGGCAAGAGCGTTGTCTTCGTCGCGTCGGGAGAGGTCGCCAAAATGACCCCGGTCACGACAGGGGTAGAAACGGATACGGCGGTAGAGATTCGCTCTGGGCTCGCGGCGGGCGCACGAGTCATCACCCTAGGGCAGTACGAACTCTCTGATGGGGCAAAGATCAAGGTGGAAGCGCCATGAACCTTGCTCGATTTGCGCTGGGGAACCTCAAGGCGATTCTCTTCGTGACGGTTGTCCTCTGCCTGATTGGCGGCTGGACTCTCTTCTCCTTTCCCGTCGCGATCCTCCCGGATGTCACGTTCCCCCGTTTGGTGATCATCGCCGAAGCTGGAGAGCTGCCCGCACGCCGAGTCGAGGTGGGTGTCTCTCGTCCCCTTGAAGAGGCCATCGCCACGGTTCCCGGTGTCGCCCGTCTACGCTCTAAGATTCAGCGTGGCGCGGCGGAGCTCTCGGTGGACTTTTCCTGGGGCACCGATATGCTGGTTGCCGAGCAGCTGGTGAGCGCGAAGGTCAATGAGGCGCGTACCCAGCTTCCCACCGATACCCAGGTGACGGTAGAGCGCATGAACCCGACGGTCTTTCCCATTCTCGGGATCTCTCTACGCTCAAAGAATCTCTCTCAGGATGCCCTCTGGAGCCTCGCTACCTACAAGCTCAAGCCAATTCTGGGACGCGTTCCTGGTGTCGCCCGTGCGGTCGTTCAGGGGGGGCGCATCCCCGAGATATTAGTAGAGGCAGACCCCAATAAGCTCGCCGCGTTTCACCTCGCACTCCCCGATCTGGAGCAAGCCCTCGCCAAGAACAACGTGGTGCGCTCAGTGGGGCGGCTGGATATCCGCTTCCAACAGTACCAGGCGCTGGTGTCCGGCGAGGCGACCACGATTGAGGAGCTAAACCAGCTCCCTATTGCCACGCGCAATGGGGTGGTGATCACACTGGGAAGCGTCACCACAATCCAATCCAGCACACAGGACAGAACCACCATTGTCACTGCCGACGGCGCGGAGTCGGTGCTCCTCAATATCGTCCGTCAGCCTGATGCCAATACCGTCTCAGTGGTGGCGGGCGTGCAAAGTGAGCTGACTCAGCTCAAGAAATCGCTACCACCGGGCACCGAGCTAGGCATCTTCTACGACCAGTCCGTGCTGATCGGCGAGGCCATCGCCAGTGTCCGCGATGCCGTGCTCATCGGAGCAGGCCTTGCGGTAGTTGTCTTGCTTCTCTTTCTGGGCGACATGAGGGCGACGCTTGTGACGGCGCTGATTATCCCCGTCACGGTTCTCATTACGTTTCTTCTCATGCGGCTGTGCGGCCTGACCCTCAATTTAATGACCCTCGGTGCGCTTGCCATTGGGGTCGGCCTGGTGATTGACGATGCGATTGTGGTGGTAGAGAACGTCTTCCGACACCTGGCAGAGGGCGCGAAGCGTGACGATGCTGTCCAGCAAGCGGCGACGCAGATCGCGGCTCCGATGATCTCCTCAACCCTGACCACCGTGGTTGTCTTTCTGCCACTCACCCTAGTCACGGGTGTTGCGGGGGCGTTCTTCACAGCGCTGGCCGTCACTCTTACCATTGCCCTCTTGGTTTCTCTCGCCCTGGCTCTGACCGTCAGCCCGAGCCTTTGCGCTGCGTTTCTCAAGACCCGTGTGGGCCAGCGCGAGCACAGCAGGCTCTTTGAGAAGGTCTTACGGCTCTACGAGCGGATTCTGCGCAGCTGTCTACGGCAGCGTGTCTGGCTCCTGCCTCTTTGCGCGGTACTGGCGTTCGGCGGGACGGTCTTCTTCGGGACACGCCTGGGCACGGGGTTCATGCCCACGATGGACGAAGGCGCGTTCATCCTCGATTACGTGACTGCGCCGGGAACCTCACTCGCCGAGAGCGATAGGCTCCTCAAGAAAATCGAAGAGATCCTCACGACAACCCCTGAGGTGAAGTCCTACTCCCGGCGCACCGGAACGGAGCTCGGCTTTTTTATCACCGAGCCCAACACGGGCGACTTTGCGGTCGTGCTCAAGTCCGGCAAGCGGCGCGATATCGAAGCCGTCATCGAAGAAGTTCGTGGCAAGATCGCGGAGGATGTTCCCGGCATTGAGGTCGAGTTCGTCGAAGTTCTCCAGGACCTTATTGGGGATCTCGCAGGTGCACCGGAGCCTGTAGAAATAAAACTCTTTGGGGAAGACCAGAAGCAGCTCGAAGAGACAGGGGCAGCACTTGCCGAGAAGCTAGCCAAAGTGACCGGCGTTGCGGACATGAAGTCCGGTGTGGTTGAATCGGGGCCGGAGCTAACGGCGCGTGTGAACCCGCTTCTGGCAGGCCGGGCAGGACTGAGCACGAGTGACATTGGAGAGCAGGTAGGCGATGCCCTCTTCGGTATCGAGGCCACCAAACTCCTCCAGGGAGATCGTCAGGTCGGAGTGCGCGTGCGCTATCCAGAAGCGCTACGCTCCGATGCCGCAGGTTTTGGCGCGACTCTGATTAAGACACCTTTAGGGGCGTATATACCCCTCTCATCGCTGGCAACGCTGGCTTTCGTTCCAGGAACCAGTGAGATCACGCGTGAGGACCAGCGGCGGATGATGGCGGTCACCGCTCAGCTTGAGGGCCGCGACCTAGGAAGCGTCATGCGCGATATAAGCGCGGCGATGCGTAGCGAGCCACTACCCGTCGGAGTGACTTATGTCCTTGCCGGGCAGTACCAGAGTCAGCAGGCTTCGTTTGCAAATTTAATGCAGGTTCTCGCCCTTGCCGTCCTGCTCGTCTTTGCCGTGATGGTTTTTCAATTTAAGAGCTTCACAGCCCCGGTGACGATCCTCTTGATCCTGCCACTGGCCCTTTTTGGGGTTGCACTGGGACTCTGGATAACAAACACACCACTCAATGTCAGCTCCCTCATGGGGGCAGTGATGCTTGTAGGGATCGTCGTCAAAAACGGGATTCTACTACTCGATCAGGCGCAGCACGCGGAATCGGAAGGGCTCTCGCCAGAAGAAGCCGTCATTCTGGCAGGCGAGCGCCGCCTACGTCCGATCCTGATGACCACCCTCACAGCGCTCCTAGGACTGGTTCCGCTCGCACTGGGGATCGGCGCGGGGGCGCAGCTACAAAAGCCGCTCGCGGTAGCAGTGATAGGTGGTCTTACCTGCTCTACTCTATTCACTCTCGTGCTTGCCCCTTTGCTCTATGTCGTCTTACGCCAAGGACGCAGCTTGTCACTAAAAACTTCTGAATAAAAGGAAAGTCTAATGTCACGTATTCGCTTAAGTCTTCTAGGATTGCTTCTAGTTACAGTTCCGAGCTACGCGCAGAAATCTGCATCTACAGGGGAGCAAACCGTTCCCGCCTATGTTCTTGTCCGGCGGCTCTCAGATGCCGACGTTGCCAAGAAACGAGAGGGTGGCTTCTTTACAGGGCTGCCGGATATCTCCTCAGACCCCGTGGCAGGTCAGGGCTTTGGACTACGCGGAAACTACTACAATAATGGCAAACGCAGCGACCCACTCTTTGCCTACACCCCCTACCGTGAGAAATTAACGGTCAATGCCCAGTTCACCACCGGGCAGGCACGGGAGCTCGTTCTCTCCTATGATAGGCCCTACATCAATGGGTCTCGCTGGCGTGTTAAAGTGGATTTCAAAGCCCGCCAAGACCCGACGAACCTCTATTTTGGCATCACTCAGGCGACTCTAGGGAACCTCACACTTCCCACGGCGGGGCCGGGGGGGGCGACCTACCCCACGTTCTCGGAGTACGAAAAAGCTCGCAAGACCCTCCGTGACGGCGGCCCCGGCGAAGCGGCGAAAGTAACTGACTCGCTCTCGAACCGCTTCCAGGACTCGGAGCTGATGCTCAATGTGAAAGCCGACTACGCGCTCGGAAACAAGGGGCGCTGGCGGGTGCTGGGCGGCTACGAGATTCAGCGGCTGGACTATAAGACCTTTGGAGGACGCCCTGCCAGCGCGGTAGACCCCGTCACTGGTGCCTCGCTCCAGGCTCCGAATGGAACGCCCCTACTGGATCGCAACTCAGCGGCCGGGACGGCCATTGGGCTGGATGGAGGACTCGTCTCGATCTTACAGCAGGCGCTTATCTACGATACCCGTGACTTTGAGCCCGACCCCACCCGTGGAATGTATTTTGAGATTGGGAACGAGTACTCTGCACGAGCTATTGGATCACAGTTTGATTTTGACAAGCTCATGATTCAGGTCAAGACATTCCACAAGCTCCCTGTCGGACCGCGCACGGTTTTGGCGGGGCGCTTCGCGGTGGGAAATATCTTTGGGAAAAATGCTCCGTTTTTTGAGTACCAGGATCAGTGGAGCCCGGATGGGAGCATCAACGCCCTTGGTGGCGCACGCTCGCTCCGGGGCTTCCGCGCGAATCGGTTTATGGCGCGCTCGATGTGGTTTACCAACTGGGAGGTACGGGCACGTCTCGGGGAGAAGAAGATTGCTGGGCAGCGCTTTGCCCTCTCCGTCGTTCCGTTCTTCAATGCAGGCACCGTGCGGGATAGCTGGCAGTCGCTCAACTTTGACGACATTCGCTACTCTTACGGCGTCGGGGGGCGACTCGCGTGGAACCAGTCCACGATTATCTCCTTGGACATTGGTCAATCTGGTGAGGGCAAACTGCTGTTCTTTGGAATTGGTCATCCATTTTAGTAGAAAGGGTGTGGTGTATAAGCTTCAAGCAGCACCGTCCACTTGCGCGTTGGCTGGACGGTAGCTGCCCTATCAATCCCAGCCCGGCTGATCAATCGTGCGCCCCAAGGGTGTCGAGGTGCGACCGCTTCCCCCACAACCAGTGACGGTGAGTGCCAGCAAGGGCAAAGGTACTAAACGGTAATGCGCCGCAGGAGCTGGCTGCTGCCCCGCTCGACGACCAGAGAGACCTCACTACGTTTGGCGGTATAGACAGCCTCAATCAGAGCGGAGATGTCTTTTGCGGCATGCATTGGCTTCCCATCCAGCGAGAGGAGAATGTCCCCCGGCTGGAGGTCTGCCTCTGCAGCAGGGCTTCCCTGTGCAACCTCGACGATCACGATTCCTGATTTACGCTCCCCTGGCATCCCTAGCTTCTGCGCAAGCTCAGGAGTCAGGTCAACCACTGCGACCCCGAGCTTTCCCACAGCACCGTCGCTGGGAGGCGTTGCGCTGTCATTGGCTTCATCAGGGATCTTCTCGACTTTTGCCCGAAGCGTCTGCGGTGCCCCTTGGCGGATAATCTGAAGGGTTACCTCCGAGCCAGGCGTAACGCGGGAGATGCTCTCGCGCAACTCGGCGGCATCAGAGACGGACTTGCTATTAAGGTGCGTAATCACGTCCTCGACCCGAAGGCCACAGCGATCCGCTGGCAAGCCCTCTTCGATACCCGCCACCAGTACCCCTGAGGCTGTTTTGTAGCGTGCTCGGTCGGTCGCAGTGAGGTTCTCTGGTGTGAATCCCAGAAACCCACGCGTCACTTCTCCCTTGGCAACGAGCTGATCCACGACAGCATGCGCAGTGCGGGCAGGGATGGCAAAACCGATGCCGACGCTACCGCCATTGGGCGAGCTGATCGCGACATTGACCCCCATCACGCGGCCAAAGATATCGAGTAGTGGCCCGCCAGAGTTTCCCGGGTTGATTGCCGCATCGGTCTGGAGCAGGTTGGGGTAGTAGCGCGTTTGTTCCCCTTGCTCGCCCCCGATCACCGACTCTCGCCCTAGTGCACTGACAATCCCGACCGTCATAGTGTCGTTGAGGGCAAAGGGGCTCCCAAAGGCGAGCGACCACTGTCCCACGTGGGGCTTTGTCGTCTCGTCTTGCCAGCTCAGCGTGGGCAGGTTCGTGGCATTGATCTTGATGACCGCAAGGTCGCTACGTGGGTCGCGGTGCACCACACCGAGGAACTCGCGACCATCGTCGAGCTGCACCATCACTCGATCCGCCCCCTCGACCACGTGGTCGTTGGTGACGATATAGCCATCGGAGCGCACAATGAACCCGGAACCCATACCGCGTTCGATTTGATTGCCTGAAGCGGGTCGTCGCGGGTTGTTGGGAACGAGCTTGCGACTCATGATACTGACAACAGCAGGATGAACGGCCTGTGCCACTCTCTCAAATCCGTTTTGTAGCTCCAGAAGTGCAGCTGGAGGTGTCACGGTCGCGACTTGTGGTGTATGGTGGTCCTGTTTGTCAAGACAGCCCGGGGCCGCTTTTTAAGAAATTTCTCCCCTCGTTTCGGGGACTCGGTGGACTCCGTTTCCGGAGCCCTTGCTCGACTCTTTTCAGGGCTTAGCATAGTAGATTTGAGCAGGCGTAGCGTTGCCCAACGCCTGGTGGGGACGGCGCTCATTATAGAAGGATAGGTACCAGCTCAGTCCTTGCCGGACATCGCGGGGACAGTTGTACTCCTTCAGGTAGACCTCCTCATACTTGACAGATCGCCAGAGGCGTTCGGTGAAAATGTTGTCCACGTAGCGGCCTCGACCGTCCATGGAGACTCTCGCTCCCGCCGCCGTGAAGCAGCTCGTGAAGCGTTCAGTCGTGAAATGGCTCCCTTGATCTGAGTTGATAATCTCCGGCACCGTCTTGCCCAGCGCTTCGTGGCAGCAGTCCAGGACGAAGGGCAGCTCGAGTGTTTCTGAGACCTCCCAGGCGACAACGTATCGGCTGTACCAGTCAAGGAAGGCGACCAGATACATCCAGCTTGAGGCCATCCGAATGTAGGTGATGTCCACGCCCCAGACTTGGTTGGGGCGATCAATGGCGAGGTTTCGGAGCAGATAGGGATAGATTTTGTGTTCCGGCCCCGCCCCTGGTTTAGACAGATTTGGCTTCGGGTAGAGGGTTTCGAGTCCCATTTGCGTGCGATAGTCTCGGATTCTGTGCCTTCCGACCAGAATGTTCTCCGTCGCCAAGAGGGTGACGAGCTTTCGTGATCCGAGGAAGGGAGCCTCGGTGTAGAGTTCGTCCAGGCGTCGCTTGATCTTGAGCTCTTCTTCATCTGGTGGGACGGGTTTATAGTAGAGGTGCCCACGTGAGAGGCTGAGCAGCTCGGCTTGCTGAGTAAGTGGTAGCTCGGCTGTCTGTCCCCATTCGAGTAGATTGACTCTTTCATTTCGTGTCAGCTCCGAGGCCAGCTTTTTTTTTCTACGTCAGCAAAACTACCTTGAGTAACCGCTGCTCTAAGTCTGACAAATATGCCTGTGGATCTTTACGGAAGCGACGTTGTTGGCAACGCTCGCCGTGACGAGACTTCAAATCCTGACGCAAGCTACGCAACTTCACTAAACAGCGAGGACGCAAATCCGCAGCATCAAGGGCATGCTCTGGTGTCGAAAGCGCAGCAACGAGCCGAACACTGCCACGAAGAACGGTCATCCCAGAGCAAACTTTACGACCGCTACAACGACGCTCGTGATGCCTGTAGGAACCAAACTGCTGCTCCAAAGCGTTGTTCGTACGAGGCAGATCGGCGTGGCTATAGCATTGGAAAAGGCAGTCCCAGTAACTGCGGCTCACTTTTAAGAACTGGGTTGCCGCTTTGCCCAGTAGTCCTTCATCCGCAACAAAGCCGTTCATCTCAGATAGTAGATGGCGATAGTGATCCTGTAGCGTCAAAGAGTCCAGTTCCTCTTTGTTATTGAGAAGATGGGTAGCACGATGAACCCAACCATAGCCTGTGCGGATGGGATCCCAGAAAGCACGAGTCTCTGCCAGACCCTTGTCCACCAGGGTTTTAAGCCTCAAGAGCAAACGGGGCAATCCCCTTTTTTTTCGATTGCACTCAAAGATGTCGAAATGGCTGTCAAGCGCTCCTGGAGACGAAGCCCCGGAGCCTCCAGTGGCGGCTGTCCATCATCGGTCAGAGCACTACGCACGGCAAGACAGTAGCCCCGGACAACCTGGGACTCCTCCTCATTAGAGTCCCTAACAGCATGTTCCAAGGGGCGGATGCCACGAACCCGTTTCTTGAGTTCTTTCTTGGCCTGGCGGTCTGCTTCATAAACAGGGCGGGCAGCCTCTCGTAGATAGTGGTACTGACAAAGTTGGTGTGGCACGCCAGGCAGGACACTTGCCACGGCGGGACGTAGCGAGTTCTGCCCGTCGGAGATAACAGCACAAATAGGAACAGGCAGGGCCTCTTTGACTTCGCGCAGTAGAGTTGCCAAATCTTCTTGGGCGGCACTGAGTAGACTTTTTGCCAACAAGATGGTGCCGGAAAGACAGTCACGCAAGACCCACAGCACCTCATGGCCTTTGTCGGGTTGAAGTCCATCAATGGCCAGCACCACTCGGCCTTGTGTTTTGAGCTGGGGCAGAGAGGCACTCACGCGTAGCGCCAGCAGTTCTTCATAGCGATGGAGCAGGTTACACACGCTGCGTTCGCACAGGGACAAGCCTCGCTGTTGTAAATCCTGATGTATCTGTTTGAGACTCTTATGTTGGTGATAGCGACTGTGCCCAACGAATGCGACCACATCCAGCCCGGTTTCGCTCAAGGGCAGTGCGAGTGCTCCTTCTTCCCAGGGCCGCACTGGCTTTTTGTAGGCCTTGCACTCTGCATTAGTACATCGTCGAACCGGGACGATGAGTGCAATACGTCCTTGCAGGGTAAGCAGGTGGCGTTTGTTTTGGTAAGCGATGCGCATGGATTTGCCACATTGCGTGCAATGGGATGATGCGGGATCTAGACGACGCTGTTGCTCTGGGTTAGAGATCGGGTGTGTTCGTGCCATCCTCTGTTGC
>NZ_JANNYP010000009.1:0-1803 GCF_031410135.1 Armatimonas sp. | reverse complement strand
CGCAAGGCCACCGAGAGGATTGGAAAGCTGCCCCGATACAACAGGGGTATTTGGGGAGTTTAAGGCAGCAAGAAGCGAGACGGCAAAAATAGCAGGGTTCATGATGCGAGCATTATACCTGCTCCCCTCCTCCCCCTGCCCCTCCTCCCAATTCTGGAGGAAGGGTAAAAATCTCCCCTTCCCTGTCCTGAGGGAAGGGGCTGGGGGATGGGTTCAGAGCCTCGGCGCGGGTGGCCTTAGCGGATCAGCGAAAGGCTGAACGCCCGTCGCCTTGGTCTTGCGGGCATAAACTTTCCCATCCTTGGTCAGTGCGTAGAGCGTGCTCCCCGACCACGCAAGCTGTGTCGTGGGCTCAAGCGACGGATTAACGATGATCCCGTTCACACGTCCCGCTTGATCGAGCACTTGGATCCCGAAAGGCGAAGCAACATAGAGCCAGCCGTTGGTATCCGTGACCATTCCGCCTGCATTGGACTTCGTCTCGCCGTAGTTCACGTAGACCTCATGGTACGGCTGCTGGTGCGCCAGAGAGCCGTCGGGCTGTATCTGGAAAGCATGGATAAAGCGCTCCGTCGCGCTGGAGACCATCAGAAGTGTCTGATCTGGTACCAGCGTAACGCCTGATGCATCCGGCACGTTTCCGACAACCTTGGGCTTGAGCTTGCTGTCTGCCGGGATCAGCCAGATATTGCCACTCGCGCTGGTCACATACGCATTGCCATTTTTCCCAACCACAACTTGGCGTGGCGCAGGAATCTTAACACTCGTGGTCTTTCCTGGAGAATTAAATGGGGCAATTTTCACTTGGTTGGTTCTTTCCTCAGTGGTGAAAATGCGACCATCCGAACTGTGTGCTAAACCCGAAGGGCCGCCCAGTGCCATAAAACCCCTTGAGGCGATGCCTGTAATTGCATCTAACCGATTTGGCTGATTTATTGGGAATTTATTCACCCAAGGGTCGGCGGCGGTGACGATCTTGGTGATGGGCTGCGGGGTGTCAGTTGGTGGGATGATGGGCGCGGGCCAGCCTTTCCAGATGAAGCGCAGGGCATCCGGGAAGAGCGCGTTGGACTGGACACCATCATGCCGCCCTTCGCCCCAGACCATCACGGTGTCGTACTTTGCAAATGCTAGGCCTGCCGCAAGGTCCATGTTGCCAATGGGCCAGCTCCCTGAGTAGATGTCCTGGTCGTTCTTGCCGTCTTGCTGGAAGACGCGAATCGGCTTAGGCTCGAACTTGCGAACCAGTGCGCCATAATTGGTCGCGCCTCTTAGATCTGTGTAGGAGCCGATAAAGCTAATCACGCGTCGGAAGGCATCGGGACGGAAGAACGCCGCCGTGAACGCCGCAATCCCCCCCGACGAGCCGCCCGCAATCGCGTGGTCGTTGGGGTCTTTGGAGAGATTGTACTTTTTGCCTACCTCAGGGAGGACTTCGTCAATCAGAAACTTGGCATAGCGGTCTGTTGGAGAGTCGTACTCATAGCTGCGGTTGTAGCGCGGCAGGCCATCTTCTTTGGCAGGTGGGACAACGCCGGGGGTGATAAAAATCCCAATCGTCACCGGAATCTCGCCCTTGGCGATAAGGTTGTCCAGCACCGTCGTGTCACGAAAACCGCCGCCATCTTGCATCACCAGAACACAGGCAGGCTTCTTCGGGTCGTACTGTGCCGGGATATAGAGCCGCATGTTGCGCTCCGTACCGGGAAACCACTTCGTACTGATAAATTTACTGCTCTCCGTGCGCCCTTGGGGCACCCCGGCCTGTTTCTCCGAGTCCGGTGTCAGTGGGTAGACATTCTG
>NZ_JANNYP010000008.1:0-3643 GCF_031410135.1 Armatimonas sp. | reverse complement strand
GGTGGGAACCATCGAAGAAGCTCTCGAAAAAGGCCGCACTTTGTAAAAGCCCTCTGACCCCCACATGTGGGGGAAAGCAATTAGGAACTGCCCCATGGGAACTTTCCCGTGGGGCAGTTTGTTTTTGAGACTGTCTTGATGTTTTCCGAACGCACGCTCACTGAGCTTCGTCCACAGCTCTTGCGCTTTTGTGTGCGACTTCTGAACAATGCGGAGCAGGCTGAGGATGTTGTTCAGGAGGCGCTTCTGATTGCCCTGCGCAAGCCCGAGACGCGCGACCCGGCGGCCTATGTCTTTGGTGTCGCGCGGATGCTCTGCAAAAATATGCACCGTCAGCGCCAGAGTGTCTCGCTGGACGAAGAGCTTGCGAGCCACGATGATCCTTTGGCAGCACTGCTCTCCCGAGAGCGGGGTGGCGTGCTGGATGCTGCTTTTGCCCGCTTAGATGTTCCGACACGTCAGCTACTTGTGGCCCGCTATCTCGACGAGAAATCGGTGGGGGCGGTTGCCCAGGAGTGGGGACTGACGGAGAATGCGGCCTCGCTACGGCTGATGCGAGCACGTGAGGCTCTGGAGAGCGTCTTGGTGCGTGAGCTGCCCGAGGCGGCGCTGGTGCATGGGCTGATTTCCAAAAAAGCGGCGGAGGGCTGGCAGACAACCACGATCTACTGCCTGCGCTGTGGCAACCACAAGATGGAGGGCTGCCTTACCCAAGCGCACTTCGCGCTACACTGCCCCGAGTGTGACAAGACGTGGCAGTCGCTGGCCGGACTGGCGACGACCGTGGCCCCGCTTCCCGCCGAGCGTGTTCTGGCAGGCGCAAGTGGCTTTCGCGTTGGCCTGCGCCGTGTGAATGCTTGGTGGCAGACCTATCTTACCGAGGGCCTGCGCCGAGGTAAAGCCGCCTGCGTCCACTGTGGCGCAATGGCTTCGGTGCGGAGAGGCTGGCCAGGTGGCTCGCCCGGCTTTCTCTCAAACTGCGACACGTGCCGCAAGCCATTTTTTGTCGCGACGGCGGGCCTCCTGATGCACACTAACGAAGGCCAGCAGTTCTGGAGCGAGCAGGCCCGCCTGCGCTTTGCTGGTCAGGAGCGCCTGCATTTTCAGGGCCGTGAGGCTGTCTTGGTTCGCTTCGAGGCACGCGGCAGCGCCGCGCGTCTGGAAGCCATCTACGCCGCCGATGATCTCACACGACTGAAATAGCCACGCCCTTCAGGGCGTTCACGTCGTGAAATTATTTTTCAAAACCCGCGAAAGATTTACTGCACCTCATGCCAGTAGAGAGCAAGAAGGAACCTGAACCATGATGCCACTACTTATTGCGACTACTCTACTGAGCGTGCCAAGCGCTCGCACTTTCGATTTTACTGATCCCAAGGGAACCAATACCGTGACTATCTCCGTGGACGCGCCTATTGAGCCGGTCACGGGGATTGCGGGGGGGATTACGGGGAGCGCTCAGTTTGACCCGGCGCATCCGGAGAAGACCATGGGCGAGATTCGTGTCGCGGTCGAGAGCATTCAGTTTGGCAACCCTAACTATGCCAACTCAGTGAAGGGCTATGCACTGGAGGGCAAGAAGTTTCCGATCTTAACGTGCAAGTTTAAGAAGATTATCGGAGGGAAAGAGGTCGAGAAAGGGCGCTTTAAGGGAACCGTGGCGGTGGACTTTACGGTGAAAGGGATCACCAAAGCGCTGACGATTCCGCTGGATGTGCGGTACTTACCCGGAATGTCGAAAGAGCGTGATGGCCGCACGGAAGGCGATCTGATGGTGGTTAGGACGAAGTTTTCGATCAAGCGCTCGGACTTTGATGTCGCGCCCGGACTCTCGCCACTGCTGGCGACGGATAGCGTCGAGATCGGCGTATCGCTGGTGGGGATCGCTGCGAATAGCCCCGCTCCCAAAGCCGCCGTGGCTCCTAAACCTAATCCGATTTTGGAGCGTATGGCGTTTCATAAAGTCCCTGCGGCCACGGTGGTGCGCCTTAAGAACTTTGAGGTCGCGGGAGTCGAGCACTTCGGCACCGCGACTTCGAAGACGCTCTTTCCGGCAGGGGCACAGGGGCGGCCTATCGCGGCTCTCGTGGCGCTACGGCTGGTGCAAGAGGGGCGGCTGGCGCTCGATACGGATATCAATCAGTATCTGAAGAGCTGGAAGGTGCCGGAGAATGAGTTTACCAAGCAGCAGCCCGTGACCCTGCGGCACCTGCTCTCAGGCACAAGCGGCTTTACCTGGGAGAAGTATTTAGGCTACCCGGCGGAGGCGACGCTCCCGACTCTAGATCAAGTTCTGCGTGGCGAGGCTCCAGCTCTCACACCTCCGGCCATTGTGCATTTTCTGTCAGGGAGTAAGTTTGGCAACTCCGCCGAGGAGATACTCGTCTTGCAGAAACTGGTCGAGGACGTGACCGGGCAGAGCTGGCAGACCGTGGTGCAGAGTGTCTTTGGCGCAGAGGTTCGTAGCCTCTACGAGGCTTTTCCCAAAGGCAACGAGATTGCACAAGGTCATGACGAAGACGGAAAGCCTTGGCCGGGGGGAGGACGCGCCTACCCGGAGCTGGCCGCCTCGGGCCTCTGGGCCGACCCCACTGAGTTTGGCTTTGCCTTGGGAGAGATTCTCAAGATCGCCTCGGGCAAGAGCAAGTTTCTCGACGCGAAGTACGCGGAGTTCTTCACGGAGATTAAGCCAGGAACGCAAAAGAGCGCCTTCGGGAGCGATGACTTTGGCGGGCGGACGATTCTCTACCGGGGCGGAAATGCCAAGGGTTTTTACTGCCAGTGCTGGGCCGATCCCAAGACGGGCGATGGCCTCGTTGTTTTTACCAACCGTGATCTGTGCTGGAAGTTCTCAAATGAGCTGCGCGATACCTGGCTCGCGGAGAAATAGCGATATAATTTCTCTGTGATACTTTTCTTTGCTCTGAGTTTCTGTGCGGGAGCGCTCTATGCCGCTTCTCGGCTGGGGCGCTTGCCCGTCGCTTCTCCCCAAGCCATTCGCCAAGTCTTGCGTGTGGTGGCGCTGGTGGTGCTAGCCAGTGTTGCCTTTGGGGCACTGATTGGCTTTGCGGAGGCTAAGCGCACGGGGAGTGCGCGGGCCTGGGCACTGATTCGCGATGGTCGGCAGCGTCTTGACCCGAAGAACAAGCCCATCAATCCCGAGCGCTGGCAGCAGCAGATTGCGGAGGGAGAGGCGAAGCTCCGTGAAAGTGAATCGGCAGGTGTCGAGGGAGCGATTATAGCCCGTGGCGTGACGCGAACCATGAGCATTGCGCTGGTGGTTGTTGGTCTCCTGGGAAGCCTAGCCCTAATCCGATTCCGCGCCCTCCGTTGATCGTCACCTGCTTCGGTCAGGAGCCAGAGCCGCAAGGTGGGCGCTGGTGGAAGCTGGTGCGAGATGGTGCCGAGTCAATCCGTGAGCTGCCTCTGCATCGGCGTTTTATGCCGCATGCCACCAAAGACGAAGCAATACTTATCGCCGAGGGCGCTCGCCCAGAGGATGCGCTCTGGATAGACGAAGCTGAACTCCCAAGTGCGGTTCACGAGCCGCACCCACTCCGCGTCCCGTGGGGCTACGAAGGCTGGCTGGAGACCGCGCTTTCCTGGATCACCGCACACGCCGAGGGCCTAAACTCCTGGAAAG
>NZ_JANNYP010000007.1:0-6775 GCF_031410135.1 Armatimonas sp. | reverse complement strand
CTGCGGCCTCGGCGAGCTTCCCCGAATCTGCCAGCGCCTTGGGCTGCGATGGAAAGATGCCTGCTTGTGAGAGCAGTGCGAAGAGCAAGCCTAGCGCGGCGGCTAGCCTCTCCCCGCCGCTTCGCGCCATCTCCCCGCGCTCGTTCCTCGCGCGACCCTCTTCCCCCGCCACTCGTTCCTCGTTGGGAAGAGGGTTTGTTGGGGGGATGAGGAGCCCGGCTACGGCCCAGAAGGGGAGGGAGTTGCCCAGAAGCGCCCACTCAGAGTCGAAGCAGCTTCGGAGGAGGGCAGCGAGTAAGCCTCCGGCGAGAGCGGCAGACACCAAGTTCCCACGCCGGGCGGAAGTTAGCGCCAAGAGAGCGGCTACGAGCAGGCCGAGTGCGGCGGGGATGCCGTTTTCTGCGGCGACTTGGAGATAGGACTGGTGCGCCAGCCCCGTTCGTCCGACTTCGGCGTAGCGTGGGTAGAGCGCGGGAAATGTCCCCGGCCCTGTGCCAAAGACTGGGTTTGTCAGCGCCATCTTTGCCGTCCCACGCCAGGTGTAGAGCCGGAACTCATCCACTAGCCCGCGTTTTGTTGTGGGTTGCTTGTGGGTTGTGTCGGTTCGCGAGATAATCGCGCCCTTAAATCCGAAGCCAAGCACAAGGCAGGCAAGAACAATGATTCCCAGTCGGGGCCAAGTCACTTGTTTGTAGCCCAGAATCAGGGCCACAAGCAATCCGACTATGGTGGCTGCGGTCCCTACTAAAGAACCGCTTGCAATGAGTGCTCCAAAGCCCAGTGCGCTAGCAAGGCCAAAGCCGAGTGCCGTGAGTCTCTCTTTTGCTTGCAAGCAGAGCACAAAGGCCAGCGGCAAGAGCAAGGCGATAAAGCCCGCGGAGAAGTTGGCTGAGAAAAAGAGCCCGGTGGCACGGAACCAGTCCTCCCCGATTTTTTTATGTTCTCCGTACTGTTGCGCCGCCATCAGCGCGTGAATCCCTAGTCCGACAACCAGCGCAATGCCAATCCTCTGCCGCTGGCTCTCGTCGGACTTGGCGGCGAGCGAGAAGACCAGCGCGGCGCAGAGTAAGTCCAGCACGGCGGGAATCTGCGCAAAGAGCAAGAACGGCGAGGTGAAGAACTTGGAGTGGATGAGCAGCGAGAGCGCGGACCAGGCGACGGCAAGCCACAACGCCACATTCCCCTTCCCTGCCCTGAGGGAAGGGGCTAGGGGATGGGTTCGGGGTGAGTTTGCAAGCGCCGCAATCAGCACCAGAACCCGAAGCGCACCAAGGCTCGCATCGCTGTTGTACTCGGCACCCGCTGGATTGCCGCCCAGAAACGGAGCGAGGGCGAGGGCGAGAAGAAGTGCGTAAAAGCCCACTTTTTGGATCACTTACGCCAGTCCTTTCTGCCCGCTCCGGTGAGGCGGCGCTTCGCGATTCTTACATAGGCACGCGCCCAGATGCCAGCCCAGACAAAGGGCTGCAAGATTGCGGGGACTTTGTCGACGAAGAAGGCGCGGTGTTTTTTCCAGAAGCGCCACATCGAGCGGGAGTGCTCACGGATCATGCGCTCGGCGGCGTTGTCCGACGACTTACCAATGGCGTGTGTCACGACGCAGCCGGGGAAATAGACGACGCGCCAGTTGCTTTGGTGCGCACGGAGAGACCAGTCCATGTCCTCACAGTACATGAAGAATGTCTCCGCATCAAGCAAACCGATCTCTTCCATGCACTTTTTTCGGATGAGCAGCGCGCACCCCGAGACCCAGTCCACGTCGCGCACGCTGGCGTGGTCGAAGTCCTGCATCAGGTAGTCCGACGCGGGTTTATTGCTGGGAAAGAGCCGCCCGAGCCAGACATTGCGAAACATTCCGGCAGCGAATGTCGGCCAGCGGCGGCAGGAGTACTGGATCGAGCCGTCGGGGTTGATGACCTTGGGGCCGATAATTCCCGCATCGGGTGTGGCATCGGCAAAGGCTAGGAACCGCTCCAGCCCACCTGGCTCGACGGTCGCATCGGAGTTGAGCAGCAGGGCGTAGTCGGCATCGAGGCCCTCCAGCGCGACATTGCTGCCGCCGGAGAAGCCCGTATTCTCGGTGAGCGCGATGAGCTTGACCTCGGGGAACTCGCTCGCCACCATTTCGGCGCTGCCATCGCCCGATGCGTTGTCCACCACGACTGTCTCCCAGCCACGGATGCTCTTGAGGCACTCACGAAGGTCGTCCTTCGCTCTCCAGCTCACGACGCAAACTCTCAGGCGTGGTCTCGCCCCCGTCTCTTCCAAGCAATTTCCCCCAGCGCCCGGTTCGTCGCCAGGCGTCCAGCGTGACCGCTACTGTCGCCAGAGGCCGTAGTGGGTCACGCGCAAAGTGTTTATGTAAGAAACGCAGCCAAGCCCGCCGCGACTCCCAGACAGCAGACCGCCGAACGCGCTTCGTGGTTCCCCCGTGCCCATGTTTGACAACTGCTTCCGGGATATACCACGTTTCCAGCCCCGCTCGTTCCGTCCGCAAGCTCCAGTCTACATCATTGAAGAACAGTGGAAAGCGCTCGTCCAGCCCCCCGATCTTCTCATAGACGGTTCGCGTAAACAAGAGGCACGACATCATCGGCTGCGGCGCAGGCCCGGCTTTCTCGTAGTCAAACGCCAGCCGTGTCCAGCTTCCCGTGATCGTCGCCAGCGGCGTCGGAAACGCCCGCACCGACTTTTGCACCGAGCCATCATCCGAGACCAGCTTTGCTGCCACAATCGCTTTTTGCGCGGTAATTAGTTTGTCAATCGCGCCTTCGGTGACGCACGCATCGGGATTCAGCAGCAGAAAATAATCGCCCGTCGCCACTCTCAGAGCCTGGTTGGTCGCCGCTGCATAGATCAGATTCTCCGAGTTAGCGATTACCCGCACCTCCGGAAACTCCGCCGCCAGCATCGCCACCGCACCATCGCGCGACGCGTTGTCCACCACTAGAATCTCCGTCTCGCCACCCGACCACGGAGATTTTTGCAGCGCCACCAAACACTCCCGCAGATCGGGGGCCGTGTTCCAGTGGACAATAATGACAGAGAGACGCATCACGTAACGAACCCCGGACGGTAAACCTCCGGGCTTTGGGGCGTCGTGCCTCCGCCGCGCTTCGCGACCCGCCTCACAGTCCTTCGCATTTCGTCGAGGCAAATGCCGCCCTTTCCCGAGACAATGACACGATCATAACTGTGTCTTTCGATCAAAACATACGCCTCGCGGACGAGTCGGTGACAAACTTCTGATCCTCTTCGCTCATCACTTTTCGGGAGGGGTAGAAGAATTCGTAGTCTGCTTTCGTGAACCAGATTCTTCCGCCTGGCTCGCCTTTCGCCATTGCTTTCACTCTGGTCTTGTAGTCGGCCAACCCTTCAGTTTTGACAACAAGGCCGCCCTTCGCCGCCTTCTCAATGGTCACGCGGTGCTGCTCATAATCAAGCAGGAGGAAGCTCCTTTTCGTGATTTCGGCCACGATCTCCATTACCTCATCCTCCGTGGTACAGAGGGGGAATGGGGCACTGTTCTGCTCTCGTCGGCCGACACGCAATTTCGTCCGTTTTGAATAAGCCTCCATATGAGCACCGAAAGTGGGAAGCACAATCTTTTTCGTGGTAATCATCTTTTTTCTTTTCCCTAGCGAGGCCACCCTAAGGGGCCGAATCTTTTGTCTTTGTTTGTTGCTCGTGCTCTTAATTATAGAGGCAAAGGGGGGGGCTCTGTCTACTTTCGCGGAAATAGAGATGGGAGAAAAAATGATTCTGTCTCAAATCCCGTGATAGCCCTCGACGGTAAACCTCTGGGCTGTAGGGCGTTCCGCCGCGCCTGCGGCGACCAACCTTGTAGCCCCATAAAAAGTACCGACGAGGAACGAGGAGGCGGCGCGAAGCGCCCCAAAGCCCGACGATTTCCGTCGAGGCTATCATAGGAAAGAGTTTCGCATGATTAGATTTATCTACGATATAAATCTGATAAATTGGCCGCACTGCCTGATGGACTATCCGCGGATGCTGATTCAGATTTCTCTGCCGCACGTGCTGACCGACTCATTGCATTGGTCGGAATGCAGAAATTACTTTGCCTTGTCCAGAAACTCGCGGAGGCTTTTCTCACCGCTCTCGGTGCGGGGGCCTTCGGTGCGCCAGAGGACGTCGCCTTTGGGGGTGACGATAAAGGCGTAGATTTTCTTCTGGTCTTTGAGGCCCAGGGGCTTCATGAACGCGCCTTTGTCGGAGTAGATCGTGATGGTGGTGGCGCGGGTGGCGGGGTCGGGGATGCCGCGGCGCATACCGCTGTTGATGAAGCTGCGCATCATCCCGATCATCTTGCCGATCACGGGGAACTCGTAGAGGCGCAGGGTGGGGTGGGCTTTCATCAGCTCTTTGGCGAGCGGCACCCAGGTGTCTATCTCGCGCTGCTGGTTGCGCTGGAAGGCCACAAAGACCAGGTTGTGTGTGCCCGCGAAGTCTTGTGGGAAGCGCAGCTTCTTGCCGTCGAGGTTGTCGGCTTGGACGGCGGGGAAAGTGAGAGCGGTAGGCAGAGTGGGCGTTTGCATGGTGAAAGTCCCAACGCTTTTTTTGAAGCTACGGTTCCCGGTCGAAGAGTGCGAGTGATGACTCTTGCACGGCGCGAAGGCGGGCAAGATAATCGGCGCGGGAGATCTCTTTGGCACCCAGCATCGCAAAGTGGGGGGTCATGGTCTGGATGTCAATCCACGTCGCGCCGCGCTCTTTAAGATGCTCGATCAAAAATAACACGCAGAGCTTGGAGGCATCGCTCACGTTGTGGAACATGCTCTCTCCGGAGAAGACGCCACCCGCTGTAACCCCGTAGAGGCCTGCCACCAAACTGCCGCTTTCATCCCACGCCTCGATACTATGAGCATCCCCGACGCTATGCAGTCCCTTGAAGGCGGTGACGATCTTCGGGGTGATCCAGGTGCCCTCTTGACCGGGACGCGGTGCTTTGCGACAGGACGTGATCACGGTCTCAAAGGCCTGATCTATCGTGAAGTGCAAAGGCAGCTTCTTGCGGCGGCGGGCAAGGCGCTCGGGGATATGGAGCTCGTCGAAGTCTAAGACGGCACGGGGGTCGGGGTTGAACCAGAGCAGAGGCAAGCCGGTGTGCGGCCACGGAAAGATTCCCTGGCGGTAGGCACACTGGAGCGTGGGGACATCCAGCGGGCCGCCAATCCCGACAATTCCCTCGGAGGTGGCTTTCTCTGGCGGGCTAAACCCGAAACGACGGCGAAACAACACGGGCCCGATTGTACCCAATCTCAGAGGGCGGTATCCTAAAGCGATGCATATTCCAGAAATCATTGCGAAAAAGCGTGATGGTGGGGCGTTAACCGCCGCAGAGATCACGTTTTTCGTGGACGGCTACACCACGGGAGCTGTCCCTGACTATCAGGCAGCAGCGCTCCTCATGGCGATCTATCTCCAGGGAATGGATGGCGCAGAGACGGCAACGCTCACGGCGGCGATGGCGGGCTCGGGGCAGCAGCTTGATCTCTCGGACTTGCCGCATGCACTGGACAAGCACTCGACGGGAGGAGTGGGCGATAAAACCAGCCTGATCGTTGTCCCGATTCTGGCAGCGGCGGGCGTGCCGGTCTGCAAGATGAGCGGGCGAGGATTGGGCCACACCGGCGGCACTCTCGACAAGCTAGAGGCCATCTCGGGCCTTAGTGTCGCGCTCTCGCCAGAGCAGATGCTGGCGCAAGTCCACTCGGTCGGAGCGTGTCTCGCGGGGCAGACCGAGACTCTGGCACCCGCTGACAAAAAACTCTATGCCTTGCGCGATGCCACCGCGACCGTCGCTTGCCTGCCGCTGATTGTCTCCTCCATTCTTTCCAAGAAGCTTGCGGGTGGCGCACCCTCGTTTCTTTTTGATGTGAAAGTGGGAAGTGGGGCGCTGATGAAGACCCAAGCCGATGCGCTCGCTCTTGCGGAAGCACTGGTCGCTGGCTCGATTGCCAACGGACGGCGCGCAACGGCACTCGTCACCGACATGAGCCAGTCGCTCGGACGCACCATTGGCAATGCCCTGGAAGTCAATGAGGCGCTGGAGCTCCTCGAGAATCCCGCCAGCGCCGAGCCCAGGCTCCTCGAACTCTGTCTGAGGCTCTCCGCTGAGGGCATCTCTTTGGCGCAGGGCAGCTCCGTGGAAGCGGGGCGGGAGCAAGCCGAGACTGTTCTGAAATCGGGAGCGGCGCGAGACAAGTTTCTGGCGATTATCGCGGCGCAGGGGGGCAATCTGGCACAATGCCTGCCTGAGGCACCCATAGTTGTGCCTGTTACTGCCCCTATAGCGGGAACCATTCAGGCCATGGAAACCCAAGCCCTCGGAGAGCTCGTCGTTCGGCTCGGCGGGGGACGGGCAACCAAGGAAGCACACATAGACCCTGCCGTGGGACTGGTTCTACAGGTCACTGTCGGGCAGAGAGTGGAAGCGGGACAGGTACTGGCGTTTGTTCATGCCCGAGCTCCTGAAGCGGTGGAACAGGCGATTGCTGCAACCCTTGCGGCAATCTTAATTACTCCTGCGCCACGAGAGGCTCCTTCCCTGATTCATCAGATCGTAAAAATACGGGTTTAGCACCGTAAAAATACGGGTTTTCCTTGCCGAGTGATCTCCTGGCAAGCTTTCTGTGATAGTCTCCAGACACAAGGGACAGATAGAGATGAACTGTAAACTTAACACTACCATTCTTGGAATCATGACTCTCGTGGCGAGCTTTTCTACTGGAAATATTGCACGAGCACAGGGTAA
>NZ_JANNYP010000006.1:0-6765 GCF_031410135.1 Armatimonas sp. | reverse complement strand
TGTTTGTTTATCTTGATCCCGTAGCTTCGCTAGCTTTTTAGGGCTTCGCTTTTTATCCAGCTCGCGCAATGCCTCAGCTTTCGTCAGAGGAACGACTACGGGCTTGGGACTTGCAGGCAGCTTTTTAGGATCCGCTTGCTTTTCCTTAGGAGGCGGTATCAGACGTGCAGGGTCCACCATTCGTAGCAGGCGCTCGATTCCACCAACCTCATCCGGGTGAAGAAAGGCGACGCGCTTGGTTGTATTGTCAACAAGAATACGTCCCTTGCTATCTTTAATAACTCCACGGGGAGCCATTGTCCGAACGGAACGGCTTCGATTGGAAAGTGCCCGATCATGATGCTCTTCACCACGTACTATTTGCAGAAGCCAGAGCCGTCCCGCCAGAACGGAGAAAAGACTTAAAAGAAGCCCACCCATTCCGATAATTCGGACGACACTGATGTCCTCAGCAACACGCTGCTGTGCTTGAGGAGGGGTAAAGTAGCGATGGCGGGACATGGCTAGCGGTCCTCTTCGCCCGTTCGAGCCTTATGAATTCTACAGCTACCAACGCGTGTTCCCGCAGGAAATCTCTTCGTGACTCTTTCGGGACAGTAAGCTGTTGCCCGCTTACTTGTCTCGCTACAGATCTCCACCTCAGTCTCCCCACGCTCTTCCGGCTTTTTCTCTTCGTCACGTGGTTTGCTGTCTTCCTCCGCACGAGCGCGAGCACGCTGTTCCTCACGCTGCTGGCGCCTCTCTTCTTCCTGGCGTTTCTCTTCCTCGGCTGCCGCATCGCGCCGTCGCCGACGGCGTGGGGCGGGTGTAGGCTCCTCGCGTGCTTCGGGTGTGGGACTTGCCGTCGTCGTCGTGGCATCTTCCGGAGTGGGTGCTTTGTGTAGCTTGCAGGGATTGATCACTATCCCTTTGGGGAAAACTTTCTCGACCGTATCATGACAGTAAGCGTTAGCACGCTTGCTGGTCTCCTCACAGATCATCACCACCAGCTCACCCTCATCGTTGATCTTATCGGGCTGGGGAGTGGGAGGAGTCTTAGCCGCAGCGGCGAGGCGCTGTTTTTGCAGATCTTCAGGCAGGAGAATCGGCTCCAGACCCGCACGCTGCTGGATAGGAACCGCAGCACTCATGAAACGTCCCCAGATAGGTGCGCTCACATGGCCACCGGTAGCATCGCTATCCATTTCTAGATAGCGCTCCGTCATCTTCGGCTTGCCATTTTTATCCAGGACAGGCTTTCCCGCTTTGTCCAAGACAGGTTTGATCTGTCGGTTACTGGCCCACAATGCAGCAACCAACTCCCGGGTATAACCCACAAACCAAGTATCTTTATTGTCACTCGTGGTTCCTGTCTTGCCACGAACTCCAGGGACGGTGTTGGCCGCCTTACCCGTTCCACGTTCCACCACCACTTCGAGTGCTCTGCCAATACTGGCGGCTGTAGATTCCTTGATTACCGACTTCGTGATGCGTGGCTCATTGCGCTCAATGACATTGCCTTGCGCATCCACGGCAAGACGCACCGCGATGGGCTCCGCGTGATCGCCTCCGTTGGGAAACGTCGAGAAAGCACTTGCCATCTCCAGCGGGGTTACCTCGATACTCCCCAGAACCAGCGTGTAGTCATTGGTGGGTAGCTTCTGCTTGATCCCCATGCGATGCGCTGTATCTACAATGCGCTTGAGACCGATCACTTGCGCGACTTTTATGGGGATAGTGTTCTTTGAGACCGCAATAGCATTCTCAATAGTCATCTCACTGTTGGAGTAGCCTCCCCCATAGTTCCGAAACGACTTCGAGCCAATCTTCACCGCGGAGTCACGAACTTCAGAGTAGAGATTGTACTTACCCGAGTCAAAGGCGGCGGCATAGACGATGGGCTTGAAGGTCGATCCTGGCTGACGCCCTTTTCCATAGACCGTGAAATTCACCTCACTTTTTTCATCCACTCCTGCCGCCATCGCACGGATCCAGCCCGTATGAGGCTCCAGACAGATGAGGGCTCCTTCCGTAACGCCACGGCCCCGCTCGCCTCGAATTCCGGCACGAAGAATCTCATCGGCACGCTGTTGCATCTCCCAGTTGAGTGTGGTGTAGATCTTAAGGCCACCGTTGTAGACCTGATCCCCCCCATGGCGTGCGACAAGTTGCTTCAGAACATAGCGGACAAAGTGCGGAGCCTTGAAGTTGTAACTAATGATCTTGGGAGGCTCTGGTAAGATCTTTATTTTCTCAGCACGCGCTGCGTCGTACTGTGCCCGCGTAATCTTATTTTGCTCCAACATGGTGATCAGAACCGTATTGCGCCGCTCCATCGCGGCTTCGGGGTGTCGGAAGGGATAGGTCTTAAGGGGACTCTGTACCAGCCCCGCAATCAGCGCCGCTTCCGAGATGGTGATATCCTTTAGCTCTTTTCCAAAGTAGAGCTTTGCAGACATCTTTACACCAAATATCTGGCCACCGTAGTTAATGTCGTTAAGATAGCGCTCCAGGATCTGATCCTTGGTCATGCTCCGCTCAATCTGGTAGGCCAGAAGCGCCTCACGAAGCTTACGCTCGACGGTTTTTTCACGGTTCCGCAGAATGACATTACGGACAAGCTGTTGGGTCAGTGTTGAAGCGCCTTCGCTGCGCCGCCCTCCGGCTGCATTCTTGTATATCGAGCGGGCAATTCCCTTGAGGTCAATTCCAGGGTGCTCGTAGAAGCGCTTATCCTCAATGGCAACCGTCGCATCCTGCAGACGTTGGGGAACGTCTTTAAGGTCCACCCGCTCATGAAAGCGGGTGTAGACTTCCCCCAGAAGGACGCGGTCCGTGGAGTAGATCTGTGTTACGCCCCCTGCCATCTCCTGACTCATGGTGGCAGAGCTAGGCATTCCTTGAGCGGCCAGGCGCACTTTATCGCCCGCATAGAGGAGACTCGAGATCAGAACCGTCAGAATTATCGCCAAGATAATCCCGAGAAATGCCCCTACTCGGCTGAGAAAGAGGCGGAATCCGCCTCCTTTACGTCTGCGTGGCCGCCCCATATCTACACCCTCTCTTGATTAACGCGATTAACGTTTTAGGTACTTACGCTTGGTACGATCCGTTCCCATGTCACGCTTCTTGGTATCAAAGCGCCACTGCCCGGTGCCCGCTTTCTGAACAAAGCAGAAATAGTTCGACAGAATCGAGGCCAGCTTGCGACGGGTTACTCGGCGCACCACATTGACTTCCGTGAGAAGCTGTACAAAGTCTACCCCTTTGACATGCTCTTCCAAAAGCTCACAGACAATATCAAATGTAGCAACCTCCCCTGACTCCTCGACTTGCTCACGGGCGCTCAGTAGCTCGGCGTAGCGCTCTGGGCTAAGATAGATCTGGGGGTCAGTCTCTTCCAGAACCTCGACACGGAACTCATAGGGGCGTAAGGTAGGCTGAAGCCGGAAACAACCTCCGGAATCCGCCTCAATTTTCTCGTAGAGCGAGAAGAGATTGAAGGCAAGCCGTCGCTCATTGTTGACAATTAGCTCATGCGTGGTGCCATCTTCTTCGCGCAGGGTGACTTCGACAACGGGCGCATCGGCGGGGAAGAAACCATCCGGCACCTGGCAGAGCGGAAACGTCCCAATCTCTTTATGGTGGGCTTTTACCACCAGAGTCAGTGCTTCGCCCTCGATTGGAGCGCCGGTGTAGCGTCCCTCATCATCACCGGCATCCTGAGCAAGCGGCAGAAAAATATCTTGACGCAAGCTCCCGGCAAAACCCTCATCCTCGATCTCTTCGTCCATGATCTCACCGTCCATGGAGACGAACTGAAGATCCGGGAATCCCAGAAACTCTGGCAGGTCGTAGACAAAGGGTGGGAGAGTATCAGCCTCCCGGAAGCGCCCCGCTCCGATGTAGCTAAAGCGCGAATCGGACTTAAGCTTAGCTTCCAGGACAGCAAGATCACTCTTGTAGGAAGGGTAACCAGACATGACCTCGTACTGAAGGGCCAGTAGCTCGGAGGACTCGATGGGAACCCCGCGCTCACTGACAATACTTGCCAGAGATGCCAGATCCTCCTCAGAGACTCCCAGTGGCTTTTCTGCCTCGACGATCGGTTCGGGCACAACCGGAGCCACTTCCGCAGCGGCTATAGAATCTGCTTCGCTCTCAGCTGGCTCGGGAGCGACCTCGACAATCAGCGGAGCAACAGGGGGCGGCGCGGGCGCTTCCTCGACTTCTTCGACGGCTGTCACCACGCGATCTGCTAGGTGGCGCTCTAGGCGCTCGACCGTCTCACGAGTGATCCAGCGTCCCTTGCCGTTCTCCACACTCAGCCAGGTCAGGCGGCTATCGCTCAGACAGGCCAGCAGGTGCGCACGGGAGTCGTACTTCTCGCCCAGCGCGGCCCACGCCAGCACGCCCAGCAAGCGATGCGGAACCGGAACTCCCTTAAGAGCCCCGACAATCTTGTAGCTCGACTCGGCATAGCTTTTCGCAGACCAGCCGACTTTGGTCGAAAGTGGCAACAAGCGACTGACGGTCTCCGGCTTGATCTTATTATCAAGCGTCACCTCTTCTAGGTTCTCACCGTCTACCAACGGCAGCCACTCAGCCAGGCCGTACGTACTTCCCTTGCCCTTGAAGTAGAGCTGCTCGTTGGTAAGCATTTTCTGCAGCAGGCTAAAGTAGGTCTCTGAGGGCCGGTTGTAGATAACGGAGAGCTCCGTGGCGATCTGCGCGGTGGAGAGAGGTCGTCCCGCCAGCCGAATGATATCCAGCAGGTTACGCTCCAGAGAGCGCGTGACATCCATGTAGCGAGCAGAGAGGTTCCAGAGGCGATCCACAAAAATAAAGCGCCGAATACGCCGTGGCTCCTCGGATTTGACGTCCTGCTCCAGCGCCCCGTAAACCACGGTCGAGCTGATATTGGAGTTATTGATCTCCTGAGCGATATCGGCGAACTTAGATGCTTCACCCCGCTCCAGCAGTGCATCGTAAACCAGATCGGAGAGGTAGGCATCTGCCAGTACTTTCTCCCGGTCTGCTTCACTGGCCGGTCTTATTGCCACTTCGATCTTATCGGCCTTAGGCATTTTCTTTGTAGCCAACATTATCCTCCAGATAATTCTGCGTATAAATCATAGGGTTGTGCCTCAGTAATGCGCACACGTAGCCAGCTTCCCAGCTCCGCCTGTGCCCCCACAACCCGCACGGTTCCATCAATCTCGGGGGCATCGCGCCAGGAGCGTGCAATCAGCGCGTCTCCCTCGCGTCCCTCCACCAAAACCTCAAACTCTTTTCCCACCAGCGCCTGATTGGCGGCCAGTGAGATCGGCTGTTGCAAGGCCATCAGCCCGCGCCGCCGCTGCCGAGCGATCCGCTCAGGCACACGCGGGCGTAGCTCAAATCCAGGTGTCCCCTCTTCCGGGCTGTACTCAAAGACGCCTAGCCGGTCGAAGCGTGCCTCCTGGACAAAGCGACTGAGCTGCGCATACGCCGCCGCATCCTCTCCCGGGAAGCCCACAAGAAACGTCGTTCGTACCGCGATATCAGGCATGGCGGTACGCAAGCGCTCGAGTAACCTATAGTACGAAGAAACCGACCCTCCGCGTTTCATTCGTTTTAACATTCCATCATCGCCGTGCTGCAGGGGAATGTCGACGTAGTGGGCGACATTGGGCGTGTCGGCCATGGTCTGGATCAGACGATCGGTCATCATGGTGGGGTAGCAATAGAGCAAGCGCACCCACTTAAGTCCCTCGATCTTGCCCAGCTCCGTCAGCAACCTCGGGAGAGCGAGCTCTTTATAGAGATCCATCCCATAGGCCGTAGTATCTTGGGCAATTAAGTTCAGCTCAATGGCTCCCGCATCCACCAAGCGTTTTGCCTCATTAACAATGCGCTCTAGCGGCTTGGAGCGGTGCTTGCCACGAAAACTCGGAATCGAGCAGAACGTACAGGCATGGTCGCAGCCCTCAGAGATCTTGAGATAGGCAGTCCAAGGAGCCGTTGCTCGCACCCGTGACGGTGGAATGAGCGGGTATTTCTCGGTGATGGGCTGGACAAAGTTATTGCCCAGAACGGGAAGCTCAAAGGCACTGCGGCGCGGAAAGATCGAGTCTGCGATCTGGGTGGCGCTCTGAATCCCAAAGAGCCCGTCTACATCCGGCAAGTCACGGGCCAGAGTCTCGGCGTAGCGCTGGGCAAGGCACCCTGCCACCACCACTTTGGAGATCTCCCCCCGCTCTTTTCGCGCTAGCGCAGACCGGATTGCCGCGAGAGACTCCCGCTTGGCGCTCTCAATGAAGGCACAGGTATTAACCACCACCACATCGGCGTCCGCATCCCCCTCAACGAGCTGCCCACGTCCGCCTTCCGTCAGAGCCCCTAAGAGTTCCTCGGAGTCTACTAAATTTTTTGGACAGCCCAGACTTACCAGGCTGATCCGAACCTTCTCCACGTCTACGCCTCAACATCCTCTAAAACAGTCAAAAGCCGCCCGCACCCAACAGGCGTGAGCGGCGATTAAACATTATACGTCGTGCATTCAATTCTGTCAATTATCATTAGTTAGTAATAATAACACTTGCTAGTAAAAGCGGTACAATGAGCGCGGTGTCTCGTCTGCATAATCTAGCCCCTGAGAACAAGTCTGGCTCTTTGACAAATAGTGGGGTCAGGTAGAACCATCACATTCCATCAAGATGCGCAGCATAAAATGTTCAAAGTTGCCGAACCCATAGGCACAACGTTTTATGACCTTGACTTTGTTGTTCAAACCCTCAACCATAC
>NZ_JANNYP010000005.1:0-19628 GCF_031410135.1 Armatimonas sp. | reverse complement strand
GCTCCCCGATCTCCGTATTCCTGCAGCGCCCCCTGGAGCAAGAGCGACGTAATCAGATCATCTTCCGCGATTCGCGTCGCTTCCCGGTACTGCTTGACTGCCAGCTCGAAGCGCCGCATCCCCGAGAGGGCCACTCCTAGCGACCAGCGAGCAAGCAAGGAATTTGGGGCCAGCTCGACGGCATGGGCATAGTTCTGAACTGCCTCGGAGAACTCTCCTAGGCGCATACTCTGGTCGCCTTTTGCGAGATAGCCTAATGTCGCGGTCGAGAGTCCGGCGGGGCGGATATTTACTTGTTGAACGAGTGCGGGGGTCATTGGAAAAGACTCCTGGTGTGCTGTGCATTAGACATCGCATCGGTGGGGGCAAACGCTGCTCGCTGGAGGGCACTGGGCTCACGGAGCTCTGTCTCGGTAACCTGGCGGTTCAGCTCTGCCGTCTGTGCCTCTTCTGTAATCCGATTCATTCCCACTTCCATCACTGCAACCGCATGTCGCCGCGTTGGTGAGGAAATCTCTGTCTCCCGCTCAGCTGGCTCGGGGAGACGCTTTCGGCGCGCAATCACAGGACGAATAACATGGTATGGGCTACTGGCGACATGTGGCCGTTGCTTACGAAAGGGATCCGGAGCTGCTACTGGGGTTTTGGGAGGAGTTAGCTTCTCGCTCTGCCGTGCCAACTGGATCGCGGTAACGGGCTTAGGAGTCGGGCTTGGGAGTGGCTCTGGCGTGGACGAAAGCTTCGCCACGAAAACAGGCGTCGGAGGCGTCGGGGAGAGAGCCGGTGTTTTATGCGGTGCACGAACTACAAAGACCGCCGCCGCCGCTGCCCCTGCCAGAGCCATACCACCCAGTGGAGCCAAGCGACGGAGCGGGCGGGGCGTCGGAGCGGCGACAGGAGCCTCATCAGCCTCTGCTTGAATCGCGGCCTCAAGTCGCTCCCAGAGCAAGGGAGCAGGGGACTGTACCTCCAGGGAGGCTCCACGTAAACAAGTCGCCATCCGCTCTTGGGCTGCCCACTCACTCAGGCAGTCAGGGCAGGAGTGCAGGTGCCGCTCGACGCGACTTGCCAGGCCCTCGGGTAGCTCTTGCGAGGCAAGGGCCGCCAGTTTGTTTTGATAAAAGAGGCAAAAGATGCCCATAGTTAAAATGCTTCTCCTAGAACCGACCGCAGCCGCTTACAGGCGTAGTGTAGCCGAGACCAGACAGTGCCCACGGAGCAGCCCACGATCAGGCTGATCTCCTCGCACGATTTTCCATCAAAGTAATGTAGTTGAACCACGATGCGCTGCTTTTCGGGCAGGTGCATCACGGCATTGCGGAGCTGTTGTTCTCGCTCCGCCTTTTGTGCCAGGGCCTCCGGATCACTCTCCTCCGAAGCCTGGAGCGCCTCAAGTCCCCCGCCCGTCTCATCAGTGGGCAGAGCCTGCTGAAGTTCAGACTTGGAGCGCTGCTTGTACTTTATGGCTGTATTAACTGCGATCCTGTAGAGCCAGGTAGAGAACTGACTCTCTCCACGAAAGCGTGGCAGGCCACGCCAGGCGCGTAAAAAAAGTTCCTGAACGATATCGTCTACATCATCTGAGCGGCGGGTCATACGAGAGACCAGGGCGGCCATCGGGCGCTGGTAGCGTGCCACCAGAAGTCGGAAAGCGCCTGCGTCTCCCTCGGCAGCGCGGCGTGCCAGCTCGGCATCTCCATGAAAACTTACATGGCGAGGAGATTCCGCCTCAGTCGTGGCTGAGGGAGTGCTGGTGCCGGTCATAGAGTAGGCCATCTCGTGTCATCCGAAGAAACGGGCATCGTTCTCCTAGTCAGAGTCCTGTTGGAAAAGAATCCTTCAAAATCTGTTGATTTTTTTCTTGATACCTGTGGCATGTGTGTGTATAATGCGGGGTGAGGAATGAATAGCCAACAGCATGGAAGCAGGCAGTGACCTCAGATGGGGACAATTTCCCCAGTAACCCAAGCTGATGACTTTTCATTATCCCACAAAACGTAGTGAGGACAACGTCGCGTGACATCCACGACGAGAGCCGGTATAGATTTCCCTCGCACCAGTCTACTTCGGTACGCCGAGTTTTCTGATCGCGAGATTGTGACACGAGCCCAGGGAGGCGAAGCGGAAGCCGCAGAGTACCTGCTCTATAAGTATCGCAACTTAGTTAAAACCAAGGTCAAGTCCTATTTTTTGGTAGGTGCGGAAAAAGATGACTTGCTCCAAGTCGGGATGATTGGGCTCTGGCAGGCCGTGGTGGACTTCCGCTGCGATAAAGCCATCTCTTTTCCCGCCTTTGCCAAGGTCTGTATCCAGCGACATATCATTACGGCGATTAAAACAGCCACTCGCCAGAAACAGCAACCATTGAACACATCGCTTTCTCTGGAAAGCCCCTCGGAGGATCCCCTCGCCGACTGGAACCTCTCCGAAGTGCTCACTAGTGAGAATGCGATGGATCCCGAAGAAGTGGTTCTGCGCTGCGAGGATACCCGTGAGTTGAGGGATAATCTCCAGCGTCTACTTTCGGACTTCGAGTGGATGGTGCTCTCGGGGTACCAGTTGGGTAAATCCTACCGTGAGATCGCCGATGAGCTCTCCTGTAAAACCAAGTCCGTGGACAACGCGCTGGCGCGCATCAAGCGTAAAGTCGCCTGTGTGGTTGTCGGGGATGCTGATCTCTCGGAGCTGCGTTTTTAAGTCGTATTGTGTTGGCAAAGCGCTTGCTGTCACAGAGCAGGTCAAGGTATACTCTGCGTAAAATTCCACAATCCTAGAAATATAGGTGTGGTGCGGAAGGATGGGTGCATGGCGGAAGACGTGGTGGCACGGTTCCAGAAAGCGGTTCAGCATCGAATCAACGGGGAGTACGATGAAGCGGTATCGCTGTTCAAATCCGTGATCTCGGAGCAGCCTAACAATGCGGACGCTTACCACGAGCTCGGGCTGGTCTTTAGTTTCCAGGTGACAGATGACTGTCTGCCGACTCTGGAGTACGCGTGCAAGCTGGCTCCTCATAACTTGCTCTATATCATCAGCTACGGAAAAGCCTTGGCGATGTTTGGAGAGTTTGAGCGGGCCAAGCAGATGTTTTTATGGGTTCTCAAGGCAGACCCCTTTAATGACGATGCTCAGCAGCAACTCGACTTCCTCAAAGATTTTTAGCCGTGAAACAACGCGGTCTTGTGGTGGCATTTCTGCTACTTCTTCCTCTGCTCCTCTTCCACAGACCGCTCTTTCTCGGTGAGGCTTTTCTGCCTACCGATCAGCTCCAATCTCTTTCTCCGTGGCAAAGTGAAACCCGGGCAACGAATACGTGGAATGTCTTACGTTTTGATGGCATCACGCAGTTCTATCCCTGGCGACTCCAGACCGTCCGTGAGTGGCAGGCAGGGCACTTGCCTCTTGTCAATCCCTACGCCTTCTCTGCGGAGGGTGGGACACCACTCCTAGCCAACTCCCAGTCCGCTCCGCTCTATCCCCCCAATCTCGTGCTGGCGTTACTCGGCGAGAGGAATGTTGTGTGGGGCTTTGGGGCCTCGGCGGCGCTACACTTGCTCCTGGCCGCAGTGGGTATCTACCGCCTCGCCCGAGAGCTAGCCATCTCCCGCACGGGAGCACTCCTCTCCGTGACGACATTCTGTCTCTCTGCTCCGGTGATCTGCTGGATGGCACTCCCGACATTTCTTTGTGCGGCTGCATGGCTACCCTGGCTCCTGCGTGCCATTCGCCAAAGGAAGGTGCTTCAATCCGGACTTTTCGGTGGGCTCATTCTTCTCTCGGGGCACCTGCAAGTGGCGCTTTTTGTACTGCTTAGTGCCAGTGCCTACGCTATCACGCTTCATGGTCGCCAAAAACGTGGCTGGGGAGGCCTGATCGCAGCAGGTGCTCTCGCACTTTGCCTCTCAGCGCCTCAAGTACTTCCCTCACTGGAGCTCTCCAAACAATCGCATCGCGCGGCTAATGGACGGCCCGATCTGGCGCTGTTCGCCACGAAGAGCGCCTATGGTCTACCTCCACAGAGCCTGCTGACCTTTACTGTCCCGAATTTCTTTGGGAATCCGTCGCAGGGAGCGGGTATCTACTGGAATGCCAATCACTTCCCCGATGGCAACGTTTTGCTTAACAACTACGCGGAGTGGGCCAACTACGTGGGGATCGTCCCACTGCTGCTGGCCCTGCTCGGTGCCTTTGCCGCTCGTTCCGCACGCTTTTTCGCCTTTCTAGCTCTCTACACCCTCCTGATGGCCTTTGGGACGTGGGCTAATCTCCCGTTTTTCTTTCTCATACCGGGCTGGGCGCAGACCGACAATCCCGCCCGCGTGCTTGTTGTCTCCGCGTTTGCCCTTGCGCTGCTGGCAGGCTTTGGCCTAGATGCTCTCAAGACAACTTCCGTGCGACTCCGCGGTGGCGTCTTGGTGGGGGTGATTTTCTCGATGGCAATTGGCCTCACTCTTGCAATGCGCTACGCAGGCTCCAATTGGAGTACTGCGTTCGCGGAGGCTCAGCCAGGGCTCCTAATCGCTCTCATCTGGCTCACGCTTGGTGCCGTCATTCTGTTTCTCGGGCCACGCCAGAGTCTGGTGCGCCCCGTGGCTGTTGGGATTGCACTCCTAGACTTACTCTCCTGGGGCTGGGGGTACAACACGACGGCTCCCGCACGCGAGGTCTATCCCATCACGCCTGGAGTCGCTTGGCTCCAGCAAAATGCCAAAGACGCGCTGATTGCCCCGATCAACGACCGCTGGAGCATCATCCACCTGCCGCCCAAAAACGCCGTCTTGCCGCCCAACTCCCTCACGGTCTACGGTCTTCATGATTTGGCGGGCTACGACTCGCTGTTCTATAAAAAGTCCAAGGATAGGATCGAGGCCGCGACGGGACGTAATCCCAGCCCAGATGAGAACGGCAATATCGTCTTCATTAAGAGTATTGAAGCCGCCGTCGCACTGGGGGCAAAGTTCATTGTCGTTGCTCCCAATCGCGAAATCACCACCGAGCTGCCCGTCGCCTACTTGGGGACGGACATGGTGATCTACCACAACGCCCGTGGCCAAGACGCTCCCACCCCTGACCGAACCGTGCCCGACTCCGTGAAGTTCGGATTGGTACTTGCCGGACTGGCGCTACTTGCCTACATCTCTTTCAGCATTTCAAATGCCCGTTCGAAGTCCGCTTCGGTGTTGTAGTAGGCCATCGAGAGGCGCAGGGCATTGAACTCCGGGACGGGGCGGAGGAAGGCTCGTTTTTCCTGGAGCATCTTGGCGGCAAACGCTCCGATCTGATCCCCCGTTTTTCCCGTGATCTTGATGCTAGCCAGCGCCGAAGACTTCTCAAATTCCAACGGCGTGAGTAGGGTGAAGCGCTCCGGCATCTCTAGAATACGCTGCTTGACGTAGGCCGTGAGGTTTTTTTGACGTGCCCAGATGTTTTCAAAGCCGAGTTCCTCCAGCCAGTCGAGGGCCGCGTGCATCGTCGTCAGCACTTGCGCGGGTCTTGTTGCGGTTAGCTCGAAGCGGTGCGCGCCCGGAGTCCACGTGCCGTGCTGGGAAAAATCCATTGTTCCCATTCCGACCATCGTCGGTGTCAGCTCCGTTTCAAAGCCAGACTTCACGTAGAGCAACCCGACACCGTTGGGGCCGAAGAGCCACTTGTGACCGTTGGTGATGTAGAGGTCGCAGCCAAGGGCATGGAGGTCAATTGGAAACTGTCCTGCGGCCTGGGCACCATCTATGAAGCTGACGATTCCCCGCGCACGTGCCCAGTCCGAAAGAGCTTTGGTATCGGTGCGTAGGCCCGTGTTACAACAGACATGGGAGGCGACAAGCAGTTTTGTGCTTGCCGTCACGCTCTGCTCCAGCGACTCCTGCATGACATCCCAGTCTTCCGAGAGAGTATAGCGGATCAGGCGTGCCTTGCCGATTTTCTCTAAGTAACCAAAGACCATGTTGGTGGTGGGGTACTCGTGGTCGGAGATCAGCACATCCACTTGCCCTCCCCAGTGCTCCCAGGGGAGGGCAAGGGCGACGTTCAAGCTGACACTTGCATTGCCCGTGAAGGCCAGCTCAGTCTCATCGCAGCCGAAGAAGTCTGCTAGGCGGGTCTTGGCGTGAGCCGCTTTTTCTTGCATCTCGCAGTAGCCGAGATACCCGCCGTATTCCACGCGTCGCGTGTTCTCCAGCAGTGCCTCCACAACTGGTGCGGCGCAGATCCCCTTGGTGCCAGAGTTGACCTGTAAACTCTCGGTGAGGGCTGGCATCCCCGCCCGAATGGCTTCGATATTCATTCGATTTTACACCCGCTGGCGCTGGCTGAGGGGCGACTCGACATAGGGAAAGAGGAGCCAGTAGGGGATTAGCTCGATACCTGCTTGCTCACCGTACTCCGCGACGCAGGGGAGAACCATGCTGGTGAGATAACCCGACGAGAGCATCCCAGGGTGCAGAAACAGATCACAGCAGAAGACTTCGGAGCCATCGGTGAGCGTGAGGGGGAGCTGGCGGCGGCGGTAGCGCACTTTCCGATCCCGGTCGCGGGTCTGCTCCGCCCAGCGCTGGGCCAGATGGAGCATGTAGTCTTTATCTCCCGAGACTTCCGGCTGGAAGCTGATGAGCACCTGGCAGGGCTGGACGTGCGAGCCAGGGCGGTAGAGAGCATCGTGGGCACGCACCAGATAGGCGTTGACACGCTGGCCTCGCTCCACAATACGACGAACTGTCGTTGCAAGCCTCTGATCTCGGCGGACGGCGACGAGCTGCCAGACTCCCCAGCCGATGAGCCACAGACCAAGCGGTAAGAACGGAGCGGCCACCAACTTACGCCAGAAATAGGCGAGTGCAACGGCGATACCCAGGGTGAGAATCCCCGCAATAATACCTAAGATGCCTCGTGTGGGGCGGTTGTCTGTGATGGGCTTGGCATCATCCAAGTAGGCAGTGAAGCGTTCGGTCAGGCTGGTCATAGAGTTCTCTGTATTGTATCGGTTTTTCCCCGTAATTGTTCCACGGTTCGCCGCATAATTTCGGTGGGCGCAGGCTTACCTGTCCAGCGGGTGAAGGCCAGTGCTCCTTGCTGCACCAGCATCTCGATGCCATTCTGGGTGCGGCAACCCTGAGCCTGAGCAAGTGCCAGTAGGCGGGTCTGTGCGGGATTGTAGATAAGATCGCTGACAAATAGCCTGGGGTGAAGCGCATCGATCGGAACCGGAGGGCACTCGGATTCATGAGGATGCATCCCAATGCTGGTCGTGTTGACCAGAAGCTGGGCGGTTTTCAGTGCGGGGCGGAGCGCGTCTTCGGTGAGAGCAATCGCCTCACGTGCACCAAAGCTATCCACCAGCTCTTGGGCTCTCTCGATCGTGCGATTGGCGACAATCACTCTCACCCCCGACTGCACCAGCGCATCCACCACAGCACGAGCACTGCCTCCCGCACCCAGCACCACGGCCTGCATCCCCGGAGTGATCGTAAACTCTGCTTGGTTGAGTGCGGCCAGAAAACCCGGCCCGTCCGTGGAGTCGCCGCAGAGCGTGTCGCCGTCCCAGAAGAGAGTGTTCACTGCCCCCAGCCTTGCGGCACGGTCGGTGAGCTTTTCCAGAAACTCAGGAACGCGCTCTTTATGAGGCACCGTCACATTGATGCCCAGTAGATCAAGTGCACGCACACCGGCGACGGCGGCTTGGAGCTGCTCCGGGGCTACGGAAAACGGGACATAGGCGATATCCAGACCAAGCTCGGCAAAAGCAGCGTTGTGCATGGCCGGGGAGGCGGAGTGCTTGACCGGCCAGCCCCAGACGCCACAAACCCGCGTCGTCCCACGGATCATTTCGCCCACCCGTCGGACCCACCCAGCTCTCCATTCGTTCCTCTCTCCGAGCCACCCTCCCTCAGGGCAGGGAGGGTTAAGAGAGGCTGGAAAACCCATCCCCCCGTCCCCCTTCCTTCGTAGAGGGAAGGGGGCCAGGGGGATGGGTTCAAAATGCAGGATGGGTACGGGAATGGATTCAGGATCACTGAACGCTCAGGACTTTAACAGTGTAGCGGCCCATGTCGGCGGCGATACTAGCCACATCCGTGATCTCGCCTTCGGTGAGCTTTAGGTGCGTGGCATCGGCAAACGGGGCTCCCCAGGTCGGCTCTAGGGCAACCCAGAGGTCGGCATCGTTCTCATCGGTTCCCAGCCAGACTTCCGGCCAAGCGTGGTAGAGAAAGAGGCCGTTTGCGTAGGCGATTCCGGTGCACTGCTTGGTGGGAAGCCCGACGGCGCGGGCGAGTGTTGCAAAGTAGGTTGTGTAGTCGCGGCATACCCCACGCGGATCTTTGCGGATGTCGCCCGCCGTTCGAACTGCGGCGATACTGGGATCGGGCTTGATGGTCTTATGCGTGTGCGTCGCCAGAAGCTCGGCCACGCGGGCAGCGTCTGTCTCACTGCCAATCACTTGCCGGGCGAGCGCGACAAATGAGGCATCGGTACTGGGGACATACTCGGTAGACTTCAAGAACCGGCGCAGGCGCTCGGGGGCTGCGCCGGGGGTGGCAAAGAGCGCAACCGTGGTGCTGGTTGGAAGGTCCAAGCTGGTGACTATGATCTTGAGCGTCTTTTCGCTCTTCTCTTTTCCGGGAAGGGGAAGCTCCTCCCAGCGCTGGACGGAGTTATTGGCGGGTAGGGGGCGGGTGACATTGCCGAGCTCATACGTGGCACTACGCGATGTCCGGGCGATTTTTTCCAGCGATATTCCTGTTGGGCGTGCTCCCACCAGCTCCGCCAGATCTCCCTTGCCATTAGGGGCGAGCGCTACCTCACGAGGGACGCGGCGTATCTCGATTCCCAATGAAACGCGGGTCAGGAGCATGGCGCCCGAGTCGTCCACGAAAGTTGTAGAGGGAACTACACCCAGGGACTGGATCTTGTAGGCCATCACAGACTTCCCTCCAACGACAATCAGCTCTTTCTCACTGACGACAATCTCGGTGTCCACGAGGGTCTGTGTGTCTGCTGAGAAAGACTTCCCCTTGATACGTGTGCCAGCAACAGGCTTCTGACCGGGAGTGTCCGAAGGGTCGCGCAGAAACGTCTCGCCGGGCTTGAGTGTAAGTGTCCCCGACTTCTTCGTTCCCTGAATATCCGCGAGGTAGCTCACCGAGCGCTCTGTGTACGTGGCCTTCACCGTGGTGACGCGGCCCGATGCATCGGTGGTCGAGTCCTCAGAGAGAGTCGCGCCGGTCTTGGCGTTCATAAAGACCGTCGCGTTGGTCTTGATAGTGCTATCAGAGCCCATCATGCCGATGTTCATGACCGAGCGCGCCGTGAGCTTGTTGGCGGGCTTGCCGTTGTACGTCGCCTTCGTGTCCTTCTCCTGGTACATGTGCCCCAGCTTGATGTCCTTCAGGTAGATCGCATAGTAGGCGCCTTTCTCCGCCGGGGACACGGGCTTTTGGGCATGGGCAGACAGAGCGATACAGCAGGCGACGAGGGCTAAGGTGAGGGAGCGGAGCATAAGGTTAATTATACCGCCTGCAAAAGTGTCCAGAGGCAACCCCTAAGAACCCCGTAAGCCCCTGAGAACAAGTCTCTGGGCTTAAGAGGGCGACGCTCGCCTTCGCGAGCACTAAGCTCAGTTGGCTATGAAGGTAGCCGTCGCCCTCTTAAGCCGGAACCCTCGTGGTTCCGGCGTACCGTGAGAATCAGGCAGGGAAGAAGAACTTCAGGGCATCCTGGATGTGGATGTCCCAGTAGTCCCAGGTGTGTGCACCGGGAAACTCTTCATACTCATGCGGGATGTTATTCTCGGTGAGAAACTGGGTGAAGGCGCGGTTGTCCTCTAGCAGAAAGTCCTCGGTGCCGCAGTCTATGCGCAGGGCGGGGAGGGTGTTTGCAGCTTTGTTTTTGAGGGCGAGGGCATAGAGATCGTGGTCACTGCCCTTGTAGTCCTTCCCGACGATGCGCTGAAACTCCGGTATTCGGGCATCGTCAGGGTTGGGGTCTGTGTGACCAAAGCCCAGTGCGCCGGAGAGGCTGTGCGTGGCGCGAAACGTCTCGGGGTAGGACAGTGCCAGCCGCGCTGCACCATAGCCGCCCATCGAGAGCCCCGCGATCACACGGCCCTCGCGGCTGGCTTGTGTGGGGAAGGTCTTATCTATCCGTGCCACCAGCTCTTCCCCGATCGCCTTTCCGTAGGCATAGCCCTCGGCGGCATCGGTGTAGAAGCCACGGCCTCCATCGGGCATCACCACGATCACCCCAAGGCTGGCGACATAGCGCTCAATGCCGGTGCGCCGTAGCCAGATCGTGTGGTTGTCCGAGAGGCCGTGGAGGAGATAGAGCACCGGAAACGGGCCGTCGCCGGTCTCGGGGAGCAGGACATAGGCGGCAGTCTGCTTGCCGAGTGCTTGTGAAAAGTAGTGGTAGTCAAGGAATGCCATGGAAGTAGTTTACCTAGTTTTGAGCCAGGTGCGAACGGCGCTGGCGTACTGCGGGAAGGCGAGCTCGGGATCGGAGATTTCGGGGTGCCAGCGCTTCTCCCACTCCAGCGAGATCGCCCCGGTGTAGCCAGAGTCTAGAGCGAGCGCGAGCATCGGGAAGACGGGGATATCGCCCTCGCCGAGCAGGGTGTAGCCCGTGCCCGCAACCCCATCCTTGATGTGGATATGGCGGAGCGTCGGGGCGAGCAGGCGATGGGTGTCTTCCATCGCCTCGCCCTGGCGGTACGGGTGGTGCAGATCCCAGAGCGAGAAGACTGCGGGATGGGCCGCTTCGCTCAGCAGCGCGGCGACGGTCTCACCGGTCGAGAAGTCATCGTGGGTTTCGAGCACCAGGCTCACGCCCGCATCGGCGGCGGCATCCCCAAACGCGGCCAGGTTGGTAAGGGCACTCTCGCTGCTCTCAGGCTTGCCACCAAAGATGCGGACATGCGGGGCTCCTAGCTCGTGTGCCAGCTCGCAGTGTCTCTTGACATGATCCAGGTTTCCCTGCGCGACCACCCCCGACGACGACACGCAGCAGACCGCGATCCCGGCATCGGTAAGCTTGCGCCGTGTCTCAGCGCGGTTCTCCGGCGTAAACGGTGCGGCGAGAGGTAAGTCCATCACGTCGAGGTAGCCCCGTAGCTCAATGGCATCGTAGCCGAACGCAACCGTGTTGGTGAGGATCGTCTCCAGATCCCAAGCAGGGCATCCCAGGGTGGAATAGGCGAGTAGATTGCTCATGCCAAAATTATACCCTTCTCCGAGGAGCTCGCCCGGCGTTCTCATCGCTTGGCTCCTTGCCTTGCGCCCCTGAAAAAACAAAGCCCCCTCCTCCCGTTATCGGGAGGAGGGGGCTTGGGGTCGGAGGGATCAGCGACGCGGTCGGAAGCGGGCCTTCGGGAGATCGTCGCCGTCTTCCTGCACGGGCTCGACCACAGGGTCGAGCGCCGGGGAAGCTGCGGTGACGTCCTCACGACGCGGGCCACGGTCACGGTCTCCGCCACGGAAGCCACCACGGTCACCGCCGCCGCCGCCACCGGGGCGTGGGCCACGATCACGATCGCCGCCGCCACGGAAGCCGCCGCGATCTCCGCCTCGGTCACCGCCGGGGCGTGGGCCACGGGGAGGACGACCCGGCTCGGGGTTGGCGGCATCAAACGTGGTATCCAGATCGCGCGCCGTTGCGTTCACACGGCCCTGGCTGTCAATCTCGGTGATGCGCACCCGGATCGTGTCGCCGATCTTGAGGTTCTCCTCAGGACGGCTCGGGGGCGGATCGGAGAGCTGGCTGACGTGAACCAGCGCGTCCTTGCCACCCGGCAGCGAGACAAACGCGCCGAACTGGAGGAAGCGAACTACCTCACCATCGTAGATCTCGCCGGGGCTGAGCGTCTTGGTCATGCCCTCGATGATAGCGCGCGCCGCATCTCCGGAAGTGCCATCCACTGCCGTGATGTGCACCAGACCACTCTGCTCGATGTCGATCTTGGCACCCGTGTCCGCCGTGATCTTCTTGATCGTCTTACCACCTGGGCCGATGATCATGCCGATCTGCTCAGGATCAATCTGCACCGTGATGATGCGCGGGGCGTACTGGCTTGCCGTCGTGCGGGGCTCGGGGATCGCCTCGACAATCTTGTCGAGGATATAGAGACGGGCCACGCGGGCCTGCTCAAACGCATCCACAAACACGTGACGCGGGATGCCTTGGATCTTGGTGTCGAGCTGGAGAGCTGTGATGCCCTCGGCGGTTCCGGCCACCTTGAAGTCCATGTCGCCGGAGAAGTCCTCCATGCCCTGGATATCGGTCAGAACGGCGAACTTGTCGCCCTCGTTAATCAGGCCCATCGCGATTCCCGCAACCGGAGCCTTGATCGGAACGCCCGCGTCCATCAGCGCGAGAGTCGAGCCACAGGTAGACGCCATAGACGTCGAGCCGTTGGACTCCATCACATCGGAGGTCAGGAGCATGGTGTAGGGCCAGTCCTTGCCTTCGGGGAGCACGGGAACCAGCGCACGCTCGGCAAGAGCGCCATGGCCGATCTCACGCCGACCCGCGCCGCGCAGAGGCCGCGCCTCACCGACGGAGTAGGGCGGGAAGTTGTAGAAGTGCATGTACTTCTTCTCGCCGTCTTCCTCAAGGGTGTCCACCATCTGCGCATCGCCCGGCGAGCCGAGCGTGAGCGCGGTGAGAACCTGGGTCTGGCCACGGGTAAAGAGCCCGGTGCCGTGCACACGCGGCAGGAGCGCCACTTCACAGGTGATCTCGCGGATGTCTTTGGTACCACGGCCATCGGGACGCTTGCCCTCGGTGACGATTAGATCGCGGAGCTGCTCCTTGACCACTTTATCGGCAAGCTCTTTGAGATCGGCGATGTTGTCCGGGTACTCGGGCTTGAGCGCGTCTACCACGCCATTGATCAGGATCGTCAGACCTGCCTCGCGGCTGGCCTTGTCGGGATCTTGCAGTCCGGCGCGTAGCTCGGCGGAGAAGCGTGCGCGGATGACCTCAAGGATCTCCTTGTTGTACTCGTGCAGCTTGATCTCGCGCTTAGGTTTGCCCGCAAGCTCGCGCAGCTTCTCAATCGCGGCGCACTGGGTCTTGATGACCTCGTGGGCGACATCGAAGGCTTCGAGCATCTTGGTCTCGCTGACCATGTTGGCACCGGCCTCGATCATGAGGATCGCCTTGGCGGTTCCGGCGACAACCAGGTCCAGATCACTGGCCGCGATGGCATCCTGGCTGGGGTTGATCAAGAACTCGCCCGCCTCGTTCATCCCGACGCGCACACAGCCAATCGGCCCGGCCCACGGAATGTCGGAGATATGGAGCGCTGCCGATGCACCCAGAACGGCGTAGACATCGGGGAGGTTCTCCATCTCAACGGAGAGAGGCATCACGATCACTTGCGTCTCGTTGCGCATGTTCTTGTCAAACAGAGGGCGCAGCGGACGGTCAATCAGGCGGCAGGTGAGAATCGCTTTCTCAGAAGGACGGCCCCCGCGCTTGACAAAGCCACCAGGGATCTTGCCAACGGCGTACTTTCGCTCTTCGAAGTCGCAGGTCAGGGGGAAGAAGTCAAGGCCACTCTTGGGCTCACCACTCATGGTGGCATTACACAGAACGTAGGTATCGCCTACTTTGACGACAACGGAGCCATTGGCCTGCTTGGCCAGCTTCCCCGTCTCAAGGGAGACCACGCGCCCATCGGGGAGCGTGAACTCAACGGATTGTACGGACATAGATTTTTATACTCTTTTCTTACAACGCAATATGCCCAAAAGGGGCAGGAATGCACAAAGGGCGCGCCGCTTTGTTTTCGCGGTGCGCCCTCTGTACTCGGGTCGCTTATCGCGTCCCTTAAATCTTGGTGCGGATGGCAAGTCGCTGGCACAGGATGCGGTAGCGCTCGATGTCCGTCTTGGCCAGATACGACAGCATTCGCTTGCGGCGTCCGATCAGCAGGAACATCCCACGGCGGGAGTGGTGGTCTTTTTTGTTGACCTTCAGGTGCTCGGTGAGCTGGCTGATACGAGCCGACATCAGAGCAATCTGAACATCGGTCGAGCCGGTGTCGCTCTCATGTGTCTTGTAGTCGGCGATAACGCCTGCGGTCTTGTCTAACGGTAATGGCATGGGGGTTACATAACTCCTCAAAGGGTTTTTAATTTCGACCTGCGCTTCCGCCCCCCGGCGGTGAGCCGCACGCCCGTTCTGGCAGCTTGCGCCGCCGAACCTGATGAGCATACCACAGAGAAGGGTGTTTTGCAAATTTTTGCCCCGCTTTTTGCCTCCCCCCGCCGCTTAGACGGCGACCCCCACCGGCAAGCGAAGGGGGGCAAGTGGGTTTAGCTGAGGCGGGTGGCGAGGTGGGGATCGCGCTTTAGCTCCAGGGCGATGATTCCCTCGAAGGTGAGGAGCCAGGTCTGGAGCGCAGTGTCGGCGCTGTCGCGGGTGGCGGTAGCGCTCACAGCAGCATCGGCGGCGGCGCGGGCGGTATTGCGTGCCGTGTCGAAGGCGCTGAGCGTGGCAGTGTAAGCTACGGCCTTATGCCCGCGCTTGGTCAGTGTCGCGGCGTAGGGCTCCTGCGTGGCGGCGTGGCCTGCGGCCCGTGCTGCCGTGAGGAACTTGTCGTCATCGAGAGGAACCCGCCCCGTCGCTCCGAGTGTCTGCTGCGCCACTTTGTCGCGGGGAAAGGCCAGCTTGATGGTGCTACGCAGGTCGGCATGGGCGGCGCGAGCTACTGAACGACTGTCGGAAAGAGCCTGGTAGCCTGCCTTCTCCGTGCCCAGTGCCACCTGCCGCGCATCGTAGCCCGCTTGTGTGGCGTCGCAGTGGGCGATTCCCTCGTTTAGCTCCGCAAGGTCGCAACCACGGGCGGCAAACCGGGCCTTGAGATCGTCGTCTGCAAGCACTGCGGTGATCTTCCGGCGTGTATCTGCGATTCGATTGGCAATGAGCTGGTCTTGGTCGGCACGCGGGACGGGTGCTTTCTTCGTGGGAGCGGGGGTCGGCGCTAGGGCGGTTGTGTCTTCAGTTTCCATGGTAGGGTTCCTTTCTTCGAGACAATGTTGCTAATATTTTCGTTAGGATGTTAATTCTGACGGAAGCTTGCTAATTTTTTCGGTGAGCTTGCTAATTCTGATGGTAGCCTCTCTGCTCTGCCGGAAGGGTGCTAATATTTTGGGTAGGATGCTAATTTTCAGCGTCATCCCCTCAATTTCTCCCGTCACTTCCTAAGACCCATCAAGAGAGAATCTGGTTGCAGGGAATTATTGCCCCCTCAACGCTTTTTAACCTCCCCCCGCTCGCACCGTTCGCGACCCCTTCGGCAAGCGAAAGGGATATTAACAAGCGCACCAAACCCTTCGTAGCGAGGGACGAGCGAAAACCGAAGGGTGGCGAGCCTAAGCGAGCCGGGATGTTAATCCTTCTTTCCCGATTGCGGATTGAAGCGTCCTCATTCCAAAACAAAACGTCCCGATTCGGAATCAGGACTTTACGATCACCAAACGGGAAATTTCGTTCGCCGATCTGGAGCCTCTATTTGCCGACCAGAAAACCCCAACCGCCAATCGAAGCGTCTCGTTCCAGAATTTTCCGATTCATTAAGAAGTCAAAACGCACTAATGAAAACAGCTTTTGGCTTCCCAATTTTAGTTCGAGACATTCGATAGGATGCACTTCTTGCCCAAAAAAAGTCAGATGACCATCCTGAAATAATAGTATTGTCTTGATTTGCATAAAAAAATAGAGATGTATAGCCTCCTTTAGATCGAAAGAAAGATTGTCGGGCTTCAAATTCTTTTTTTTGAAGTAAGCGCTCGCCTGTATTTTCATAGATTGAATAGGATAGTTCACCAAATATATTTCTCTCGATAAGGAAACGGGTATGCTCATTTTTAAACATTTCATGAAGTTCTATGGCCCTTTCTTCTGAACACTCGAACAATCCATCTATTGTAAATGATGTTCTGTCAGGGGTATCTCCAAGTTTAGCTAGGGAAATTTGCCCATGCTTCCATACGCGTTTGACTTCTTTTTCTATCCAGTTCTCGATTTCTTCTCTTGTCCACACAATTGGTGTTTCCATCATGTTTATCACCTTCTTCGCGAAGCCAGGCCCAGAGGGCACCCCGGTCGCCGTCTCAGCGGCGGGGAGAGGTTACCCCCGCACTGGCCCTCGCAAGCAGCGTTCGTAGAGCTTTACCCACTCGTCGGTGTTGTCTTCTTTCCAGACGGAGAGGCGCACGCCGCGTGGCTCGATGGGCTGGTTGCCGAGCAGAAAGTCCTCCCAGCACTGGCGGTTGGTGTCTAAATGATACGCATTGGCGGCGTGGGAGAACGGGACGGCGGAGTGGTTGCCGAGGCGGTTCACTAAGTAGGCGTAGTGCATCTGTCTGCCCGACGGCCAGGAAATCGTGACGATATGTCGGCGCTCGGGCAGATGATACGGGGGCTCCATGGCGTATTTTTCGAGGACGCTCTCATCGAACTCCACCCCAAGACCGGGTGTCATGGGCACTTCCACAAAGCCGTCTTTGATCTTCAGCGGCGAGACAAGCAGATCGTCGGCGTAGTTGTTCATGCAGGTGACTGCGGGCCAGCGGGCGTGGGAGAGCACAGCTCCGAGGTGCGTCAGATAGGCAGTCATCAGGCCCACTCCGACCCCCTGGAGCCAGTAGGGCTTCTCAAACGCAGCGCAGAGCGCATTGACCCGCTTGGCGTTGCTCAGACCGCACTCGGATAAGACAAAGCCGTCGCAGTTCTCTTCCCGAAGCGCAATCTGTAGCGGCGGGACATCGGCGTGGGTGGCGATGGGCTTGACGATCTTCTCGCGCAGCTTCCGGTAGCCTTCCAGATCGCGTTGCGGAATAGGCCCCTCGTAGAGCGCGACTTTCTCGTAGGTGTCCAGCTCCTGCAAGATCGGGGCGGCGATTCCAGCGTGGAGCAGGAGGTCGTTGAAGTCCATGTCGAGGCGGAAGTGGCTTGGCGTGACGGCGGAGATGGCCTCGACTTGGGCAAACGTATCCAGAAACGGGCGGGCCTTGATCTTATGGAACGTGTAGCCCGCAGCGACGGCATCTTTGGCCTCCTCGGCGAGAACCTCGGGGTTCATCTCCGTGTTCCACCAAGCGATGGGAGTCTCCTCGCGCAGGAGCGGCCCGCCGACCAGCGCCCAGACCGGCAGCCCCAGCGCCTTGCCTGCCACATCTAAGAGCGCAATCTGCAAGCCTGCCCCAAGGCTGTCGTCGTGGATCAGCGAAAGCGCGTTCTGCCCGATAATAGTTTGCAGCGTGGCATCGCTGGTTCTTGCCCAGGTGTAGTGCGGCAACGACTCGCCCCAGCCCACGGTGCCGTCGGTGAGCGTCACTTTGACAATCTCCACAACGCGCCACTGTCGCACCATCAGGGCGTTCCACTCCTCACAGCGCGGTGTGTACGGAACATTGAGCACAAAGCGCTCGGCGTGGGCAATCTTTAGCATGGCCTTAGATTCGCCACGCTACTCCTCACACTCCTCCCAGAGACGTGCCATAGCGAGGAGCGGGTTGTGTCCTAAGTAGTCTGGCGAGGGGCGATTAAAGGGGGTGTGGGGCTTACGGGCGACCTCGCGCGGGTCGCCGCCCTCCGCATCGTAGAACTCCCAGATCGTCCCTGTTACCTCAAACCAGCGAGCGGAGCTATCGAGTGCGGGCTCTAGGAGCTGGCGTGCGGCCTCAGGATGCCCGAGGCGCACACAACCACCCGCTGCCCAGAGAGTCATTGAGTTCCATGCAGGGCCACGCCACATGCGCTTCTCCCGTTTGGCTTCGGTCGCTGACACCGTGCGAATCGGGTGGGGGCTAAAGAACTTCGTGGGATCGAGAAATGCCTGAAGAACGCTCCATCCTTGATCCTCGGTGGCGGCTCCGACCACCATGGGCCACATTCCCTCAAACGCCAGCGGCCTGCTGTCCCAGGCATCGTGAAACCACCCCGTGTTTGGATCATAGAGGCGCTTCTGAATAAACACAGCGAGCTGCTCTGCTTTCTCTTTATACTGCGCCTCGCCCGTCCAGCGCGCCGCCGCCTCGTAGCAGGCGTAGAGATGCGATGTGGCATTCACACAAGCCAAGCGCTGCTTCGGTGCATCATCAAAGCGCACGCCCTCATCCACGCCGCTCTCCCACTTGCGCTCGGTCACATCGGCGTAGAAAAAGCCCACGCCATCGTGGGCGCGGCGATTGCGCTCAAACCAACTAATCTGTGCCACGAGCTTGGGGGCCAACTCCGCCATCAGCCCCGAGTCGCCGAGCATGTCCACGGCCATCGGCCAGACCGGTGGGTGCGTCCAAGTCTCGCCCCACCAGGGTTTATCGTCTTTGAAGTAGATTGCACCAGGGAGAAAGCCATCGTCTTGCTGACCCGCGAGTAAGTTTCGTAGCTGGTTGGCCGCGTGTTCGGGATGGGTAGCGAGCTGGTCTATTGCCTGATGGACAATATCCCAGTGCCCAAACGCGGGTGCATAGCAGTACCCTCGCCCAATCTCCTCCCACGGATGCGGCCAGTGGTGGGCCGCAGGATGGACACTTCGGATGTGCAGCTCCGCCACATAGGTCAGCATTGTCCGCCACTCGGGCTTTCCCGGAAAGCTCATAACACCTCCTCTCGGAGCAAGTAGCATCGCCCTGAGTTCACCGGCTTGCCTGCCTCAATCAACTCCAATAGATTACGTCGCAGCCGAGTGTCCCGAGGAGCGGTGGCTAGGTCAACTTCTCGGTAGCCAAAGACAAAATAGCAAGCGCTTCCGGGGCTATTGCCACCTGGGAGCAAGTGAAAGAGCTGCTGAAAGCGATCTAAGCTCCCCCCAACACCCGCCGCATCGGGCACCCAGTCACCCAGCATCCACGATGAACAGACAATTGCCTTGGCAGGGGGTAGCTCCGGGAAAAAGGTATCAAAAAACGGAAACGCCGCGGCGATGGACTGCTTGCACTCCTCTATGTCCAGCGGCGCTTCGGCGGGAATATGCATTCCTAGCACAGTATCGCCTTGCACTAGCCCTGGCACATCATCCCAGGAATACGTCTCGATGGCGAACTGAAGTCGCCCCAGACGGCACAGCTTTCCCGAGGCGTGAAGCTTAAACCAGCCCAGGTGCTGATCGGCAATCCCGTGCGTTCCACGGGTGCGTTCACAGTGGCATGTCCAAATACCTACATCCTGAAGAGTCGCCTCGGTAACCTCGTCTGGAATGCCCCGGCGTGCGTGCTCCACCCGCTCTAGTCGCGCCGCTTCCTCAACCACGCGCAGGGTCCACGAGTCGTCCCAGGTCGCGGGTAGCTCAGGTCGCTCACTGCGACCTGCACACCAGTTGACTAGCGCCGTGAGTGTTTCCTCGTTGTTCATATGAGTGCACGTTCGCCAAGCCTAGGTTGAAGTCCTTCGCAGGATGAGCGCATCGCACGGTCATTCAGTTTTCGGAACGCTGATTCGGCTACAGATACATACTCCAGAGCTTGCTCCGGTCGGATGGTTATTGGTTGGTTATCTTACAAAGCATAGTGATGAGATCATTGACTACGGACTACGGCAGCAAGTCGGTAAGCCTATCGGTTCTGGTCGAATGGAGAAGGTATGAGTTGGACAAAAGTGGGTAGGCGTGCTTTAGCCCTTCTGACATG
>NZ_JANNYP010000004.1:0-4107 GCF_031410135.1 Armatimonas sp. | reverse complement strand
AGACCAGGACGACGAAGCGCCGGGCCGTGTACTTACCTCCATGGTCAAGCGGGTGGATGTGGCGGTTTTTGATGTCTGCAAGCAGGTTAAAGACGGTCACTTCAACAGTGGGACAGTGGAGCTGGGACTCAAAGAAGACGGTGTCGGGCTCTCGGTGATGAAGAACACTAAAGACAAGATTCCTGCCGATATCCTCAAGAAGATTGAGGAGCTCAAGCAGGAGATTATTGAAGGAAAGCTCAAGCCCCCCGCCGATGCGCGAAGCTTTGATAACTTCACCAAGGCCAAAGGCTAGGTTTTAAGCAGGCAGAGGCATCTTGACGCCCTGGTTGGCAAGCTTGTCCGCTAGGGCGTTAAGTTCTCTTCGGACATGCACCACTTTGGCCTTATCGAACTTGCTCATCAGGCGCTTGGCCTCGGAAAAGAGCGGCGCCAGCTCCGGCGACTTGACTTTATAGAGTCCTGCGATCTGCTTGGCCATCAGCTCGGAGTCGGTGCGGACTTCGACCTCGCTCGCGCCTTTGAGCAGTGCTTCTTGCAGACCACGCAGGAGTGCGGTGTACTCGGCGGCGTTGTTAGTGGTGTCGGGGAGACGCTCAGCGAGGGTGTGGAAAGGCTCCGCCTCACCGTCGCGCCAGAACGCGACGCCAATTCCCGCCGTTCCGGGGTTGCCCTTGCTCGCGCCGTCGGTGTGTAGAATCATCTTCATGCGGGCCATTGTACCGCGTCAGAACGCCAGCGCCTCGAAGGCCTGCGCGTAGAGCCAGTGGCCGAAGTCGTTGGGATGGTTGATATTGTTGCCCAGGAGCGATGGCTGATCCTTGCGCCTGAGCACTTGCTCCCAGGTGCTGAAGACATCGACATAGGCCGCGCCCGCCTCAAGCGCCGCCTGCTTTGTCGCCGCCGCAAACTGCGCCATCCGATGCGTCCCGTAGTGCCAGTCATCGTTGGGGGGAAACGCGGAAAAGAGCAAGACACTCGCGCCCTTACGCTCCTGAATGAGCTTCGTCAGCGCCACCAAGTTGCTCTTAAAAACGTCTGGTTCCGCACTCCCTCGATTGTGGTCGTTCATCCCGAAGCCCACGAGTACCAAGTCCGGCTTCTCGCACATTCCCAGTGTCGTCACGGGCCGTAGCGACTCGGGCTTTTTATCGAACCAGTCAATGCCCTGCCGCGACGAGTACCCGGAAAGTGAGAGATCTTCGATCGTGATCATCGCCTTCGGAAATCGCTTCCCCAGCGATACCGCCCAGCGCCACTGAAATCTCAGCGCCTCCTCCGATGCCTCGCCACCCGCCGTGATACTATCACCGTAGCTGACGATCTTAAACGGGCCACCGGCTTGCAGCTTTTTCTTCACCGCACCCATCGCCTGCTTCTGGTCGTTGCGCCGTGCCCAAGGGGTTTTCTCTGGTGCCTTATAGTCTACCCAGACAAACCACGGATGGTTGGTAAAGCCCGGGAACTTCGTGTGGTCGAAGTTTTTTTGGCCATAGAGCACGTTGGTTGCAAAGTCCGGGATTCGCGAGCTGACTGTCCGCGCCAGAGCTCCACGGGCATAGTCCACCACGTAGTCCTGCCCCTCCGTGTAGACCACGGAGCCGGGCTTGTCGGGCAGAAACGTACTGCGCACCGTCACGCTGCCTTTGGTGATGCGCTCAAAGCAAAACTTCCCCGGCTCCGTGCGCGTCAAGACGAAACTCTCGCCGTGAATGTCCATCTTACGCCACCACTCCCCTGATCACACTCGTCGGCAAGACTCCCGTGAGCTTCTCCTGCAAGCCGCCGTGTGGATACGTGAGGCGCATATGATCCAGCCCCATCAGGTGCAGGATGGTCGCATGCAAATCTCGTAGGTGGTGCCGATTGACCACGGCCGCCTCACCCAGCTCATCGGTCTCGCCGTAGCTCGTTCCCGCTTTCACGCCCGCTCCCGCCAGCCAGTAGGTGAAGCCTTTGGGATTGTGATCCCGCCCACCGGGTTTCCCGCCCGTATTGAAGGTCTCCGAGACCGGCATGCGCCCAAACTCCCCGCCCCACACCACGAGGGTCTCGTCCAGCAAGCCCCGCTGCTCCAGATCGGCGAGCAAGGCGGCTATCGGCTGATCCACCTCGGGACAGTGGAGCTTGAGGTTCTCCTCGATCCCGTGGTGTCCATCCCAGGTGTTCTGCCCACCCGCGCCACCGCCGCCCGAGTAGATCTGCACAAAGCGCACACCGCGCTCGACAAGCCGCCGCGCCGTGAGGCACTGCCTACCAAATGCCGCTGGCCCTTGCGCCGGTGGGTGCCAAGTGGGCTTTGGCTCGTTGATACCGTAGCTCTCCAGGGTGCGTGGGTCTTCTTTGGAGAGATCGAGCGCCTCGGGGGCCGTGGTCTGGAGCTTAAAGGCCAGCTCATAGCTCGATATCCGTGCCGCAAGCTCGGAGTAGCCAGGGTGGGCTCGCTCGTGCTCCGCATTGACGGTTTGTAAGAAGTCCAGCTCGCGGCGCTGCTGCTCCCGGCTGGTTCCCGCCGATGGCTTGAGGTTGAGCATCGGCTGGCTGTTGGTGCGCAAAACCGTGCCCTGGTACTTGGCGGGCATGTAGCCACTGCTCCAGTTGGGCGCACCGGTCGTCGGGCCGCCACGAGGGTCGAGCATGACGACATAGTCTGGTAGGTTCTTATTGAGTGTCCCCAGGCCGTAGCTTAGCCACGCGCCCAGCGACGGGTGCCCTTGGAGAATTCGCCCACTGTTCATCTGCAGAAGTGCACTGCCGTGCGCAAACGAGTCCGAGTAGAGCGACTTGATCACCGCCAGCTTGTCCATGTGCCGCGCGATATTCGGAAAGGCATCCGAGCACCAGAGCCCCGACTTCCCGTGCTGCTTGAAGCTCCGGCGGCTCGCCTGAAGGGTCGCTTTTGTCTTGGTGCTGCGCCGGAACTCGTTGTCAATCGTCTGGCCGTCGCGCTTCTGTAGCTTGGGCTTGTAGTCAAATAAGTCCACTTGGCTCGGGCCGCCGAACATGAAGAGAAAGATGCAGGACTTGGCTTTCTTGCCACCTCCCGACCCCCGTCCAACGGGGGAGCCTGAGAGCATATCGGCCAGCGCGAGAGCGGGGAATCCCGCACTCTGCTCCCAGAGTGGCATGGGGCGCGGCGAGAGAAGGCGATGGTCTTCAGGGTTCATGGTGTTCTCTTCGTGTGAATGGATGCGGTCGCCCAGACGGAAATCGTCGGGCTATAGGGCCTTTGGCCTCCTCCTCGTGCCTCGTCGGTAAATTTCGCCGAAGGCGCGGCGGAGGCACGACGCCCCACAGCCTCACGATCTCCGTGCGGGTACAAATCAGTCCACATAGATCACCTCGTTGAGGTTGAGCAGGGCGCGGCAGAGGCCGACCCAGGCTGTGTGGTCGGGCTGGGAGCCGAGCAAGCGCTCGGCGGCTTGGCGCTCACTGGGGCGCGGCGTGCGCTGGAGCGTGAGGGCGAAGGCGCGGGTGAGCTTGTCGGGGGTGTTCTCCGTCTCAAGGCGCTTGGTAAGCGCCTCGGCTTGCTTCTGAACAAAGGCATCGTTGAGGAGCATGAGTGCCTGGGGAGCGGTGGTTGTGATGGAGCGCACTCCGGCGGGTGAGGTGCTATTGGCAAAGTCCAGAGCATCCAGAAGCGGCACTTTCAGGGCGCGCTTGACCACGAGATAGACACTGCGACGGTTCTGCTCCGCCTCGGGGCTGTCACGCCAGCCTGCGTTGGCGGGGTTGCCCGAGTCGCGCACTTCGGGCGGGAGGGCCGGGTAGACACTTGGGCCACCTTGCTTTAGATCAAGCTGTCCACTCACCGAGAGAAGCGTGTCGCGTACGGCCTCGGCCTCGATACGCCGCAGGTTCTGCCGCCAGAGGAGCGTGTTGTCCTGATCCAGCATGAGTGCCTTCGGGTTGGCCGTTCGCGACGACATCCGGTAGGCGCGGCTGGTGACGATGAGTTTTTGTAGGCGCTTGAGCTTCCAGCCCCCCGCCACCAGCTCACTCGCAAGGTAGTCCAGCAGAGGCAGATTTGGGTGCAGGACAAAAAAGTGGTGAGGCAAGCCGATTTGCCTTCTGCTCCTAAAGTCGTCATCATAGGGGGATGACAGA
>NZ_JANNYP010000003.1:0-2328 GCF_031410135.1 Armatimonas sp. | reverse complement strand
TGGCCGTTATCACTCACCTCGATGCCTGGCACAGCCAGCGCCCGCCGCAGCGACGATGCCCAGCTCTCGACCAGGCTAGAGGGACGGCTCAGGCTAGAGGCCCTGGCCTCCGTTGGGGTTGCCATGGCAATGACTTTCCCTCGGGCAATCAGGCGTGCCTCTGTCTCGACGCTGTAGGGAACCTGGACGGCCTGCTTTGTCTTTACCGGCACAGAGATCGTGACTTTACGGCGTTTTTTCTTGATCCGGCGCGTCACGGTCTTCTCGACCATTCTGGTGATGGTTCGAGTCTCGGTCCGGTAGCGGGTTTCCGTCTCCACATCCACTCGAACCTCGCGTGGCTCCAGTCCTGTAAGCGTGAGCTCGCGGAGGCGCTCCGCGCTGAGCTGAACGCGATCCACGGGGGCAATTCCTCCAACCGCACTCCGGGCACGGAGCACTAGCACATCATTGACGCGCAGCTCGGCTCCCTGAACTTGAACGCGTGGCGACCAGGCAGGCTGGGCATACGCAGTAAGAGGAAGCGCCGAGAGACAGATGGCAAGAATGAGAGCAAAACGTTTCATAAGCAAATTTTCAGTGTGGACCAATCCGGTGGAACTTGCGGTCCATCTCGTGGTGGGAGAGGGCCAGTAAAATAGGACGACCGTGTGGACAGGTGAAGGGATTGCGCATCTGGGCCAGGTCGGTTAACAGGCGCGTCATCTCATCCATCGTGAGTGGATCGCCCTTCTTTACCGCCATTTTACACGATGCCATGATAATTGCCGACTCATGGGGTACCAGCAAGCGCCGCGCAACACTGGTGTGGGTCAGCTCCTCAATGATCTCTTTGAGAATCTCTAGGTACGGCTTGTCCGCGACGCGCCCCGGTACGGCGCGCACCATAAACGTCTCGCCGCCAAAGGGCTCCAGCACAAATCCCGATTTTTCGAGGGCACCCAGTCGCTCTTGAACCACCCGTGCATCCGCCGGCGAGAGCTCCAGGGTCTGGGGAACCGCAAGATGCTGCGTCACTACCCCCCAGGCGCTCTGATTCTCCGTTGCGCCGTTCATCATCTGCTCGTAGAGCACGCGCTCGTGGGCGATGTGCTGGTCAATGAGCAAGATCGCGTCGTCGGTCTCGGCGACAATATACGTGTTGCGCGACTGGCCCAGCACGCGCAGCCGCCCGATCTTGTAGCCATCGAAGCCGATGTAGGGCGTACCCTCCTCCCAATCCTGGGAGGAAGGCGAACCGTCTCCCTTACTTTCTTCCCCTCCTCCCAGGGTGGGGAGGAGGGGGTTGGGGGGAGGAGGGATCACGTAGTTCGAGAGGCTGGTGCGTAGGGGTGGCGCGAGGCGGTCACTGCCACGCTCGCCCATGTCGGGCATGGTGAGAGTGGTGGGCGCGGCGATCTCGGGGAGCGAGGCTTGGACGGTCACCTCGGGGACGAGGCCGCCGGTGAGCAAGGCGTTTTCAACCGCACGACTGATGGCGGCGTAGACCTCGCCATCGCGGGTGAAGCGGACTTCCGTCTTGGCTGGGTGGACATTGACATCCACTAGCTCCGGCGCAATCTCCACAAACAGCGCGACAACCGGGTGGCGTTCCGTGGTCATCAGGCGCGAGAAGGCAGCATCGAAGGCGTGCTGCACCGTGCGGCTGCGCACATGGCGGCCATTGACAAAGAACGCCTGGGCGCTACGGGTGGCCTTGCTCACGCTGGGCTTGCTCACCGAGCCACGCACGGTGAGTCCCGGCGACTCGTAGAGAAGCGGCACCATCTCACGGGCCACATCGCGGCCATAGACCGCGGCCAGCGCTTGGCGCGGGTCGGAGGAGCCGGGATAGGAGATCAGCTCGTGGCCGTCGTGGGTGAGCCGAAAGCCAACGGTGTGGTAGGCCAGAATCAGCCGGTGCAGAAAATCTGTGGCATGGTTGAGCTCGGTCTGGGTGGTCTTGAGGAACTTCAGGCGCGCCGGGACGCAGAAAAATAGGTTCTCCACGGTGATTTGCGTGCCGTCAGGCGCGGCAGCATCGCGCACCTCAGCCAGCTCCCCGGCTCGCACGATCAACTCCGTGCCTGTCTCGTCTTGCGAGCGCTTGGTCAGAATCCGAAAGTCCGATACCGACGCAATCGAGGGCAGGGCCTCGCCGCGAAAGCCGAGGGTGTGGATGGAGAAAAGATCGTCGGCGCTACGAATCTTGCTGGTGGCGTGGCGCTGGAGCGCCAGAATCGCATCGGCGCGGCTCATCCCCGCCCCATTGTCGCGGATCACGATTTTATTTTTGCCACCCTCGAAAAGCTCCACCTCGATCCGCGTGGCTCCTGCGTCTAAGCTATT
>NZ_JANNYP010000002.1:0-12343 GCF_031410135.1 Armatimonas sp. | reverse complement strand
GACGCAGCGATTTGGCGGATGAATCAACAGGGCCTCAACGGATTGATTGTGGATGTTCGCGGCAATCCCGGCGGTTTATTGAGCGCGTCGGTCGAGATCGCAGATCGGTTCATTCAATCATGCCAGCCCCAATAAAACCCGCCGATTGTTCTCCGTCAGTGCCCTTGCCTCTTCGGAAGTGAGCTTGACTTTGCACCTCAGGGAAGAGAGTATCGCGGAGGGCGGTAAGGGCTTCTTCAGCGGAGATCTCTTACTGCTGTGCCTGCACTGTAGCTACGCGATGATCTCTTTGATAGGCTCCGCGCCCTCCACACCAACAAGCTTCTGGCTGAGGCCACCGTAGAAGTACGTCAGGTTATTGGGATCGAGGCCGAGCTGCTGGAGAATCGTGGCGTGGACGCGCTTAACGGGCGTGGGGTTGAGCGCTGCCGCGTAGCCGAGCTCGTCGCTCTCGCCGTAGCTGACCCCGCCCTTGATGCCGCCACCCGCCATCCACATCGTGAAGCCGTAGGAGTTGTGGTCGCGACCATCGCCTGTAGCATGCGCCGTGCGCCCAAACTCGCCGCCCCAAACGACTAGCGTTTCGTCGAGAAGCCCGCGCTGCTTGAGGTCTTTTAATAATCCTGCAATCGGCTTGTCTACGCGCCCGGCGTTGCGGTTGTGGTTGGGGACGATACCGCCGTGCGCATCCCAGAAGTTCAGAAAGTCCGTGTTGCCGCCGCCCGCGTAGAGCTGGATAAATGGGACGCCCCGCTCGACCATGCGCCGCGCCAGTAAACACCGGAAGCCGAAGTCTTTGGTCGCCGCATCGTTCAGGCCATACAGCTCTTTAATACTATCGGGCTCTTTGGAAATATCTACGGCCTCAGGGGCGGTGCGCTGCATCTGGAAGGCAAGCTCATAGCTGGCGACACGGGCCGCCAGATTCGAGTTGTCCTCACGGGGCTTTCGGTGCGCCTGGTTGAGATCCCCGATGGCATCGAGCAGCTCGCGCTGGTGGTCGGGTGCCATCCCTGCTGGGCGAGAGAGGTCGAGAATCGGGTCGCCTGCCGAGCGCAAGACCGTCCCCTGGAACTTGGCGGGCATGTAGCCACTGGCCCAGTTCTTCGCGCCGGAGATCGGGCCGCCCGTGGTGTCGAGCATCACCACAAAGCCGGGAAGCTCCTTGGCATCGAAGCCCAGGCCGTAGTTCACCCACGTCCCTAGGCTTGGCGAGCCAGAAAGAATCTTGCCCGAGTTCATCTGCAACATCGCGGAGCCATGAATGGGCGAGTCGGAGTAGACCGAGTGCAGGTAGGCAATGTCATCGGACATGGCCCCGACATGGGGAAACAGATCGGAGACATGCTTGCCGCACTGGCCATACTGCTTGAACTTCCACTTCGGCCCCATGAGCGTGAGAGGAATGGTCTTGCCTGCCTGCCGAAAGCTCTTGATATTAACGGTCTTGCCATCGCCTTTCACGAGTTCTGGCTTGTAGTCAAAGGTATCTACTTGTGAGGGGCCACCATACATGAATAAGAAAATGACACTCTTGGCTTTTTTCTTTGCGCCCCCAAGATTGGCTCCCCCAATCTTGGCCTCGGCTTGCTTGGGGAAGAAGCCGTCCGTGCCCAGAAGCCCCGTCAGTGCCAAGCCCGTGAAGCCCGCTCCGGCCTCCCACAAAAACTCTCGTCGTGTTCGCTTACAAAAATCGTTGCTCAAACCAACCCCCTAGCCCCCGCTGGGCGGGGGAATACGGTGAATATGCATCAATTTTATCCTACTTGCAGGTACAATAAACCGCTATGCGCAAGAAAGTTTCGATTATCGGTGCGGGTTTTGTCGGCTCAACCTGTGCCCACTGGATCGCCTCCAAAGAATTAGCCGACGTCGTTTTGATTGACATCTTCGGTGGTGTCGCCAAGGGCAAGGCACTAGACCTGCTCCAGGCGGGGCCGGTCGAGGGCTACGATCTGGATATTACGGGTGGTGATGACTTCGCCGCGATGGAAGGCTCCGACATCGTGATTCTCACGTCGGGTGCCCCTCGCAAGCCCGGCATGACCCGCGAGGACCTGGTTGCAGTGAACGCGGACATCACGGCCAGCAATGTGGAGAAGATCAAGCAGTACGCTCCCAACTCCATCGTGCTGATCGTCAACAACCCCATGGACACCATGGCCACGCTCGCGTGGAAGGTCTCTGGCTTCCCCAAGAACCGTGTCATCGGTCAGGGCGGCGTCTTAGACACCGCACGTTACCGGACGTTCTTGGCCAAAGAGATCGGCTGCTCGGTTGAGGACATCCAAGCCATGCTGCTCGGCGGCCACGGCGACGAAATGGTTCCCCTGCCCAGCTACACGACTGTGGCGGGCATTCCCGTGACCCACTTCATCCCCGAGGACAAGCTCAGCGCCATTGTCGAGCGTGCCAAAAAAGGCGGCGCTGAGATTGTCGCGCTGCTCGAAAAAGGCTCAGCCTACTACGCCCCCGCCGCTGCGACGGTCGAGATGGTCGAGGCGATCTTAAAAGATAAGAAGCGCATCCTTCCCTGCTCGTGCTTGCTAGAGGGCGAGTACGGCGTCTCCGGCACGTTCTTCGGCGTCCCGACAATGCTCGGTGCAAACGGCATCGAGAAGATCATCGAAGTGCCCCTCACCGACGAAGAGAAAGCAGGCGTCGCCAAGTCCGCCGCCCTCGTACGCTCCTCGTGCGATGTGCTCCAAGAAAAGTACAACATCTTCGGGTAGATACCAGAGTCAAGAAGCCCGCTCGAAAGTTTCGAGTGGGCTTTTTTCATTTAAGCAATGAAGAGCTGCCACCGGAAAATCCAGATTTCTTCCCCTAGTACACTTCTCGCACGAAGGTTGATGACGAGGAATACAAGTGCTACTTTCGAGGACATCAGAATCACCCATCGCTGGGCTCGGTACACACATCACGAGGAGTTCATGCGGATTACTCATGAGGCCCTCCAGCTCATTCAAGACTACTCCCCGCGCCACTTCCAGCGCCTACAGCGCCATGTGCGCTTTATCTCCTACCAACGTAACTTTTCGGGCGGTCAGTGGGATTCAAAAACATCAACTTGTATAATAGACTTCTCCCGCTACGCCCCAGAGTTCACCTCCGCACAAGTTTCCGGAGATTCTTACTACAACTCCTATCTAATGTATTATGCCGGAGTACTCATTCATGAAGCCACCCACGCATACCTCGAATCCCTTGGCTTTCCCTATACCAAGAAAACCTACCAGCGTATTGAGCAGCTCTGTAATATCGAGGAGCGGCGTTTCTGGTGGGCAGTCTATGAATTCACCGATGAACAAAAGCAAGAATCTCTTCAACGCATAAACCTGACAAGCTACGACCAATTCTTTCATCTCTCCCTGTGGGAACGTATCCAGAAAATGCGGGAAATCATCAAGGAGATGAATGATATGAATCGCGAAGATAGCACCCAGTGATAGAATACGCCAGAGGAAAGCGACGATGAGTGTTACCCTAGACCTACCCGATGAGCTTGTTGCCAAGCTGAAAGCACGCCCCGATGGCCTTGCCTTTGCCGTGGCCGTTCTTTCCGATGCCCTAGAGGAAGAGTCGCACGAGCCGATCTATACTCGCCCCGAGCCACCTGCATGGTTGGAAAAGATTCAGCCCCGTCTGCCTGCTACTGATGGAACCAATGGCGTCCATCGTGCCTTTGGCATTCTCAAAACCCCAGAAAGCGACGAGGAATTGATCCAGTTGCTTCAGGATGAGTCGTGAGCCGTCTGTACCTTCTTGACACCAATATCCTCATTCACTACGCCCGCCGCAATGAGATCGGGGAGCGAATCGAGCGAGACTATCAGCGCTTCACAACCCCTTCGATTCCCCTCGTTTCCTACGTGAGCGAAGCAGAGGCCAGAGCCTTTGCCACCTACCGCCTCTGGGGTGAGCCCGCTCTCGCGCAGCTCTCCTTTCTGTTTTCTGTGTTTCGTGTCGTCCCGATGGACAGCCCCGATTTACTACCTGCCTATGTCGAGCTAGATGTTTACAGCCACCGCAGAGGAATCAAGATGGGCAAGAACGATCTTTGGATTGCCGCCACAGCCAAAGTAACGGGCGCAACGGTTCTCACGACCGATAAGGACTTCGACCATCTCCATGGCACACTTTTAGAACGAAACTACATCTCCCCAACCGAGATAAAATAGCGCTATGATCTACTCAGATTTCACGCTCCCGATTGCTTCGACTTTCTCATGAGAAAACGCCGCCGAGTTCAGCGCTTCCAGTACCTGATCTGGTTTCTCAGCCCCTGGAACTGGCTCGGGAGTCTTTTTTTCTTGCTCGACACCAGCCTCCATACGATTCTTGCTCGCCTCAATACCTGTGGCAGTGCAGAGGGTATCCGACTGAGTAGCCTTGACAACGAAACAACAAAAGCGCTTTTCCAGCTCCGTACAAAAGAAGCGTTGCAAAGCCTTCAAAAAAGTGCTCCCTCGCACTACCGTCTTGTCCGACGTTATCTCGCCCAAATCTATAGCTATGCAAACATTGTCGGAGGAAAATGGAACCCCACTCTTCAGGCCGCCTGCATTGATTTTTCGTCCTGTGCACCTGGCCTAAAAGATTCACAGAGCCAAGACTACCCCTACAATCTTGCGTGCTATTCTGCCAGACTCGTTTCGATTGCGACCCAAGCGCATCTGCAATCACTCGGATTTAGCGACAATAAAAATACCTGGCGACGTATGAGCGCAATGCGTCAGCGCATCCAGCGGCGATGCATCAAATCCCTTATGAACTACGAAGACAACCCCAAGATCAGACAATGGCTCCGGTCGGTTGATCTAGAGCAGGTGGAAGAATTTCGTTCAAAAACGTACTGGCAGAAGATTAAACTTATCCCTCAGCGTCTCTCCGCAAAGAAGTGACACTCAGCAAGACAAAATCAGACTCAGCCAGGATATAATGCGATCAGCGGCGCGAGAGTCGGCTCAGTGCTGTTATTTTCGACTTAGGAGATTCTTATGCCAACAGTGTTGAGTGCAGAAGAGATTCAGCCGGTCTTGCATCGGCTCAGTGTACATTGGAGCGACGTAGAGGCAGAACTCGGTCGCTCATTTTCGCTTCAGAGTGGCTACTTGAGAGCTTTGCTCGACTCAGACTTACTTACCTTGACAAATGCGAGTGCCTTGGTCACAGAGCCGGAGAATGAGGCGCAGCGTGCCGCAACAAGCCGAGATTTGCTCCGCCAGCCACTATTATTGCGCTTTGATCAGGTTAAAAACGCCATTTCCGCCACACTCTCCGGCACAGCGCACGCCGCTGCTCTCCCTAAGAAGCCTTCACCGTCGGCGAGTGCCATAATAACGCTTAAAGCCTTCGCCGATCTCTCTGAGGTTTGGGGGAAGATCAACGTAGACACCGCAGTTCCTGCCAGCGAGCGCCCTCTGAGTGTGGTGGGCGGCTACACCAAAGAGAGCTTCGACAGTGACTGCACCGCCCTCCGCGCCGCCTTTGTCGCCGTGGACGACTCCCGGCGTAGCGCGACCCAGCGCCGCAAAGACCGCGATAGCCTCGTCCCGCCCCTACGAAAGCGCCTTACCCAGTACCGCGCACGAGTGAAGTCTTTGCTCCCCGCAGGCCATCGGCTCCTGGCAACCCTGCCGTAGGCGAAGCCCTCCCCAATTGACACATCCTCCCCCTTCGTGCTATCGTCTGGGTATGAAGAACCTGAAGACAACGACGCTCTATGCGCTTGGGCTTGCACTGACAGCGGGCACGACCTTTGCCATCGCGCGGCAGACCGCCTCCAAAGCCAACCCGGACTCACAGTATCGGCTCGGGCCAGACTCGATGCCCCAAGAGGGGGTGCCGAAGGGCGAGGTTCGTGGGCCGTTTGTGCTGGAGAAGTGCAAGTCCTACCCCGGCACGCAGCACACCTATTGGGTCTATGTCCCCGCCCAGTACGACCCGAGTAAGCCCACGGCTCTCATGGTCTACCAAGATGGCCAAGCGTTTAAGAACGAGACCGGCGACATTCGTGCCCAGAACGTGATGGACAACCTGATCTACCGCCGCGAGATTCCGGTCATGATCGGGGTCTTTATCAACCCTGGACGCACCCCCGAGCAGCCCGAGCCCAGCCCGCGTGACTGGGGCGATCGCACGACCAACCGGGGCACGGAGTACAACTCGCTCGACGACAAGTACGCCCGCGTGATCACTGCGGAGCTACTACCTGCACTGGAGAAGGACTACAACCTCTCCAAAGACCCCGAGCAGCGCGGCATCGGTGGCTCCAGTTCCGGCGCGATCGCGGCATTTACCGTGGCGTGGGAGCGGCCCAATGCGTTTCGTAAGGTGCTCAGCAATGTCGGCAGCTTCACCAACATTCGTGGCGGCCACAAGTACCCCGATATCATCAGCAAGAGTCCTAAGAAACCGATCCGTGTCTATCTGTGCGACGGGCGCAACGACAACCGGGGGATTCGCAACGGTGTCTATGACGAGACCTGGGACTGGTTCTTGCAGAACGTGCGGATGCAGAAAGCACTGACCCAGAAGGGCTACGACCTGAACTACACCTGGGGCATGAACAACCACGGGCAAAAATTCGGCGGCGCGGTCTTCCCAGATATGATGCGCTGGCTCTGGCGCGACGGCCCCGTCTCCGCCGATCCCAACGACATGATCGAGCGTGACTTCCGCCAGCCGGTGGTCAAGAAAAACTAGCGCCATGACACGGCCAACGTACCTTGCTCCACGCTCATTCCCTCGGGCATCCTTATGCTTACTTGTGACAGGAAGTCTCTACCTGATCGTGGCTTTCTTTCAGAAGAATCCGATCCTGGAGTATGGCGGCTGGCCCGTATTTCCTGGATCGTCGCACTACCAATTTTTGAAAGACTTCAGCGCGATCAAACCCGGAATGCCCTTACAACAAGTCCAACAGCGTCTATCACGCTATGAAATAGTGCGAACGAATCCTTACCAAGAAAGTTTCTTTGGTTGGCAAACCTCAAATAACCCCGCTCTTAAAGCCGCTCGCAACGGGCCACGAACCCACAAAGGCTTCACCGGAGATCTTTCCTATAACCATAACGATTCTGACAGAGTCTCGGGTAGCTATGTCCTCAATATTGTAGATGATTATGTTGTCCAAGTTTCAATCTACGACGAATAAATCATGTCTTTCCGAGCAAGTGCAAACCACGTACGCAACACGGAGCTGCCGATCTGGAAGCGGCTCTGTGCCCTACGTAGCTGTATTGTCCCCTTAAGCAACCTCACAGATGAAGGCTATCGGGCAATGGTTCAGCGCTACGACACTCTCTACGGCTTCAATCGCTACCATCCCAATACGAATCCCCCCACAGAGACGCAGCTTTTGGCGACGCTGGAGGCGCTGGAAGATGAGCGCAACGTACTCATTGCACAACGCAGCGACGAGGCACAACGCAACCGAGAGGCAAAACTGGCACGTAAGAATGCCCAGCGGCTGAGTGCGCCACGCTATCTCTGGGGGATGCCCTGCGCGACCCGAGAGCAGTTCGAGCGCACCACCGCCAAGTCCAAGCCGACCCTGGTATTTTTTGGCGCGCCCTGGGATGCGAACTCAACTCGGATGGCGATCTGGCTGCCGGGCTGGAAGCTCAGTGCTCCGGGCTGGCGACTTCTGCTCCTCGACACGGATATGGAAGCGAATTTTGAGCTTTATCGGGAGCTCGGTTTCCAAAACACGCCCACGGTCTTGGTCTTTCAGCGAGGTCAGGAGATTGCCCGACGAGTCGGATTTCAAGACGTGACACAGCTCCAAAGCTGGCTGTCAACGATCTCCCTAACCGACATGTGATACGCTTTCTCTATGACCCCATCGGGAGCCTATGTTCATATCCCCTTCTGTGCCCGAAAGTGCGGCTACTGCGATTTTAATGCCTACTCGGGCTACAAAGACGGCACGAAGGCTCAGTATGTCAAGGCACTCTGCCAAGAGATAGAGATTAGCTCCCCCAATTTTGGGGGCGGGGGGGGCTTGCAGACCGTTTTCTTTGGTGGAGGGACACCCACGCAGCTTCCTGCCGAAGCACTTACCCAGATTCTCGCGCTCTTGCCCCTAGCCCCAGGAGCCGAGGTTTCGCTGGAGGCCAACCCCGCCGATGCCGATGAGCGCTATCTGGCATTGCTTCGCGAGGCGGGCTTTAACCGGATCTCGTTTGGCGTCCAGACCTTCAACGACGGCCTGCTCAAGCTCATTGACCGCGAGCACACAGGCGACGATGCCAAAGTCGCCCTTACGCACGCACGGGCAGCGGGCTTTGAGAACCTCTCGCTTGACCTGATGTTTGGCCTTCCCCGCCAGACAGTTGCCGACTTTGAGCGGACACTGGCAACCGCGCTGGAGCTAGACGTGCCTCACCTCTCGATCTATGGCCTGATCGTCGAAGAGGGCACTCCGTTTTTTGCACGCCGGGAGCGTGGCAAGCTACCTCTGCCCGCCGAGAGTGCGGAGGCGACGATGTTTGCAAGAGCACTGGAGCGGGCTCAAGCCGCAGGGCTCAAGCGCTACGAGATAAGTAACTATGCGAAGCCCGGCTTTACCTGTCGCCACAATCGGCTCTACTGGCGCAACGAGAGCTACCACGGCTTCGGCGCGGGGGCGACCGGCTATCTAGGCGGCGAGCGGCGCGTGAATATCCGTCGCCCGTCGGCCTATATTGAAGCGGCACTCGGCGGAAAGCCACTGACTTGCGAGCAGGAGCAGCTCACGCTTGAGGAGACAATGGGTGAGACCATGATGCTGGGCTTGCGTCTCGCCGAGGGAATAGATTTGGAGGCATTTTCTCGGCGATTTGGCGTGCGTGCAGAGGAGCGCTGGGCGACAATCATCGCGACACTGACGGCGCAGGGCTTGGTCGAGAGTGTCGGAGATCATCTGCGACTTACTGAGCCCAAGGGGCTTTTTCTCGCCAGTGAAGCCATGTCCGCTTTTCTTTGAAGGTAGCGACCAAAGTAGGAGTCCTACTAAATAACTTCACAGCACAGGAGACTCGTATGAAATTCGGTACTATTGCAACTATCGCACTCGCCTTTACATTGGCGGTGGCTCCACGCCCCGTCCTTGCACAGCTGGCAGGAAACGATCCCGCTATCTCGGTAGATCTTCAGGATGCGCCTGTTCGGAGCACTCTGGAAGCGATCTTCAAGCAAGCGGGGCTCAAGAACTACATCATTGATAATGCCGTCGCAGGCTTTGTGACACTCAAGATCACAGATCAGCCGTTTGACAGCGCCCTCAAGCTCGTCATGCGGGCAAGCTCACTGCCCCTGACCTACACCAAAGAGAACGGCGTCTTGATTGTCAAGCCCCGCACCGCGCCTGCCGCCTCTGCCGCGCCTTCAGAGCCCGTCAGTAGCGAGCCTGTCAGCACCACCACACGCTACGAGCGGCTCAACCTGACCTATCTCGATCCAGCAGACCTCGCAGGAATCCTACCGGGGATTATCACCATCCCGCAGTTCACGCGCCAGAGAGGTGGCCAGGGAGTTTCCTCAGGCAATGGCCTGCTTGGGCACGGTGGGGGCCAGACAGGGCAGCTCGGTCAAGGAGGCCAGTTTGGTCAGGGCGGCCAATTAGGGCAAGGAGGCCAGCTTGGATCTGGCAGTGGCTTGGGCCCGCTTGGCGGACTAGGGCAGCTCGGTGGCCTCGGACAGCTTGGCCAAGGCGGGGGTCAGCAGCGACGGCGCTAAGCCCAAGAGACAAACAGCCGGGTCACACATACGACTCGGCTGTTTTGTCTTTGAGACTTCTTACGGCACGGGGATATTGATGATCCCACGACTAGGCTTACTCACGCGGCTAGGAAGCAAGACGCGGAGCATCACAAGTCCACCCGAGCGCACCGTGCTTGCCGCTTTCTTCAGTTCCTCAACCGTGGCGACTGGGGTTCCATTGACGCTCTGGATAATCATGCCACGCAAAAGCCCAGCTTCATCCGTAGGCGTGCCGCTCTTGACCTCCGTCACGAAAACGCCCTTAACGGACTCCTCTAGCTTCAGCTCTGTGCGAATCTCCGCATCGAGTGGCTCAAAAGTCGCCTCCAGAGTCTGTGTTGGTTTTCGGGTGGTCGCTGTTTTTGCCGTGGCCGAGCGCTCGTCGGGTAGCTCCTTTAAGGTTGCACTCAACGTCAGCTCTTTACCAGCACGGCTCACCAGGATCGGCACTTTGGTTCCCGGCTTGGTGGTCGCAATCGCATTGCGCAGGCTCACTTCATCGCGGACATCGTTGGTGCCAAAGCGAGTAATCACGTCACCCGGCTCCAGACCTGCCATGTCGGCGGGCTCTCCCCCAGTGACCTGGGAGACGTAAGCACCTGCCGAGAGCTTAAGCGCCTGCTTGATCTCGGGCTCGATATTGGTAGGATTCATCCCCAAAAAGCCACGGGTCACTTTTCCTTGGGCAATGAGCTGATCCGCGACCAGGTGCGCCGTGTTCGCGGGGATAGCAAAGCCAATTCCCACACTGCCGCCGGACGGCGTGTCAATTCCGACATTGATGCCGATCAGCTCGCCCTTGATATTGAAGAGGGGCCCACCGGAGTTGCCGGGGTTGATGGCGGCATCGGTCTGGATCAGCTCGGGGTAGTAGCGCCCGTCCAGCGGCCCACCAATCGTGGACTTGCGCTGGAGTGCGGAGACGATTCCCGTCGTGACGGTGTTGTCTTGCCCAAACGGCGAGCCAATGGCAATGGCCCACTGCCCGACTTTGATGCGCCCTGAGTCGGCGAACTTAACGGCAGGCAAGGCGCGCCCCGCGTCTATCTTCACAACGGCCAGGTCAGAGCGGGAGTCACGGAAGACCTTCCCCATGAAGGTCTCACCGCTGGAGAGCTTGACTTTGACTTTCCCATCGCGGGCCTTCTCCACAACGTGATCATTGGTGAGGATATAGCCCTCACTACGGATAATAACCCCCGAGCCACCCACAGGGCGCAGAACGGTATCGTCCACCTCATCCCCACTTGCACCTGGAGCCGGAGCAGGCGCATTGGGACGGCGGCGACGCTGGCCTTGTCCTGGGGCAGGAGCTTGTGGGCCATCTGGCCCTAAAAACTGCTCAAAGGGCGACCGGCTTCGGGGCACCTCAGCGACCGCACTGATGGAGACAGCACTGGGGCCCATGCTCTCGGCAAGCTGTGTGAAGGCAACTTCCAGCGACTGAGCGGTATCGCGGCCTTCTTGCAAGCGAGCGGCGGGCTCGCGTGCGACCAGCCGAGCAGAAAACGGGACAGCACAGGCAATGAGCCCGCCGGTCAGAGCAAAAATCGAAAGACGACTTCGGTTTGACATTGAGTAACCTCCGCACAGTAAGACGAGGCGGCTGCCTCAGATTCGCGAAAAAAGACAAAAGGCCCCCGCGAGTGGACGCGAGGGCCTTGAGAGACTCATTTTAGCGAGAGACTCACTTAGATCTTGTAGCGCCCATCGCCCTCAGCTGAGGTCTGTAATATACGCTTCACGAAAGAAATTAGTTCCATCGGGTTAAACGGCTTGGTGAGGTACATATCTGCCCCCCCCGAGTAACCGCGCAGAACATCCTTATCCTGGGTCTTGGCGGTCAGCATGATCACCGGAAGCTCCGCCAGCGCCGGGTCACGGCGGATGGACGCCAGTAGCTCAAACCCGTCCATCTCCGGCATCATGACGTCGGAGACGACCAAGTCCGGACGGTTCGCATGAATTTTCTCCAGCGCCTGAACGCCATTGTTAGCGGTCTCGACGGTGTAGCCCATACGCTCTAAGTTCACCTGAATCAAACGGACGATATTGGGCTCATCGTCCACGGCCAGAATTCGTGCCATACTCTTGTTTTACCCTTTCCTGCGGAAAAACCCTATGCCGTCTATTTTATCCCATAGGGATACACTACGTCAATGGGCATTCGCACTCTAGCGAGATGTTCGTATTTTTGCTTAAATATCTTCAGAGATGCAACCACCCCTATGGGGTAAGGGTCGAAGAGAAGGAAGCGATTCGATGGTAAATGAAACCTACTTACTAGCCTTGCTGCTCGTGCTAGGAGTCCTAGGTGCTCTGGCATGGGCGCTCCGCGCTCAGCTCCGACGAGCCGGACGGTACTTTGTCGCCTGGATAGAGCGAGACCGTCGGGCAGAGCTTGAGGCAAAAAAAGAAGTGGAGCAACGAAAAGCGGCGGAGCATGAGGTACACGTCTACCTCCACGAGGACGAGGCACAGGAGCCACAACAGGTTCAGTTGGGAAAACAAGAAAAATGAAATTTAAGACATGAAAGCTGGAGAGAGTTGAAGCAACCTCGCATCTTAAAACTAGAACTGCTCTTGATGGCGCAAC
>NZ_JANNYP010000001.1:0-3984 GCF_031410135.1 Armatimonas sp. | reverse complement strand
CGTTCCTCGGCACCCTCCCTACCCTGAGGGAGGGTAGACGCGAGTTTTACGAGTGGCTGGGTGGGTTCTCAGGCCGCATGAGGGGGAAGTAGATAATGTCCCGAATGCTTTGTGCACCCGTGAAGAGCATCGCGACGCGGTCAAGGCCCATCCCAAAGCCGCCCGTGGGCGGCATTCCGTACTCTAGGGCACGGATATAATCTGCGTCGTAGGGGTGCGCTTCTTCGTCGCCTGCGGCTGCCTGTCCCGCCTGGAACTCGAAGCGCTCTTTTTGATCAATCGGATCGTTGATCTCTGAGAAGGCGTTGCCGGTCTCGCGGCCTGCGATGTAGCACTCAAAGCGGCGAGTTAAGTGCGGCTCGCCAGGTTTTTTTCGTGCCAGCGGGCTGGTTTCATAGGGGAAGTCCGTGATGAACGTCGGCTGAATTAGCGTCGGCTCGGTGAGGAGTTCGTTGAGCTTCTCGATAATTCCGCCCACGGTATTCTCTTTCTCAGGGTCGCCGCCCACACGGGCAAGTGCCGCTTTGGCGCTGGCAAGGTCTAAGAGCTCGGTGCGGGAGATGCGGCCTCCCGAGTTTTCCTCAATGCCTTGAAGCATCGGAAGGCGACGCCAGGGTTTGGAGAAGTCAATCTCAATGCCATCCGGGAGCGCGAGAATATCCCCACCAATCACCGTGTTGCAGATATGGCGGAACATCTTCTCAACGATATCCATCATGCCCTCTAGGTTAGTGTAGGCTTCGTAGAGCTCTAGGAGCGTAAACTCCGGGTTGTGGTCGCTATCCACGCCCTCGTTACGAAAGACCCTGCCGATCTCGTAGACTTTCTCGATGCCCCCGACAATCAGGCGTTTGAGAGGTAGCTCCAGCGAGATACGCAGGTGCATTTCGAGCTTCTCGGCGTTATGGAGTGTGTTGAACGGACGCGCCGCCGCTCCCGTCGCATCCATGACCAACACAGGTGTCTCGACCTCTAAATAGTCCACGCTATCTAGATACTCCCGTACGGCACGGGTGACGAGCATGCGTTTTTTCAGTGTCTCACGGGCATCGCGGTTGACAAAGAGATCCACGTAGCGCTGACGGTAGCGAATCTCGACATCCTTCAGCCCACCCTGGACACGCTTCTCGCCGTTTTTGTAGTACACCTTAGGAAACGGCGGCTGGCGCAGTGCTTTTGCAATCAGTTCAAGTTTAGTGACGCGCACGGCCCAGTCACCCTTTTGCGTCTGGAAAACCTCACCCTCAGCCCCGACAAAATCGCCTAAATCCACGAACTCTTTGATATAGTTCTGGATCTCGGTCGCATCGTCTTTGGAAATAAATATCTGACCATCGCCCGACTTGTCTTGCAGGCCCAAAAACGGCAGACGCAAGCTGCTTACACGCCCTGCCACTTTGACCATTGTTCCGACCAGTGTCTCATGCCTCTCACGAATCTCCTGAAGGGAGCAGGAGCGCTCCCAGACCTCATGGGCAAAAGGGTCACGTCCCTGCGTGCGCAAGGCTTCCAGTTTTCGGAGCCGATCCGGGTGGACGGCGTTCATGGCATGTTCTTCCTCAGTCAGAACATCCACAGAGTGAATTATTGCATTCTCGTCAGTTTTCACAATTTGTATTGTATCGCGTCTACCCATAGGGTATAGTATGTCCCGTAAGCTTTGGAAGAGGGTTTGATGAGTTCCTCACCAATTTATTGAGTAATACTTCTTATATGCGAAGTGAACTTATTTGATAATTAGTCGTCATGTAATAAAGGTCACTAAAATATGCAAGTTTCAGCTATGTCTCTCCTTAAAACCACTTTGTTATTGATTGTATTATTCGATGTTACTGCAATCAAAGCTCATGCTTATATTGATCCTGGAGCCGGTAGCTATGCTTTTCAGGTAGCTCTGGCAGGTGTCGCAGGTTTATTGGTGAGTAGTAAGCTTATCATTCAGAAAATTCGTTTTCTTTTCTCACGTATGATGTCGCATTCGAAAGAAATATCGTCTGACTCGAAAGATTCTTCGTCCATTGGTAAATGAAGATTCAGAGCGGGATCGGCATCCATCATCATTTCGTGATCCTGATGGATATATTTTTCACCAAGGGGATTCAATCCTGCGCTATATTTGCTCAGGGTATTTGGAGACGTATAGTAAGTGCACTGTCTCTGGATTTTTTCAATCCTTATTTGATAGGGGACTTTTGATCCCTCATGAGGAAGTTGAGAAGGGCGATGATTATGTCATTATCAAACCCGAAAAAATTAATTTTTGCTCCTATCCCTATGAGTGGTGTTTTAGTCAGTGGAAAGATGCCGCGCTTCTGACACTTAGTCTGCAAAAGACAGCACTAGAGTTTGGTTTCACGCTTAAAGATGCTAGTGCTTTTAATGTACAGTTCCATAAAGGGAGACCGATTTTTATCGATACTCTCTCATTTGAACCCTATGTTGAGGGGCAAGTTTGGGATGCTTACCGACAATTTTGTGAGCATTTCTTAGCCCCATTAGCTCTCATGGCTTTAAAAGATATTAGACTAGGATCACTGTTTCGTGTTTGGATACAGGGGATTCCTTTAGACCTTGCTGCCTCTTTATTACCGATTCAGTCAAGGCTTAACCTAAACTTATTTGCGCATCTAGACCTGCATGCAAAATCACAAAAGCGTCTGGCGGATCATCCCCGTGATGCTCCTGCACGTAACACAACGATGCTTTCTCGGAAGAGTTTACTGGGGATTTTAGATAGTCTTGAAATGGCTGTTCAAAGCTTGCATTGGAAGCCTACAGGAACGGAGTGGGGAGACTATTACGACAACACAAACTACTCAGATGCTGCTCTGGTGGCAAAACAAGAGCTGGTCGGTCAGTTTCTTGACCAGATAACTCCGACTCCTGGCATGGTCTGGGATTGTGGGGGGAATACGGGGCATTTCAGCCGGGTGGCAAGCGATCGCGGGATTTTTACACTGAGCCTTGATATTGATCCTGCTGCGGTCGAGCAAAACTACCGTCAGATGCGTAAGAAAAATGAGACAAATCTCTATCCACTCGTGCAAGATCTTACTAACCCCAGCAATAATTGTGGCTGGGATCTCAACGAGCGAACGTCACTCATAGGGCGAAGGTCAGCCGATGTAGCACTGGCCTTGGCACTGGTTCATCACTTGGCAATCGGAAATAACGTTCCTTTAAAACAGATATCTGAGTTTTTTACGAGAATTTCAACGTGGCTGATTATTGAATTTGTTCCCAAAGAAGACTCTCAAGTTCAACGGCTCCTCGCGCATCGCAAGGATATTTTCCCTGATTACCATGAACAAGGCTTTGAAAACGCCTTTTCAAAACATTGGCAACAAGTAAATAAAGTGCTTATCCCAGGAACGAAGCGGATTCTCTATCTCCTTGTGAATACTAATGTAAGTATATGAGTTTCTTATGCAATGCTCAAAAATTATATCTCTCTGGTCACACTAGTCAGCTTTTTATATTAGTATGGCTATAGATTTTGGGAAATATCGAGTAAATATGACTTCAATGGGTAAGAAAGAGGAAATTTGCTGTATTGTGTCGCCAATATTGTTTATTTATGCGAAAATAACGAATTTATTTGTGGTTAACATTAGTGAGATAGATGCTTCTGAGTTGCTTAGGCCTTTTTTAATTTTGAATGTGATTTATTTTTTTTGTTTTTATGTATTATACCTGCTTAGTAAGAGGTCGTTAATTCATGCTTCTTTATATTCGGTTATGTTGATAATTACTCAGTTTATGGTTAATGATTTTGAATATTTAGTGTTTCGTTTTTTAGGCGAAATTAAAATAATATTTCGTTTTGCTATTTATGTTATTTTATCTGTGATACCTCTGTTTGTTTCTCAGTTGCTAGAAGGCAAGCCACTCACAATTACAGATCCGAGTATGACTCGTTTTTTGATGTCTCTGGAGGAGTCTGTGAGCTTGGTTTTACATGCTTTTGAGTTTGGCAAGCAAGGA